>NZ_BAFW01000028.1 GCF_000308535.1 Nocardia cerradoensis NBRC 101014 | reverse complement strand
TGCAGATCAACGTCCCCGGCTTCGATGCCATGTACATCGAGCTGAAGTGGAAGGACATCGACGGCACCTGGAAGCTGACCCGCGAATCCGAGTGCACGATCGCCTATTACGCGAACCTGCCCTGCACCGTCTAGGGCACGACCGGTCCCGGGCGCGCCCGCCGTCGCGCCCGGGACCGCCCGCGCGGGCGCTAGGGCAGCTCGCCCGACAGCTCCGCCCGCTCCCGCTGCGCACGCTCCAGATCCTCCGGCGTCGCGGTCGGCCCGTATCTGCGCAGGCCGACTTCCAGCACTCTCAGCGCCGCCGCGTCGTCGTTCTTGAAATCGCGCAGTATGCGCACATTGTCGAGCACCCGGGCGAGGCCTTCGAGCTCTGCGGACCCGCCGTACTCCAGCTCGCGCGGCTCGTCTCGTTGGATCACCAGCACGTGATTGCCCGCGGGATCCACCATCGTGAAGCGGGTCTGCCCGGGCTTGAACCGCGTGATTCGAGGCACCCCCTTGGCCGGCACCTTGCCGAGCCGCGCGCGCAGTGCGGCAGTGAATTCGCCGTGATAAGCACCGACGTCGTCGACGAGAATCAAACAGCTGAGTTCCGCGTCGACGCCGTCGGGCCTGGCGGTGAAGTGCAGTTCGTACCCGCCACGCGTGACCGCGCCGTACACGTAGGGGCGAGTCTGCTCATAGGTGACCTCGAAACCGAGGCCGCGGTAGAAGTCGAGCACTTCCGACAGCTCGGACTTACGGCTCCACAACAACGGCACCGCACTCTCGGGCATCCCACATCCCTCCCGGTATTCAAATTTGACTAGTGGAGGTTATCATCCGTTCGTGTCCACAGTGCGATTACTCGTCCTCGGCGTGATCCGGTTGCGGCAGCCGACGTACGGCTACGCGGTCCGGCGCGAATTGCTGTCCTGGCGCGCCGACACGTGGACGCATGTGAAGCCGGGCTCGATCTATCACGCCCTCAAACAGCTCACCCACGAGGGCAAACTGCGGGCGAGCGGAACCGAAGCCAGCAGCACCGGTCCCGGCCGCACCCTCTTCGAGATGACCGAGGCCGGTGACGCCGAGTTCCGCACCCTCCTGGACGCGGCGCTGGTCAGCATCGATATGGAGGAACTCGGCGCCGGTATCGCGTTCATGGACACCCTGCCGCGATCGCACGTCATCGGCCTGCTGCGACAGCAACGGCAACACAGTGCGCAGGTGCGAGACGAACTACTCGCCATGAAGGCCGACTACCCGCCCCGGTACGAAGCTCCGCATTCCGCCGATCTGCTCGAGCTGTGGAGCGGCACGTTCGACAACCTGTCTCGGTGGACGTCCGGCGTGCTGGAGCGACTCGAGGCCGGCCAGTATCGAATGGCAGACGACCGACCGGCTGCGCGGGACCGTGACCTCTGATCGGAGGCACTGCGGCGCTGTCGTTAGGGTCGTTGTGTGCGACGCCGGCAACAGCCGCCGCTGCCCAAGCGCCACGGACTCGATCCGGCGCGGCTGCGGTTACCCGAAGACGGAACCTGGGCGACGATTCGCGACCATCTGGTCCATCGGCTCCCCCGGGTCCCCGCCGCGCGCATCGACGAGATGCTCGCGGGCGGCGACATCGTCGACCTCGACGGTCCGATCGAGCCGGACGCGCCCTATGTCCCCGGGGGCGCGGTGTGGTTCCATCGCGATCTGCCCGACGAGACACCGGTCCCGTTCGAGGTCACCGTGGTGCATCGCGACGACCATCTGCTGGTCGTCGACAAACCGCACTTCCTGTCCACGATTCCGCGCGGACAGCACATCCTCGAGACCGCACTCGTCCGGTTGCGGCGCGATCTGGACCTCCCGGATCTGATTCCCGCGCACCGGCTGGACCGGACCACGGCCGGACTGATCCTGTTCGTGGTCGATCCGGCGCGGCGCGGGGCGTATCAGACCCTGTTCCACAAGCGCCGCGTGCACAAACAGTACGAGGCGATCGCGCCCTACGATCCCGAACTGACCCTGCCCCGCACGGTGCGCAGCCGAATCATCAAGGAGCGCACGATCCTTCGCGCCTTCGAGGTCGAGGGCGAACCCAACGCGGAAACGCTGATCGAACTGATCGACCACCGCGACGGCCTCGGCCGCTACCGGCTGAGCCCGCACACCGGCCGCACCCATCAACTGCGACTGCACATGAACGGGCTCGGAGTGCCGATTTTGGGAGACGACTTCTATCCCGAACTCACCGATCGCCCCGTGGACGATTTCACCCGGCCGCTGCAACTTCTGGCTGCCCGACTCGCCTTCACCGACCCGATCAGCGGGGCCGAGCGGGTGTTCGAGACCACACGGACCCTGCAGGCGTGGACCGATTACGCCGGCTGGAACGGCGAGCCGACCGGATAGCGCGAAGGGGCGCTCGCCCCGCGAGCCGCGGCGCCGGCGTCCGACGCGTCGATCGTGACCCGCCGAACACGGCGCGCCCGCCCGGATGAACGTAGACTGGCGGCGATGTCTCGAAACGATAACGGGGTTGCGCAGTCCTCGGCCCCGGTCGGCCCGGGGCGCCGGTTACACGCTTACCTCGACGTCGCCGTCGTGGTGGCGGTGCTCGCCGGTACGAATCTGATCGCGCATTTCACCTCGCAATGGGCGAATATCGCGACCGTTCCGGCGGCCGCGGTGATTCTCGTGCTGTTGATGCGGCGACGCGGGCTGGGCTGGGCGGAATTGGGACTTTCGCCACGGCAGTGGCGGCGCGGAACGCTCTATGCGCTCGGCGCGGTAGCGATTGTCGTGGGCGCGGTGGTGATCGGCGCACTGCTGCCGATTACGCGGCCGTTCTTTCTCGCGAATCGATATGCGACCCTGTCCGGGGCATTGATCGCCTCCATGATCGTCATTCCACTGCAGACGGTGATTCCGGAGGAACTCGCCTTCCGCGGCGTCCTGCACGGCGCACTGGATCGAGCGACCGGCGCACGCGGCGTATTCCTCGTCGGGTCACTGCTTTTCGGCTGCTGGCATATCGCCTCGTCACTCGGATTGACCAGCGGTAACCGCGGCTTGAGCACATTGCTCGGCGGTGGTGTCGGCGGGCAGATCGCCGGAATCGCACTGGCCGTCCTGGCCACCGCGGCCGCCGGTGTGATCTTCACCTGGTTGCGCCGGCGCAGCGGAAGTCTGCTCGCGCCGATCGCCCTGCACTGGTCGCTCAACGGCGCGGGGGCGCTCGCGGCGGCCATTGTCTGGCATACCGCGGTGCACTGAAATTCCGCTGTCGCAGCGTAATTCGGAATCGCCGGGCCGAACAGCCCATTTGCATAATCACCCGAACTGATGTTCGGTGAAAGCGTTGACCGCGCCGATGGTCGGCGATTACTCTCTCACTTCGATCACACATATGTTCG
>NZ_BAFW01000029.1 GCF_000308535.1 Nocardia cerradoensis NBRC 101014 | reverse complement strand
CGGCGCAGGACGCGACGGCGTCATATAGTTCGGGTCCGACGGATCACGGAAACCACCACCACCGTGCCCACCGGACGCCGACTGGTGCTGACCACCAAAACCCATTGTGCCCGAATGATTTCCGCCGCCCCCCGCCCCGGCCGACTGAGTCGGCGGGGCAGGAGCCGGGCGCGACGGCGTCATATAGTTCGGATCCGACGGATCACGGAAACCCCCGCCCGCCTGGTTATTTCCGCCCGAGTTCTTCGTCGCGGTATTCGTCGTGGCGCCAGTGCTCGTCGATGACGACTCGGTCTGTCCCGGCACCGGCCTCGGTGTCAGCGGGTTGTTGGTCGGTGGCGTCTTCGGCGGGGCCCACGGCGCTTTCGCATTCATCCACAGGTTGAATCGCGGGTCGCCCTCGGTATTGGTGGTCGTCTTCGTACCGAGACCGCGGATACCGCCGACCATGCCACCGCGGGCCGCACTACCGACCCACCCCTCCGGCCCCGCGAAGGCGCCCGCGAAATCGCCGGTCACCGCGCCCGCGCCGATATTGCCGAAGATGTTGCCGAAGACACCGGCCGTGGCGCCGATGGTCGCGCCTTGCAAAAACATTCCCGACCGGAACGGCATATTCGTGATCGCGCCGCCGAATTTCTTGTCGAGGTTACTGATCCCGAAGCCCATGTAGCGGCCGAGTTCGCGACTGGGGATGGTGCTCAGCGCCGACGCCGCCCAGGAGGCGCCGAATTCCTTCCAGTTGAATCCGTGCCGTTTACCGTCCGCGATCTGCGCGCCCTGCACGATCGCATTGGTGACCGGCGCCCAGAGCGCGCCCTCGCCGAATTTCAGCGTGTAGACGCCCATGCCCTTGGCCGTCGGCAGAATCGTCTTGGCCTTGTACTTCCAGGTCTGCCCCTTCATCCCCTTCCAGGTATCGGCCGAGAGGATGTGTTTGAACCAGTACCGGGAGGCGCCGTTGAGTTCGCCGCGGGTCGCGAATCCCAGTTTCGCCCAGGCCCGTTCGAGTGCGTTCTGCAGTGCGTCGGCGATGAATTTCACGATCGATCGCGTGGTGCCGATCGCAGCCGCCTCCACCGCCGGCGCGGTCGGCGGAAACAGCCATGCCCAGGCGATCTCGACCAGCAGAATGCACAGCGAGACAATGATGTTGATCTTCGCCGACTGCAGTTCGGTTCCGACGTCGAAGGTCGAATCGCCGATGGTCTTGAACGATTCGGCCAGCGTCGCGAGCGACTGGTCCCCCTGCAGGAAGACGTCGAACAACTTGCCGATCTGATCGGCGGCATCACCCGCCGGAAAGGCCGCCATCGCCGCGTTTTTCGCGCTCTCGATACCGGAGACCTGCGCCGCGAGATCCTTGGACGCCTGCTCCCACGCCCGCGACACCGCCCACATCTTGTCTTCGTCGCCGTCGGGCCAGCTCGCACCGGCAACCCAGGCAATCGGACGCACGGGCGGGGGCAGGTACAGGCTCACGACGGATCAGTCCTCGTCGGACACCATCGAGCGGTGCGCGCTACCGTCCATCGGATGCGCGGGCGGGACGTCGCGATAGTCCTCGAGCCGGGTCGGCGCCGGGGGCGCGGTGGGCATCATCTGCCCGAGATCCGGTGCGCCCTCGACGAATTCCGACAATTTGGGCAACTGCAGTTTGCGTTCACGCAGCGGCTGCATCAGTTCGGCGCCCTGGCGCAGCACCTCGGCCGCGGCCTGCTGCACCGCCGCGGTCATCCCGGCGGCGATCTCGTCGTAGGTCAGATCCGCGATATCGTCGGCGAACTTCGTGTCGATCAGCAGCCCGTCGGCATTGACCGTCACCTGAATTCGCTGCTCACAGGTGCTCGCGGTGGCCGTCAGGCGGGAGCGTCGCAACTGGATCTCCGCGATCCCGCGCAATTGCTCGTCGAGCCCCTCGAGCACCGTCATCATGTCGGCATGGAGCCGTTCGTTGACCACTGCCACCTCCACCGTCGACGCGCGCAGTAGCAACAACAGCACACCAGATTGAATATCCGGTGGCGCCCAAGGAAATTCAGTGTCGACTACCGCCGTGCACCCGGGACAGATGGGTGGCCAGCGCCTCGAAGATCAGGAAGTTCGGAATATCGCTCACCATCGCCGAGGTCAGCGCGAACCAGCGCCCGGCCACATCGACGCTGAGCCGGCCGTCGGAGATCGACACCTGATTCACCTGCGTCCACGGCGCCGACTTGCGGGGTGAGCCGACCTCGTACCACGTCATCCACAGCTCGCCGAACACGAGCCGATGCCCCGCCTGCAGGGCTGCCAGCGCCTGCGGCAGCTGAGCGTCGGTGACGGCCCGCTGAATCGCCGGACCCCACTGCTGCGGATCCGATATGCCGTCGCCGACAACGAAATTCGTACCGGCGAGGTCGGTGAGGGTGTAGGCGTAGGTGGTGCCGATGTGATGGCCGTTGCGCATATGCCGCACGATGTTCTGGTACACGGTGGTGCTGTCGTAGCGCACCGCCCACAACCGTCCCAGCAGGGCCGCGACCAGTCCCCGATCGTAGAGGTCCAGCCGGGCGCCCTCGTAACTGCGGGTGCAGCGGAACGCCCGAATCAGCGCCGGTACCAACACGATCGGGAAGATCGCGGCCAGGATGCCGAGCACCGGCTGCCTCACCGCGAACGACACCACCGCGGCGATCACCCCCGCGCTCGCGAGCACGATCAGCACGATCTTGCCGCCCGTGCGCGGCGACCGGGGCAGATATGTCTGCTGATGCCGGCCCAGCCCGGACCGCGCGGCCAGATCGCCGATCGCCGCCGCCAGGTCCCGATCGTTATCCTCGGCCATCACCGAACCGGCCACAGTCCCCCCTCGACACACGATTACCGATTCAGCTTAATCGACCTGGCGCGGCCGACGCGCTGTGGCACACCCGCAGCGCCTCGCCGCACCGCTTGTGAGATGTCCAATGCGCACGCCGGAACCGATCGATCGCACCGGCGCGCGAGTTAGGTTCTCGACCAGCAGATATTCATCGACACGTGCGGCCGCCACACCGTACGCCGACTGTGAGGAGGGCCCGTGACCGAACGCAGGATCGCCATGAACCCCGGAATGCACGAGGTTCTCGACTACTTCGGCAAATGTCCCGAATGCGGTTATCCCGCACGGGCTTCGGCCGATTTCGCCGGGGCGCCCACCGTCGTCGCCAGCTGTGACCGCCCGTGCGGCTGGACGGGCGTGGTTCCGCTCACCACCATGACCGGGCGTACGGCGTAACAGCCCTCCGACAGCACGACGCACCCGCGCCGACGAGGCCACGGGTGCGTCGCGAAGAGAATTATTCGGGGCGGACGGTCAGGATTCGCGGGCCGTCCTCGGTGACCGCCACGGTGTGCTCCCAGTGCGCGGCGCGACTGCCGTCGGTGGTAACGACGGTCCAATCGTCTTCCAGCACAGTGGTTTCCGTGGTGCCGAGGGTCAACATCGGCTCGATGGCCAGCACCGACCCGACCACCAGTTTCGGACCGCGTCCGGGTGCGCCCTCATTGGCGAGGAACGGATCCATATGCATCTGACGGCCGATGCCGTGTCCGCCGTAGCCGTCGACGATGCCGTAGGCGCGGCCGTGTTCCTTCTCCGCGGCGCGCGTGCCCAGCTCGATCGCGTGCGAGACGTCGGTCAGGCGATTGCCCGGCAGCATGGCCGCGATACCGGCGTCCATCGACAGCCGGGTGGCCTCGCTGAGCAGCCGGTCGGCCTCGATGACCTCGCCGATGCCGAACGTCCACGCCGAATCGCCGTGCCAGCCCTCGAGAATCGCACCGCAGTCGATGGAGACCAGATCGCCCTCGGCGAGCACCTCGTCCTTCGACGGAATCCCGTGCACCACACGGTCGTTCACCGAGGAGCAGATCGAGCCCGGGAAACCGTGATAGCCCTTGAAGGACGGGACGGCGCCCGCTTCGCGGATGGTCTGCTCGGCGACCTCGTCCAATTCCAACGTCGACACGCCGGGCTTGGCGGCCGCGCGCACGGCGACCAGCGCGCGGCCGACGATCGCGCCGGCCGCGGCCATGGCATCGAGCTCACCGGCGGTGCGGAACGGCACCACCTTCTTCTGCTTGAGGCCGAAAACCATTCGCCTCAGCGACCCAGGGCTCGGAGCGCGCGAGTGTTGACCTCGGCGATCTCGCCGACACCGTCGACGGCGACCACGAGACCGTCGTAGTGCTCGAGCAGCGGCTCGGTTTCCTCGCGATACACGTTCATCCGGTTCCGGATGATCGTCTCGTTGTCGTCGGTGCGTCCGCTGGTGCGGCCGCGCTCGACCAGACGCTCGACGAGCGTCTCCTCGGGAACCTCGAAACTCAGCACCGCGTCCAGCGCGTGGCCGGATTCCTTGAGCATCTTCTCCAGGGCCTCGGCCTGGTCGACGGTGCGCGGGTAGCCGTCGAGCACGAAACCGTTGACGGCGTCGGGCTCGGCGATACGCGACTCCACCATGCGATTGGTCACATCACTGGGCACCAGATTGCCCGCGTCGAGGTACTTCTGCGCCTCGCGGCCGAGCGGGGTCTGCTGGGAGATGTTCGCACGGAACAAATTCCCCGTGGAGATGTGCGGAACGCCCAGCTTGTCCGACAGCAGTTCGGCCTGTGTCCCTTTACCGGCACCCGGCGGTCCGAGCAGTACGAGTCTCACTTGAGGAACCCTTCGTAATTTCTGTTCATCAGTTGGCTCTCGATCTGTTTGACCGTATCGAGGCCGACGCTCACGACGATCAGCACCGACGTGCCGCCGAACGGCAAGAAGTTCGAACCGCCACCGCCGCCACCGATGTGCAACAGCAGGTTGGGCAGTACGGCAACAGCACCGAGGTAGATCGAACCGGGGAGGGTGATTCGGCTCAGTACATAGTTCAGATAGTCGGCGGTCGGCTTACCCGGACGGTAACCGGGAATGAAGCCGCCGAACTTCTTCATCTCGTCCGCGCGCTCCTCCGGGTTGAAGGTGATCGCGACGTAGAAGTAGGTGAAGAACACGATCAACGCGAAATAGATCACGACGTACACCGGGTTACCCGGGTTCACCAGATACTTCTGGATGATCTTCTGCCACCAGCTGTCGGAGTTGGTCGACTGGGTCAGCTGGGCGACCAGGTTCGGCAGATACAGCAGCGAGGAGGCGAAGATCACCGGGATCACGCCCGCCTGGTTGACCTTCAGCGGTAGGTAGGTCGACGACCCGCCGTACATCTTGCGGCCGACCACGCGCTTGGCGTACTGCACCGGTATTCGGCGTTGGCCCTGTTCGACGAAGATCACGCCGACGATCACCACGAAGGCGGCGACACACACCAGGCCGAAGATCAGCCCGCCCTTGCTGTCGAGGATCTGCTTGCCCTCGCTCGGGATGCGGGCGGCGATACCGGCGAAGATCAGCAGCGACATACCGTTGCCGATACCGCGCTCGGTGATCTGCTCGCCGAACCACATCACCAGCGCCGCGCCGGCGGTCATCACCAGCACGATGATGATCATGCCGAAGATGCTGGTGTCGGCGAGGATGTCCTGCGGGCAGCCGCGCAGCAGCTGACCGCGCGCGGCCAGGGCGACCAGACCCGTGGCCTGCAGAATCGCGAGCGCGACCGACAGATACCGCGTGTACTGCGTCATCTTGTTCTGGCCGGACTGGCCTTCTTTTCGCAGTTCCTCGAACCGCGGGATGACCACCGTCAGCAGCTGGATGATGATGCTCGCGGTGATGTAGGGCATGATCCCGATCGCGAACACCGACAGCTGCAGCAGCGCACCACCCGAGAACAGGTTGATCAGCTGGTAGATGCCGGCATTGTCACCGCCGGAGACGACGTCGATGCAATGGCGGATCGCCTTGTAGTCGACGCCCGGCGACGGTAGCGAGGCGCCGACGCGGTACAGCGCGATCAGGCCCAGCGTGAAGAGAATCTTCCGCCGCAAGTCCGGGGTCCGGAAGGCCGACACGAAGGCGGAAAGCACAGATCCTCCTGGCTGACGACACGGGGGTCACGCCCACTTCCGTCACCTCGGCACATACCGGTGCCCTACAGGGCAGAGCCGGTCCTGTGCCACGACAACGGGGCAGACTGGTTGGCAGACAACACTTGAACTCTAACAGCGACGCCGGACGGGCTCTCACCCGTCCGGCGCCCCGACTGTATTACCAGTAACTGTCAGCCCAGTTCGGTGGCGGTACCACCGGCGGCGGTGATCTTCTCCTTGGCGGAGCCGGAGAACTTGTCGGCGCTGACCTGAACGGCCACACCGATCTCGCCCTCGCCGAGCACCTTCACCAACTGGTTCTTACGCACGGCACCGGCAGCGACGAGCTCGTCCTTGCCGATGGTGCCGCCCTGCGGGAACAGGCGCGCGATATCGCCGACGTTCACGACCTGGTACTCGACGCGGAACGGGTTGGTGAACCCCTTCAGCTTCGGCAGGCGCATGTGGATCGGCATCTGGCCGCCCTCGAAACGGGCCGGCACGTTCTTGCGAGCCTTCGTACCCTTGGTACCGCGACCGGCGGTCTTACCCTTGGAGCCTTCACCGCGACCCACACGGATCTTCTCGGTCTTGGCGCCCGGGGCGGGCCGCAGGTGGTGGAGCTTGATGGGGGTCATGCGGTTTCCTCCTCAACGGAAACGAGGTGGCGCACGACGTTGATCAGCCCGCGGTTCTGGGCGTTGTCCTCGCGGACCACGGTCTGGCGGATACCGCGCAGGCCGAGGGTGCGAAGCGACTCCCGCTGATTCTTCTTGGCGCCGATCGTGGACTTGATCTGGGTCACCTTGAGCTGTGCCATGTCAGACTCCCTGTCCGGCACGCGCACGCAGCATGCCCGCCGGGGCAACGTCCTCGATCGGCAGACCGCGGCGAGCGGCCACCTCCTCCGGACGCTGCAGCATCTTCAGGGCAGCGACGGTCGCGTGCACGACGTTGATGGCGTTGTCGCTACCGAGCGACTTGGCCAGGATGTCGTGGATACCGGCGCACTCCAGCACGGCACGCGCCGCACCACCGGCGATCACACCGGTACCGGGCGAGGCCGGACGCAGCATGACGACACCGGCGGCAGCCTCACCCTGCACCGGGTGCGTGATGGTGCTGCCGATCATCGGGACGCGGAAGAAGCCCTTGCGAGCCTCCTCGACACCCTTCTGGATGGCCGCGGGAACTTCCTTGGCCTTGCCGTATCCGACACCGACCAGGCCGTTGCCGTCGCCCACGATCACCAGGGCGGTGAAGCTGAAGCGACGACCACCCTTCACGACCTTGGAGACGCGGTTGATCGCTACGACGCGCTCGAGCTGGTTCTTCTCGGCGGCATTGTCGCGACGGTCACCGCCGCCGCGACGGTCGCGGCCACCGCCGCGCTGATCGCGCTCGTTGCCACTGCCACCCTGTCCGGCGGGTCCGCTGCCGCCGTCACGCCGCTGACGTCCCGGCATCAGACGTTCCTTCCGTTCATGTTCATTCGGTCCATGAGCTGAATCTGCATCAGAATTTCAACCCACCTTCGCGAGCAGCATCCGCCAGAGCGGCGATGCGGCCGTGGTAGTCGTGGCCACCGCGGTCGAACACCACGGCCTCCACACCGGCAGCCTTCGCGCGGGCGGCCAGCAGCTCGCCGACCTTCTTGCCCTTCGCGGACTTGTCACCGTCGAGCGCGCGCACATCGGCCTCGATCGAGGACGCCGAGGCGACGGTCTTGCCGACGGAATCGTCGATCACCTGGGCGTGCAGGTGCCGCGAGGAGCGGAACACGACCAGACGCGGACGCTCGGCGGTGCCGAGGACCTTCTTGCGCAGACGGAAGTGCCGACGGGTCTTCGACACCCGGCGACGAGTCGACGCATCCTTGCCGACCGGCTTGCGGGCGGCTTTCTGAGCTTCAGTTTGTGCCATGGCTTACTTACCCGTCTTTCCGACCTTGCGGCGAACGACCTCACCGGCGTAGCGGATGCCCTTGCCCTTGTACGGGTCGGGCTTGCGCAGGCCGTGGATCACTGCGGCGATCTGGCCGACCTTCTGCTTGTCGATGCCGGACACCGAGAACTTGGTGGGGGCCTCGACCTGGAAGGTGATGCCCTCGGGGGCCTCGATCGGAACCGGGTGGCTGTAGCCGAGGGCGAACTCGAGGTTCGAACCCTTCTGCTGCACGCGGTAACCGACGCCGAAGATTTCCATCTTCTTCTCGTAGCCCTGGGTCACGCCGACGATCATGTTGTTGATCAGAGTGCGGCTCAGGCCGTGCAGCGAGCGGTTGCGGCGCTCGTCGTCCGGACGGCCCACCTCCAGCTCACCGTTCTCGGCCTTGGTGACGGTGATCGGCTCGGCGACGGTGTGCGAGAGGGTGCCCTTGGGACCCTTCACCGACACCTGCTGGCCGTCGATGGTCACCTCGACGCCGGCGGGAACCGAGATCGGCTTCTTACCGATACGCGACATTGTTCCTACCTCCCTTACCAGACGTAGGCGAGGACTTCCCCGCCCACACCCTGCTGCTTGGCCTGACGGTCGGTGAGCAGGCCCTTCGACGTGGAGATAATTGCCACGCCCAGACCGCCCAGCACCTTGGGCAGGTTGGTGGATTTCGCGTACACCCGCAGACCCGGCTTCGAGACGCGGCGCACACCCTGCAGGCTGCGCTCCCGGCTCTGGCCGTACTTCAGGTCGACGATCAGGGTCTGGCCGACGGGCGCATCCTCGGTGCGGTAGTCGGCGATGTAGCCCTCACGCTTGAGGATCTCGGCGATGTTCGCCTTGAGCTTCGAGTGCGGAGCCTTCACCTGATCGTGGTACGCCGAGTTGGCGTTGCGCAGACGGGTCAGAAAGTCTGCGATCGGATCAGTCATGGTCATGTGTTGACCGTTACCTTTCTCGCCGCGGTTCCCATACAGCACCGTCACGCGGGGCGGTCGTGGGCCTACGACAATTTCGGCTGGTCCGGCCGACACCTTTGCCGACCGGATTCGGAATGCTGTCACCCGGAGCAACGCGCACGCATATGGGCACGAGGGTGCCCGAGCAACCGGTCTAGTGTAGGCGAGCGGTATGAGCGGGCAAAATCGGGTACCACCGCCTTCTGCCTCAGCGGAAATCGTCGCGGTGATCCGCGGCCCACTGCGCGAATGTGCGGGCCGGTCGGCCGGTGATATCGGCGATCACCGTCGATATCTGCGGCGGTGTAACAGTCCCGGCCCGCCATCCGCCCAGAATCGCCTCCACGCCGACCGGCGGCATGGTTTTTCCCAGTTCGATACGCGCCCGCTCGGGTGAGATCACCTCGAGCGCGATGTCGCGGCCGAGGGCCGCACCTATCTGCTCGACCTGCTCCCGGACCGTCACGGCTTCGGGACCGTAGACGGGATAGGCCCGGCCCTCGTGTCCCGGTTCGGTCAGCGCGGTGACCGCGAGCGATGCCAGATCCTTCTCATGGATCGGAGCGGTCCGCGCCTCCGGATACGGCACCCGGACGACCCCCTCGTCGCGGATCGACGTGCGCCACCACCACAGCGTATTGGTGGCGAACATTCCGGGCCGGATGAAAGTCCAAGGCAGACCGGACTTTTCGATCGCCGATTCGACAGCGAGGTGGTCCCGGGCGATCGGATTGCCGGTATCGGCGTGCAGGACGGCCCCGGAGGACAGCAGCACCACCTGCCGCACACCGGCGGCCTCGGCCGCCGCCACGAACCCGTCGATGCCCGCCGGCTTGGCGTAGAGAAATACCCGCCGGGCCCCGTCCAGTGCGGCGGGGAAGGTTTCGGGGCGTTCCAGATCGGCCGCGACGACCTCCACTTCGGGAGTGAAGGACGCGTCGCCGGGCCGTCTGCTCGTGACGCGAATCTTCTCCCCCGCCGCGATCAGGCCCGCCGCGACGTGCCGGCCGACATTACCTCTGGCTCCGAAAACAACTGTGACCATGTACGCAGCGTAGGTTTGGAACTTACTCGGAGAAAGCTCCTACCTCCAGGTAAGCTCCGCACGTGACGGTCGGTTCTCAGCCAGGACACGATGCCTGGCGCGGTATCAGTGACGCGTTCAACACCGAATGCCCGGCGCGCGAACTCCTCGAGCACATCACCGGGCGGTGGGGAATCCTGATCCTGGCCGCACTGGGCGCGGGCCCCCGGCGCTACTCCGAACTGCACGCGACGATCGGCGGGATCAGCGAGAAGATGCTGTCGCAGACGTTGCGCGCGCTGGTCCGCGACGGACTCGTGGCGCGCACGGTCGAACCGTCCCTGCCTCCGCGGGTCACCTACGACCTCACCCCGCTCGGCCGGGGGCTCACCGAATCGATGCAACCGTTCCTCGACTGGATTCGCGCGCACACCGCCCAGGTCGTCACCGCTCAGCGCCGCTACGACCGGCAGCGCTGATCGGAAGTGGATGGAGCGGCACTACTCGTTCTGGCCGGTGAAGCAGCGCTACTCTTACCCGCCGCAGGACTTCCACCCGCATAGACGCCCAACGCAAGAAAGGGTACGGACTCGCCGGAGTCCGTACCCTTTCTCGATTCGATTGTCGCGCTCAGCGCGGGCGCTGCCTCAGCAGCGCGAGCTCACCAGGAGCTCTTGTGCACGCCCGGCAGCTCACCGCGGTGCGCCATCTCACGGACGCAGACGCGGCACAGGCCGAACTTGCGGTAGACCGCGCGGGGGCGGCCGCAGCGCTGGCAGCGGGTGTAGCCACGAACGGCGAACTTCGGCTTCGCGGCGGCTTTGTTGACGAGAGCTTTCTTAGCCATGTGCTCAGTTCTCCTTGAACGGGAAGCCGAGGTGCTTGAGCAGGGCGCGGCCCTCCTCATCGTTGGTCGCCGTGGTGACGACCGTGATGTCCATACCGCGCGGACGGTCGATGGAGTCCACGTCGATCTCGTGGAACATCGACTGCTCGCTCAGGCCGAACGTGTAGTTGCCGTTGCCGTCGAACTGCTTCGGCGACAGGCCGCGGAAGTCGCGGATGCGGGGCAGCGCGATGGACACCAGGCGGTCCAGGAACTCCCACATGCGGTCGCCACGCAGCGTGACGCGCGCACCGATCGGCATACCCTCACGCAGCTTGAACTGCGCGATGGACTTGCGGGCCTTGCGGATCTCCGGCTTCTGACCGGTGATCAGGGCCAGGTCGTTGACGGCGCCGTTGATCAGCTTGGCGTCGCGGGCGGCGTCACCGACACCCATGTTGACGACGACCTTCACCACGCCCGGAATCTGCATCACGTTGGCGTAGTTGAATTCGTTGTTCAGCGCGTCCTTGATTTCCGCGCGGTAGCGCAGCTTGAGGCGAGGCTGAATGTTCTCTGCGGTGGTCATGCTCAGATGTCCTTCCCGTTGCGACGGGAGATGCGCACCCGCTTGCCGTTCTCGTCGGTGCGGTAACCCACCCGGGTCGGCTTGCCGTCGGAGTCGACAACCATCACGTTGGACACGTGGATGGGCGCCTCCTGGGTCACGATGCCGCCGGAGCTGGCGCCGCGCTGGTTCGCGGAGTTCGCGACGTGCTTCTTGATCCGGTTCACGCCCTCGACCAGGACCTTGTCGGTCGCCGGGTAGGCCTGGATGACCTTGCCCTTGGCGCCCTTGTCCTTACCCGAGACGACGATCACGGTGTCGCCCTTGTGCACCTTCATGTCAGAGCACCTCCGGGGCCAGCGAAACGATCTTCATGAACCGCTTGTCGCGCAGCTCGCGGCCGACGGGGCCGAAGATGCGGGTGCCACGCGGATCGTTGTCCGCCTTGATCAGCACCGCGGCGTTCTCGTCGAACTTGATGTACGAACCATCCGGACGACGACGCTCCTTGACGGTGCGCACGACGACCGCCTTGACGACATCACCCTTCTTGACGTTGCCGCCGGGGATGGCGTCCTTGACGGTGGCGACGATGACGTCGCCGATACCGGCATAGCGACGCGACGACCCGCCGAGCACGCGGATGCACAGAATCTCCTTGGCACCCGTGTTGTCGGCGACGCGCAGTCGCGACTCCTGCTGAATCACTTCAGCTCCTCCTAGACCTGGACGTAATGCACGCCGGATTACCGACCCGACGGGCATGGTCAGTTGCCCTTCGACGGACCTTGACGGCCCGCTCCCGCACAGCAGCGGGGCAGCGCCTGCCAGCGGTTTTGCATGATCGGAAGGATCAACCACTGTGGGTTCGCGGCCGAAGTGCGGGCACAATGCCCGCAGGCAACCGGTCAAGTGTAGCGAAGCCGCAGGTCGCACCCAAATCAGGGTCGAGCCGGGAGTGCGGCGTGGCCACCCCACGCGTGGCGGCCGAACTCAGGCGTTACTCAGCGGGTTCGGTTAGCCTCTCACCGACGCAACCGGCCCGCCTCCGGGTGGAGTCGTCGTGATGAGCGTCGCGCAGGTGCACGATGAAGTCGGGGAGAGGATTTTCTGTGACATCGTCCGGTCGCCAGGTCCGCCTGGGTCGCCGCTCGTTCCTGATCGCCCTCGGCGCGGTGCCGGTGGCCACCGCCCTGGTGGCGTGCAACAGCGACGACGCGAAGCCGAAACCTCTCACCGGTCCCGACCTGTCGGGCGTCGACCCCGCGGTGCGACCGCAGGACGATCTGTACCGCAATATCAACGGCACCTGGCTGCGCACCTACCAGCTGCCGCCGGACAAGGTGTCCTACGGCACCTTCGCCGAGGTGTCCGATCGGGTCGAGGGACAGCTGCGCGAGGTCATCGACGGGATCCACGATCCGAAGGACGGGTCGGAGGGCCAGCAGATCCGCGACCTCTACGACGCGCGGATGGATCTGGACACGCTCGAGAAGCTCGGCACCGCCCCGCTGCAACCGCTGTTCGCCCGGATCGACGGGGCACAGAACCGGGCCGATCTCGCGAAGGTCATGGGCACGCTGCCACTGGGCGGCCTGATCGGGCTGGGCGTGAGCATCGACCGCAAGAATTCGAATGCCTACATCCCGGCGGTGGGACAGTCCGGCCTCGGCATGAGCGAGCAGTATTACCGGAAACCCGAATTCGGGCAATATCTTTCGGCGTATCAGACGTTGCTGCACAAATTGGCGACCGGCGCCGGCCTTCCGGATCCGGACGGTGCGGCCGAACGCACCCTGGACCTGGAGAAGCGCATCGCCGCCGGTTACTGGGACAACGTCCGCACTCGCGACGCCGACGCCACCTACAACCTCATGGCGTGGAACGAGATGACCGCGCTGGCACCGGGTTTCGACTGGGAGCCGTGGCTCGCCGGCAGCACCGACCGGCCCAAGGATCTGTTCACGAAGATGGTCGTCGGCGAACCGTCGTTCGTCACCGCGGCGGGTCAGCTGTGGACCGAGGTGGATATCAATGTCTGGCGGGAATGGCTGAAGCTCAGCCTGTTGCGCAAATACGCCAAGTACATGAACAAGGAACTCTCGGACGCGAATTTCGATTTCCTGAAGGCCACCAGTGGAATCGAGCAGCGGCCGGAGCTGTGGAAGTCGGCGGTCGCGGTGGTCGACGCGAATCTCGGTGAGCAGCTGGGCAAGCTGTACGCGGCGAAATACTTTCCGCCGCAGGCGAAGACACGAGCCAAGGAACTGGTCGACAATCTGCTCGCCGCCTACCGCGACAACTTCCGCAACTCGTCGTGGATGTCGCCGCGGACCCGCGAGGCCGCCATCGCGAAGCTCGACAAGATCACGGTCAAGATCGGGTATCCGGACAAGTGGGTGGACTATTCGAAGCTGAAGGTCACCCGCGGCCAACTGGTCGAATCCCTGCTCGCCATCGAGGCTTTCGAGGCGAAGCGGTCGATGGACAAGCTGGGGACGCCGGTGGACAAGGCCGAATGGGGCATGTCGCCGCAGACCGTCAACGCCTACTACGAGGCCACCTCCAATTCGATCAACTTCCCCGCCGCGATCCTGCAGGCCCCGTTCTTCGACACCGACGCCGAACCGGCGGTGAACTACGGCGCGATCGGCGCGACCATCGGCCACGAGATCGGTCACGGCTTCGACGACCAGGGCTCGAAGTACAACGGCGAGGGCAATCGCGAGGACTGGTGGACCCCGGAGGACCGGGCCGCCTTCGACGCCAAGACCAAACAGTTGATCGATCAGTACAACGCGCTGGTGCCCGAGGGACTGCCGCCCAGCGATCACGTCAACGGTCAGCTGACCGTCGGCGAGAACCTCGCCGACCTGCGCGGACTGATGATCGCGCTGGCCGCCTTCCGCATCGAGGAAGCCAAGAGCGGCCGCAACGCCCCGGACTACACCCCGATGTTCCAGTCCTGGGGCCGCAATTGGCGGGAGAAGCAGACCCAGCAGTCGCTCGAACAGCAGGTCGCCACGGATCCGCACTCCCCCGGCGAATTCCGTTGCAACCAGGTGGTGCGCAACCTGCCGGAGTTCTACACGACCTTCGGCGTCCAGCCGTCGGACAAACTCTTCCTTCCCGAGGATCAGCGCGTCGCTCTGTGAGCCCCGCGCGGCCGGTCAGTGGGTGATCAATCGCCAATCCTCGGGGAGGTTGGCGGCCGTCACCTGCTCGCCGTCCACCGCCAGATCCACCGCGGTACCGCCGAGACGCAGATCGGTGAGTTCTACCCTGCCCCAGCGCGCGGGGACGTGCGGCAGCACGGTCACCGTGCGGTGCGGCACATCCGGTTCGAGTCCGAGGAAGGAACGGACCAGCAGCAACGGCGCGGCACTGGCCCAGGCCTGCGGGGAACACGAGGTCGGGTACGGCACCGGCGCCGAGAACCGAGAACGCTGGAAACCACAGAACAGCTCGGGCAGGCGGCCGCCGAAAGCGGTTGCGGCGTCGAGCAATCCGTTGGACAGCCGGGTGGCCAGTCCGACCGCACCCGGGATGTGACGGTAACGCAGCAGGCCGGCGACGGCGATGGCGGTGTCGTGCGGCCAGACCGAACCGTTGTGATAGCTCATCGGATTGAACGCGCCCATGCCGGAAGACAGTGTGCGCAAACCGAATCCGGAGTCCATCTCGGCGGTCGCCAGATGGTGCACCAACTGTTCGGCATGTTCGTCGGTCACGATGCCCGACCACAGGCAATGCCCGACATTGCTGGTGAGCGCGTCGACGCGGCGTTTGTTGCCGTCCAGAGCGATGGCGTACCAGCCCTTTTCGGGAATCCAGAACGCTTCGGAGAATTTCGTCCGCAGTTCGGCGGCGTGTTCGCGCAGCTTCTCGGCCTTGTCCGACTGCCCGAATTCCTCGGCCAGTTCGGCGCGGGCCAGGATCGCCGCGTAGACGTAGCTCTGCACCTCGCACAGCGCGATCGGCGCCTGGGCGAGATGTCCGGCCGCGTCGTTGATGCCGTCGAAGCTGTCCTTCCAGCCCTGGTTGATCAGGCCGCGGTCGGTCGCGCGCTGATATTCCACGAAGCCGTCGCCGTCGCGGTCGCCGAAATGCGACATCCAGTCCAGGGCCGCGTCGGCCGCCGGCAGCAGCGTCTGCACGGCCTCCGGCGACGCACCCCACCGCCGGGTCTCGGCCAGCAGCATCACGAAAAGCGGTGTGGCATCGACGGTTCCGTAGTACACCTCGCCGCCCAGGGCCAGTCCGCCCGCCGGGCCGCGGCGGATCTCGTGCATGATCCGGCCCGGTTCCTCCTCGGTGAGCGCGTCGACCTGCTGGCCCTGCATTTCGGCCAACTGCTGCATGGTGCCCAGGGCGAGCGAGGAGTCCAGCGGCAGCGCCATCCACGCGGTGAGCAGCGAGTCGCGGCCGAACAGCGTCATGAACCACGGGGCACCGGCGGCGACGAACGTGCGATGGCGGCGTTCCTCGCGAATCTGCAAGGCCCCCAGGTCGCTTTCGGTGCGCTGCAGAATGGCGGTGAGCTGCGGATCTCCGGTGGTGAGCTTGGTGGCGGTGTCACGCCACGCGGCCATCTTGCGGCCCGGTTCGCTGCTGCGATAGTGCTCGCCGGGGCGTAGCGCGACATGCACCCGCTGATTGGCGACCGTCGGCTGGGCCAGGATCTCGGTCTGCCAGCGCCCGGTGGCGGGCACGACGATGCGCCAGGTCAGCGAGCCGGGCAGCACGATCGGCAGTTCCGAGGACGAGACCGCCAGGCCGCGAGCGCGATCGGAGCGGTCGTTGAGCAGCAGTTCGTTGTCGGTGACCAGTATTTCGGCGCGGCCGTGCCCGGCCCGGCCCTCCTTGACGGCGAACAGATCCACGAAGTCGGCGTCGGCGCGCAGTTCCAGCACCACGGCCGTGGGTTCGCGGCCGAGATTCTCCAGGATGACCGTCTCCCGCATCCCGTCGGCGACGAGGCGTTCGCGCACCACCAGCAGACTGGAATCGGCGGCGCCGGACCGCGGCGGCCGCCGCAGGATGAACCGCGCGGTGAAGGCCTCCGGACTGAGCACCGACAGCGGTTCGAGCCGCTGCCCGTCCACCCGCAACTCCCAGCGCGACACCACCCGGGCATCGCGATAGAACAGGCCCTGGGAGGTTCCCGATTCCACATCGCCGACCCGGTCGGACAGGCAGAAGGTGCTGCCCTCGACCAGCGTCACCGAACCGTTCAGCAGGGCGGGTTCGCCGCCGTTGAGAGGTGAGGGCCCGGTCATCGCGCATCACCCCCTCGGGGGTGTCGCGGCGCCGCGGGCGCGGTAGATCGTTTCGTCGACTCGAACATCACCATCGCGAACGGCTCCTCCCTGATCACCGGCGACAACCGATCCGGCTCGAGGTGTGCGTGGGCCTATCCGACAACGTTCGTGCGAGAACGTCTCGATCATCGAGAGTAACCGCTGGACGGTGCTCGGCACGGCCAATCCCCCGACCACGTCGCAAATCCGCGCTGCGGCACAGCAGGGCGAATCGCGGACGGGACTCAGCGCGCGCGATCGCCGACTCCCTCGACCGGCCGTTTGCGCGGCGGTTTGACGTTGACCAGGCTGCGGTCACCGCCGTAGTGGGCCAGCACCCGAGGGTCGATCACCGCGCGCCACAGCGGCGGCACCGCGGCCAGCAGGACCATCCCGGCATAACCCATCGGAAGCTGTGGCGCGTGGTCGACGCTGCGCAGGGTCTGGTAGCGGCGACCCGGATTCGCGTGGTGGTCGCTGTGGCGCTGCAGATGGAACAGGAAGATGTTGGTGACCAGACTGTCGCTGTTCCAACTGTCGCGCGGCGAGCAGCGCCCGAATGTGCCGTCGGCGCGCCGCGCGCGCAGCAGGCCGTAGTGCTCGACATAGTTCACCGTCTCGAGCAGGAGGGCGCCGATCAACGCCTGCAAGGCCAGCCACGGGATCACCCGCGGGCCGAAGTACAGGATCATGGCGCCGAACAGCACGACGCTCATCGACCAGGCCTGCAGCAGATGATTCTCGTAGCTGAACCACCGCTTGCCCCGGCGTGCCAGCCGGTCCCGTTCGAGCCGGAACGCCGAACGGAGCCCGCCGAACATGCTGCGCGGCAGAAACACCCACAGGGACTCGCCGAAGCGGGCGCTGGCCGGGTCCTCCGGCGTCGCGACGCGGGCG
Source organism: Nocardia cerradoensis NBRC 101014 (assembly GCF_000308535.1). Lineage (GTDB taxonomy): Bacteria > Actinomycetota > Actinomycetes > Mycobacteriales > Mycobacteriaceae > Nocardia > Nocardia cerradoensis. The sequence goes on along the minus strand of NZ_BAFW01000029.1, from coordinate 43,382 downwards.
TGGTGGCCGCGGTTGTGCTCGACGAAGAAGTGCCCGTACGCGGACTGCGCGAGCGCGATCTTCGACAGCCATCGTTCCAGATGTTCGGACCGGTGGCCCAGTTCGTGCGCGGCATTGATGCCGATGCCGGACACCACCCCGAGTGTGACGGTGAGGCCGAGTTTGTCGACGAACGACAGCGCGGTGTCGGCCCACAGAAAACCGGCGATGAACAGGCCGAAGAATTGCATCGGCAGGAACAGGTAAGTGCACCAACGGTAGTAGCGGTCGTTGGAGAGCGCCTCGTAGTCCTCGTCGTGCGGATTGCTGCCGTCGTTCCCGATCGTCCAGTCCAGCAACGGAATGGCCACGAACACGATGATCGGCCCGATCCACCAGAACACCGGCGATCCGGTGAGGACCACCAGTGGCCCGGGGAGCAGAGCACAAGCCGGTGCGATCAACCCCAGCATCCACAGGTAGCGCTTGGGGTCGCGAGCTCGGGATTGTTCGAAAATCGCCATATTCTTCTCGCTGTCAAGGAGTGACACCAGATCGAGAATGCGGCCGCGCGAAGCGGCGCCGGCCTGGAATATGAAGCGGCGTAGGCCTGAAATATTCAGAGTAGCCGTTCGTGCCAGGCTGTCCAGAGATCGGCGAAAAAGACCTGCCGACGTGCATATACCCCGCAATCACCAGGGTATGACAACGAATTTTCGCCGGGCCGGGTCTTCGCCACGAGACGACGCGACGCCGCCCACCCCGGTCGGCGGGCGGCGTCTGTCGGGCTCGCTACGGCAGGGCGGCGCAGTTACTGGGCGCGGGCAGCCCGGCCAGCCGATCGGTCATCCAGGAATGCGCGGTCGCCAGCGACGGGAAATAGGCCAGGTCGTGAGTGCCCACGACGCCGGTGACAGCGGGCAGCTGCGGATTCGCGTCCAGCTGAACCGGAGTGCCACCGGCGCACCAACCGGCGGCCACGGCACGAACCGGCGGATACGGCGTGCCCTCGTCGTTCGCCGCCGAGGCGATGAGCACCGGCATCGAGGGCGCCATGGTTCCGATGCGCTGCTCGTCGAATGCCGCTTTCAGCGCCGGGGATCGGTCGATGACCGCGGTGAGAGGCTCTCCGCTATTGGTGATTTGGGTGATTCGCCGTATTTGAATGTCCACTGACGCCGCAATGGCGCACTTACCCAGAGCGTCGTTCATCAGTCCTTTACCGGCGTCGTTGATTTCGGCATCGAGAATCGGACGCGTTTCGGGATAGTCGGCGGCGATGCCGTTGAGGGTGAACGGCGCGGAGGATCCGACTCCGTGTTGGCCGTAGTTGTAGCCGATGAAACTCTCCGGGTCGACGATCGGACCGCCGATGTAGGCACCGCGCACGTTCAGTTCGGGCGCGTATTTCGATTGCAGTTCGGCCGCGCCGGCCGAGGCCATGCCGCCCTGGGAGTAGCCGAACAGAATGACCGGCGAGTTCGGATTCAGCCCGGTGCCCGGAAGCTGCAATGCGGCACGCGCGGAGTCGAGTACGGCATACGCCTGCGCTTTCCGGTTCAGGAAGTCGTGCACATCGGGTGTGCCCAGCCCGTGATAATCGGTCAGCACCACGGCCATACCGCGCGCGAGCAGCGACGTCAGCGCGATGACGTCGTATTCGGCGATGAGGTCGTACGGCGGCTGGAACTGGGCCAGCTGCGGCAGCACCTTCGACGGCGCGCACTGATCGCCTTGGCCCTGCGAGCCGACTCCGTATGCGACCAGCGGACGTTCACCCGGGCCGGTCCACGGCAGCGTCGGCTGCAGATAGGTCGCCACCACCGCGGTCGGAGCGTCGTGAGTATCGCTGCTGATGTACATCATTCGCGTCGACGCCGCCGGCACGACACCCGGCCGGCCGGGCGCCGACATCACCAGCGCTGCCGGTTGGGCGCGAAGAATCGCGCCCGGCGGCATCGGCGGTACCGGCGGCGGCATGTAGAAATCATCGGCGGCGACCTCCGCAGCCGGTTGCGGCGACGCGGGTGGCGCGGAGATCGCCGCGCCCGCGATGACGACGAGCGAGCCGAACAGAACTGCGTTCCATCTGCGGATCAAGCCCCTCACGATCGATCCTTCCCTGCGTTTCAGCGGATAGTTGTCGAGCGTCGGGCCGCTACGGCAGCGCGGCGCAATTGCTGGCCGCAGGCGCGGCCGCGAGCCGATCGGTCAGCCACATCTGCGACGCCGCCAACGACGGGAAGAACGCGAGATCGTGGGTGCCGATGACACCGGAAATCGGTGGCAGCTGGGAGTTCGCGTCCATCTGCACCGGCACGCCACGGCTGCACCACGCGGCGGCCACATCTCGGATGGGCGCGAACGGCGCACCCTCGTCGTTCCTCGCCGAGGCGATGAGCACCGGCGCCGACGGCGTGCCGCCACCGATGCGCTGATCGGCGAACGCCTGGCTCAACGCCGGGGACCGGTCGATCACGGCGGTGAGTGGCTGTCCGCTGGAAGTGAATTGGGCCGTCTGCCGCTGCGGATTGTCGATCGATACCGCGATGGCGCATTTGCCCGCGGCATCGCGCAGCAGCGCCTTGCCCGCGTCGTTGAGTTCCGCGTCGATTTCCGGGCCGGTCTCGGGATAGTCGGCGGCGATGCCGTTGAGCGTGAAGCCGACCGCACCGGACAGGCTCGGCTGACCCTCGTTGAAGCCGATGAAATATTCGGGGTCCACCACCGGCCCGCCGATGTACGCGCCACGCATATTCAGCTCGGGCGCATAGCTCGGTTGTAGTTCGGCCGCACCGGCCGAAGCCATACCACCCTGGGAGTAGCCGTACACGATGACCGGCGGCCGGGGCCCCAGGCCGTTGTTCGGCAACTGCTCCGCGGCCCGCGCCGAATCGAGGACCGCATAGGATTGCGCTTTCCGGTTCAGGAAGTCGTGCATTTCCGGGGTGCCGAGCCCGTGGTAATCGGTGACCACGACGGCCATCCCACGCGACAGCAGCGAATACAGCGCCAACACATCGTATTCGGCGATGACGTCGAACGGCGGCTGGTATTGGGCGAGCTGCGGAAGCAATTTCGAGGGCGCGCATTGATCGCCCTGCCCCTGTGTGCCGACGGCGTACGCGACCAGTGGGCGATCGCCGGGGCCGGTCCACGGCAGCGTCGGCTGCAGATACGTGCCCGTCACCGCGGTCGGCGCGTCGTGCGTGTCGTTGCTGAGATACATCATGCGGGTCGAGATCGCCGGGACGACGCCGGGTTGTCCCGGCGCCGAGAACAGCAACGACGCAGGCTGAGCCCGCACGATGGCACCCGGAGGCCCCGCGGGCAACGGCACCGGGGGAATGTAGAAGTCATCGGCGGCGGCCGGCGCCGGCGGCTGCGTCCAGGCATGCGGCGCCGAAACCATTCCGCCCGCGACTGCGATGAGAGCTCCGAACAAGACAGCGGTACAACTGCGAATCCGGCTCCGCACGATTCGTCCTTTCCTGAGCTTCGGGATGCCTATCGGAACGAACAAACGGATCTCGACAGTACCGAAAAAGACGTATCGATCTTCGGGGAATCAGAATGACGGTCGGCGTGTCTCGCTATCGAATGGCTAACGGGTTGTCCGGAGGCGCGAACCGGTCAACTCCGAACGGCCCGCCGATAACCGCGAATGGCCATGGCGCCGAAAACGACGATCAGCCCCGCCGACCACGCGACGGTCTGCAACACCGGAACCAGCAGCGGACCACCGAGGGTGAAGTTGCGCATGGCCTCGATGGCGCAACTCATCGGCTGGGCCCGCACGATCGGCTGCAACCAGCCCGGATAGTTCTGCACCGGTACGAATCCGGAATTGAAGAACATGCCGACCAGCACGACGATCGCGAACAACTGCACCACCTTGTCGCCGGCACTGCTCACCCCGACCGCGACGACCAGCGGCGTGAATCCGGCGATCACGATCACCGGCACCAGCAGGACACCGATCGCTCCGCCCCAGCCCTGCTGGAAACGCAGGCCCAGCGCCATACCGACGGCGACGACCACGATCGTCGCCGCGAAAGCACGGGCGCATTCGGCGACGAGCCGGCCCGACAGTCCGGCCCAGCGGTGCATCGGGAGCACCCAGAACCGGCGCAGCAGACCGCTTTCCCGCTCGGCGTACAACGACATGCCGGTACCCATCGCGCCGTACATGGCTCCGGCCACGGCGATCATCGGCACGAAACCGTAGATCGGGTCGGCCCCGCCGGTGGCGCCGAGGGATTTGTCCAGCACCAGGTCGTACATGAGCAGCAGCAGAATCGGCAGCACCAGCGTGCTGGTGATCACCTCCGGCTGCCGCGACCAGCGCCGCAGCAGGCGTCCGGTCTCGACCAGGGTCTGCGATCCCAGATCGCCGATCCGGGTGCCGAGCACGGGAGAATCGCCCATCACCATCTCGCTCATGCCCGGCGTCCTTCCGCTCGCACCGCCAGAACCGCGGCCACCATCAGCAGCACCGCGATCCAGATCGCGGCCACGCCGAGTTCGGAGGTGTACTCCCCCGTGGCCAGTCCGCGCAGCGCGTCGGTGATCTGGGAGACGGGCTGATTGCGCACGTACGGCTGGATCCAGCCCGGGAAGCCCTGCACCGGAACGAATCCGGTGGAGGTCATCACCAGCAGCAGCTGGGGGCCGAACAAGACGGTGCCGCTGAGTTCACTGTTGCGGGTGATGGTGCCGAGCGCGTCGGTGGCGATCACCAGGGTGGCCCCGAAAGCCAGGACCACCAGCACGAAGACCAGCGCGGAATCCGCGCTGTGGAACCGGAATCCGAAACTCGTGCCGATGACCAGCGCGCCGGCGAAGGCGGCGATGGCACGTACCAGATTCGCCGACATCCGCGCGGTCACCGGAACCCACGGCGGCACCGGCATCGCCCGCAACCGTGTGGCCATGCCGCCGACGACCTCTCGCGCCGCCCGGTCACCGGCGAACATGGAGGTGAAGAACATGGCGAAGACCGCGATCAGCGGAAGCAGGTACTGGGCGTAGTCGATACCGCCGGCTTCCATGGAATGCCGCAGCGGCACGTAGAAGCAGACGAAGAACACCACGGGCGCCGCGAAGGCCAGCACGAGATCGCCTTCGCGCAGGGCGCTGCGAATCATGCGCCCGCTCAGGGCGGACCACTGCAGACCGGCCGGAACCCGGAACAGCTCCGGCGTTTCGGTGGTCGCCGCGGTCATGCCGATATCCCTTCGGCCGGTTTGGTCAGCTGAATGAAGACCTCGTCGAGGGACGGGCGGCGCAGCGCGATGTCGATCAATTCGATTCCCGCGGTGTTGATTCGGTCGAGTGCCTCCGACAGCGTCACCGCGCCGCCGGGCGCCGGCACCGACACCCGGTCCCGCGATTCGGCGATGGTGACCTCGCCCAGGTTCGCCAGCGCGGCGGCCACGGCCGGCACATCCGCGGCGTCGACCGGAACGACCTCGCAGTAGCTGTCGCCGGATCGGGCCTTGAGCTGATCGGCGGTTCCCTCGGCGATCACGGTGCCCTTGTCCACGACGATGATGTTGTCGCTCAACGCATCCGCCTCCTCGAGGTATTGGGTGGTGAGCAGGATCGTCACGCCCTGTTCCTTGAGCGAGCGCACCAGCGCCCACAGGCTCTGGCGGCTGACCGGGTCCAGGCCGGTGGTGGGTTCGTCGAGGAATACGACGCGTGGCGGGCGGACCAAGCCGCAGGCGATGTCGATGCGCCGGCGCATACCGCCGGAGTACTGGCCGACCCGTCGTTCCGCTGCCTCGGTGAGCGCGAACTGTTCGAGCAACTCCTCGGCGCGCTGCGCGGCGGCCTTGCGCCGCATCCCCATCAGCCGGGCGAAGAGCACCAGATTCTCCCGGCCGGTGAGCATTTCGTCGAGCGCCGCGTACTGCCCGGTCAGCATGATCGACGACCGCACCTGCGCGGCCTGGGTGACCACGTCGAAACCGGCCACCCGCGCACGGCCGGCATCGGGCCGGATCAGCGTCGACAACACCGACACCGTGGTGGTCTTACCCGCGCCGTTGGGTCCGAGCACGCCCAGCACACTGCCCGCGGGAGCGCTGAAGCTGATACCTCTCAGCGCGCGCACCGCGCCGAAGGTCTTCTCCACACCGTCGACGACGATCGCGTCGTCCGTATCCGCCGGACCACCCATTGAATTCGACACCATGCTCTCCGTCCGAGCGCCCACCCATTTACTTTGGTAAGGCTAACTTAATCATTCGACGAACTCCACCGCCTCGGCATCAGCCGAGCAGCGCCACCACCTCGTCCAGGGAGGCGCCGCCGAGGATGGCGGTGACGGGCAGATCCCGCCGCAACTCGGCCTCGACCCGCTTGCGGAGATCGAGCGCCTGCAGCGAATCCAGGCCCAGCGCCACCAGCGGAACCGAGCCGTCGACGGCTTCCTCCGGCTCCAGCCCCATCACCACGCGCAGCGCATCGCGCACGGAGTCGGCGACGTCGCGTGACCCGGCCGCGACGTCGGCGGCGGGCACGGGTGCGGCGGCGGGCTCGGCGACCGGTGACACCGGGGCCGGCTCGTCCTCGGGTAGTTCGGCGAACAGCGGCGCGAAACCGAAGACCGAGAACAGGTCTCGGATCCGTCCCCACTGCGCGGCGGCGACCAGCACGTTGGCGGCGCGCGGTGCGAAACCGGCGGCGACCGCCACCGCCGGGTCCATCGGCAGTAGCCCGGTGCCGCTGATGCGAGCCAGCGCCTCGGCGTGGTCGGCGCCGACCGCCCGCCACAGGCCCCACTGCACCGACGAGCATCGGATGCCCTCGGCCCGGTAGTGCGCGGCCTGCGCGTCCAGCATCCGGTTGATCGCCGAATAGACCATGTGCCCGCGCCCGCCCAGCGTGGCCGACAGCGAGGAGCACACCACGACGCGGCCGTCGTCGGTGCGCGGGAAGATACGCACGAGATTGTGCAGCACAACGGATTTGGCGGCCGCCGCCGCGCGGATCGTGGCCGGGTCCGGATCGGCGGCCGCCGCCTCGTAGTCCACGGCGGCGTGCACGATCAGCGTCGCCGGACTCGCGGCGTATTCCGCCGCCAGGGCGCCGAGCGCCTCCGCATCACCGGCGTCGCAGCGCCGCACGACGACCTCGGTGTCGTACCGGGCTCCGATCTCGGCGATGCGCGCCCCGGCGGCGGCCGTACCACCGGATCTGCTGATCAGCGTGATCCGGCCCGCGCCCGCGGCGGCGAACTGCGCACAGAAATCCAGTCCCAGTTTGCCGGTGCCGCCGACGATCACGACCTCGCACAATTCCTCCGCCCGCAACGGCGCATCGCCCGCGGTGTCGTCGAGGATCAGCCGTTTGGCGTAGAAGCCGCCGTCACGCACGGCCAGTTCGGGTTCCGCGGCGATATGGATCGCACCGAGCAGCGCCTTGGCCGCCGCGGCAGCGTCGGCCCCGGCGCCCAGATCGGCATGCCGGAAGGCGACACCCACGTGTTCGGCTGCCAGACAACGGAATCCGGCCTGCACCGCGGCATGGAACGGATCCGGCAGATCGGATTCGACCACCTGCTCGCCGCCGCTGGTCACCAGCCAGATATCGCCGATGCCGTCCAGGTCGTCCAACCAGGCTCGGGCACCGAGGAATTCGGCGACGTCGTGCACGGGCCCGTCCGCCGACGACGGCGGGGCCAGCACCACCACGGTGTCCGGCCGTGTGCCGGAACCCGGCTCCGCGACCGTGGCGCCCTGGCGTGGTGCGGCGGCGCGGACGGCCGCCGCGAGGTCCTCGTTCGCGCCGGCCGGATCGATCACCGCGAAGGTCCGCGGCGGCACCATCGTTCGCCGTTGCAACCGGGTCCAGGTCTCCACCACCCGTTGCGGGGCGACCGTCGAGTCGTCGGAATCGCTGTCGGCGAGCGGCTTGTGCGCGGCGCGTGCGTAATCGAACGGCGCCCACAGCGATTTGGCGCTCATCCGCGTATTGGGGAAGTCGAGCAGCGGCAGTGCCGGCACACCACCGTCGCCGGGTTCGCGCAGCGCCTCCCATCGATAATTCGCGTCGTGCACCGCGACGGTCGCCAGATTGCGGGTGAACTCCCGCAGATCCTCGGCGGTGCGGCGCGAGGTGCCCAGCGCCTGGAATTCCCGCTGTCCGGGGATTTCGCTCAGGTTCTCCTGGATCGCGAGCATCAGCGTGGGATGTTCGGAGATCTCGACGAAGGTGGTCGCACCGGCGGCGGCGGCCTTCTTGACGGCCAGGTCGAACCGCACGCGGTTGCGCAGATTCAGATACCAGTAGTCCACGATCGACAGTCCGGAGTGCAGCCGGTCGCCGAAGGTGGCTCCGAAACACTCGATATCGGCGTCGAGGAATGCGGCATTGTCCATCTCCGAACTCACCGTGCCGGACAGCGGTTCGCGCGCGGTGGCCACGAAGGAGGTGTGCGCGGGATACTGCACCCGGATCTCTTTCGCGAATTTGCCTGCGGCATTGAGGGTTTCGACGATGTCGACCACGGCGGTGCGTTCACCGGAGATCGCGATGATATGCCGGGAATTGATCACCGACAGTTCCACGAAATCGGCCTGCCGGGCGATCAGGTCTTCGCATTCGTCCCGGTCGACGCCGAGCACCGCCATCGAATAGCCGGTCAACTCCATGCTGTCGACGATCTGCGCCCGCGTGGTGACGATCCGCACCGCGTCCCGCAGGGTCTGGGCCCCGCTCACGTAGGCGGCGGCGATCTCCCCCTGCGAATGCCCCACCGTCACACGTGGGGTGACCCCGGCGGCCTGCCACATCGCGGCCACACCGACCATCTGCATGAACAGTGCCGGTTGCACGGTCAGCGCCTTGTCGTCGGCCTGCCGGTCGGCCTCGAGCAGATAGGCGCGCGGCGACCAGCCGTAGAGATCGTGAAAAACCTTGTCGCACTCGTCGACCGCGTCGCGGTAGGCCGAGGAGTGCTCGTAGAGCATCGCGCCCATGCCGGGCCGCTGGCTGCCCTGACCGGGAAAGACGTAGGCCACGCGCTGCGCGCTCGCGGCGCGCTCCGAGCGCACCACCGCCGGATGCGGGTGGCCGTCGGCCACGGCGCGCAGTGCGGCGATCACATCGGTCTGCGCGCCGGCCATGACCAGGGCGCGGTGGCGGCGCGGCGACCGGGTGCGAAACAGCATGTCGGCCACCCGATCCGGCGTCACCTCGGGATGACCGGCGAGGTAGTCCGCGATCGCGGCCGCCTCCGCTCCCAGCAGATCCGGGTTGTCGCTGGACAGCAGGATCGGAATGCTGCCGTCGGGCAGGCGATAGCTAGACATGACTCTCCTCTTCGGCCGGAACGGCCAGCAGCGCATGGGCATTCGTGCCCGAGACGCCGAACGACGACACCGCCGCGTAGCGCACACCGTCGTGCGGCTGCCAGTCCTCGAGCTTCGCGGCCAGCCGCAAGCCGGTGGCGTCCCAATCCACCTCGGCGGTCGGATTGTCGGCGAAGCGGGTCGGCGCGATCTGTCCGTGCAGACCGCTGAGCAGCACCTTGATCAGGCCGAGCATGCCCGCCGCCGCTTGGGCGTGGCCCAGATTCGATTTCACCGAGCCCAGGCGCGCGGAGCCCGAACCGTAGACGCGGTCCAGCGCCTCGAGTTCCAGTGGGTCCCCGACCGCGGTCGCGGTGCCGTGTCCCTCGATCATGCCGACGACCTCGGGCGAAATCCCCGCTGCGGCCACGGTCGCGCGGATCAGCCGCTCCTGCGCACGGCTGCTCGGCACGGCGATCGGCGCCCCCGCGCCGTTGTGATTGACCCGGGTGGCGAGCACCCGGGCATAGATCCGGCGACCGGCCGCGCGGGCCCGCGATTCGCGTTCGAGTACGAGAACGCCCGCGCCCTCGCCCCACAGCGTGCCGTCGGCGGCATCGGAATACGGTTTGCACTGCCCGTCCGCGGCCAGCGCGTTGTTCTTGGAGAATTCGAAGAACGCGGCGGGCGAACCCATCACGCACACGGCTCCGGCCAGCGCCCAGTCGCATTCCCCGGCGCGGATCGCCGCCGCCGCCATATGCACCGCCGACAGTGACGAGGCACAGGCGGTGTCGACCACGATCGACGGGCCGCCGAGACCGAGACAGTTGGAGATCCGCCCCGCGACCGCACCGAGCGCGGCACCGGCCGCGCGGTAGCCGGAGTAGTCGTTGACCTCGGCGCCGTGCGGACCGTATTCGGTCGGTGAGGCGCCCATATAGCAGCCCACCTCGTCACCGTCGACAGCCGCGGGATCGATACCGGCGTTCTCCAGCGCGCGCCAGGCCACCCGCAGCGCCACCCGCTGCTGCGGATCCATCGCGACGGCCTCGCGCGGGGTGATACCGAAGAACATCGGATCGAATTCCGCTGCGCGATCGAGGAATCCGCCGGCGTCGCAGACCGCCGCCCAGCCTTCGTGGCGCGACAGGTTCAGCAGTTCGGCCAGCGGCCAGCCGCGGTCGCGTGGGAACGGCCCGGTCAGATCGCGGGCCTGCGACAGCGCCGCCCAGTACTGTCCGGGCGTCTCGATGCCACCGGGCGCCTCGACGGCGAAGCCGCTGACGACGATCGGATCCGCGTCGCTCATGATGTGGTCTCCATTTCCGCGACCAGCAGCTCCGCGATGCCCTCGACGTGGTCGTGCAGATAGAAGTGGCCACCGTCGAACATCGACACCCGCAGGTGCGATTCGGTGTGCTGCTGCCAGCCGTAGAGGTCGCCCATGGTGACGTAGTCGTCGTCGCTGCCGCCCATCGCCTGGACGGGGGCCTGCACGCGCACGTCCGCCGGGCAGGAATAACGGTCGAAGGCGGCGTAGTCGGCCTTCAGCGCCGGGAGCGCCATCCGCATCAGCTCGCGATTGCCGAGCAGATCGGAGCCGGTGCCCTCCAGCCCGGCCATATGGTCGAGCAGCTGTTCGTCCTCGGTGGGATGGTTCGGCATCTCGGCGACCCGTCCCGGGGGCACCGCACCCGAAACCGCCAGCAATCGCACCGGCACGCCTTCGGATTCGGCGATGCGCACGAATTCGAAGGCCACGATCGACCCCATGCTGTGGCCCAGCACCGTGATCGGCTCGTCGCGATTCCACGGGGAGAGCGCGAATTCGTCGAAGGCGCCCTCGGCGATCTCGGGCAACGTCCGCAACGCGGCCTCGCGAGCCCGGTCCTGGCGCCCGGGGTACTGCAGCACACCGACATCGAAATGTTCGCGCAACTGCTTCGAGAAGGGCCGGTAGGTCGATGCGCCGCCGCCCGCGTGCGGGCAGATGATCAGCGGTGCGCTCGCGCCGCGCGGTGCGTGGAACTGCCGGATCCAACCGGGTGCTGCTGCCATGCTCGTCTGACTCCTCATGTCTGTCACTGCCACATCCGCCGCATCACCAGCAGGCCCTGATCCTCGTCGTCGATCACCGTGGTGTCGGCGACGGCGCGGTCGGGCTGTTCGGCGATGGCGCGCAACGTATTCCGGAAGGCGGTCTCGACGATGCGGGCATCGTCGGCTTCGAAGCTGTCCTCGGCGTAGAACACCACGGCCTGCACGGCGTCGCCGGGCAGCAGGGAATTCGCCGGGAAGATCATCAGCAGCAGGGCGTTGTCGGTGGCGCCGCCGCCCTCGAACGACACCAGCTCCAAACCGCCCTCGCGCAACGACGTTTCCAGCTCGTCGCGGCCCGGCGGATAGGACTGGAAGACGAACATGCTGTCGAACAGCTTGCGCGCCGCCGGACCGGATCCTCCCGCCGCCCGCATCGCCGAGGTGAGCCGGTACTGGTGGTACTCCATCAGTTCCACGCGGTGCCGTTGCATCTCGGCGAGGTGGTCGCGCCAGGTGCGGTCGCCGGCCAGGTCGATCGCGACCGGGATGGTGTTGGCGAAACAGCCGACGGCATGGTCGACGCCGTCGAGATCGGCGGGCCGGCCCGACACCACCTCACCGAACACCGTTGCCTGCTCGCCGGTGACGTACCGCAGCGCGTTGGCCCAGGCGAGCTGGCAGACCAGGCTGAACGTGGTGCCCTGCGCCGCGGCCAGTTCGGTGGCGCGCGCGACCGTGTCGTCGTCGAGGACGAATGTGCGCCCCTCCGGCACACCGCCGCTGTCGGGCGTGCGGGCCGGGGCGACGAGGCACGGTCGCACATCCTCGAGATAGCTCTGCCAGGCCGCCTCGGTGGCCTGCTCCCGATCCCGGGTGAGGCGCAGGAAGCGCGCGAAGGTTTCCGGATCGCCGAGCGGCTGCCCGCCGCGACCGGCGTATTCGGCGAAGATCTCGCGCGGCAGCAGCTGACCCGACCAGCCGTCGGTGAGCAGATGGTGCGAGGTCAGTACCACCATGTGGTGGTCGTCGGGAAGATGCGCCACCGTCACCCGCAGCAGCGGTCCGTCTGTGAGATCGAAATGCTCGGCCTGGTCGGCGCGGAAGAACTCCTGCAACCGCTGGCGCGCGTCGGGCAGGTCCGCGAAGTCGATCTCGCGCACCGGGATTCGCATGTGGTCGGCGACCACCGCGTACGGCTGTCCGGCATGTGATACCGAAATCGATACGCGCAGATTGGGGTAGCGGTTCAGCACGGTGTCGAAGGACGCGGCCAGCAGCGGCAGGTCGAGTGCGCCGCGCACCCCGATCAGCGTCTGCACGTTGTAGACGTCGTTACCCGCGGAGCCGAGCGCGGTGAAGTACAAGCCGGCCTGCAACGGCGCCAGCGGATAGATGTCCACGCAGCCGGGATACAGCGCCTGCCAGCGATCCAGGTCCAGCTGGGTCACCTCGTCGGCGACGACGTCGCTGGGTGTGAGGCGGCGAACGGGGTTGTCGCGCACCGACTTCACGAGTTCACCGAGGCCCTCGGCCCACAGCTGAGCCAGTTCGCCCGCCTCGTCGTCGGACAGTGGTCCCGCCGGGAAGCGGAAGGAGGCATGCAACCGCACGCTGTCACCGTCGGCCAGTGCCACGGTGTTGATGTCCAGCAGGGCGGGGGCCGGCATGGCCGGATCCGCATGACCGCCCATATAGCCGAATTCCGGTGCGGCATCCCAGGTTCGGACCGATTCGCGGTCGGCGGCGCCGGAGGCGGCGAAGCGGCCCATGTAGTTGAAACTCACCTGCGGCGAGGGTGAATCCGCCAGCTCGGCTCGGGTCGCGGGGTTGAGCCGGCTCAGCAGTCCCCAGCCGATTCCCGATTCGGGCACCGCGAGCAGTTGCTCCTTGACCGCTTTCACCGCGGATTCGACCTGCTCGCCCGCATCCGGGATACGCAGCGACACCGGATAGGTGGTGGTGAACCAGCCGACGGTGTTGGCCAGATCGACTCCGCTGAACAGGGTTTCGACCCGGCCGTGCCGTTCCATCGTCACCGCCACCGCCTCCGCGTCCCGGTCGCGACGGCGGCGGAAGCGATGGATCGCCACGGCCAGCGAGGCGACCTGGATGTCGAGGAAGTCGCAGCCGAAAGCCGTGGTGGCCGTGCTCATCAGGAACGCGGTGTCGTCCGCGTCGAGGGTGGCGGTGACCTCGCGGACCGTCGCGACGGTGTCTACGGCCGGGTCCAGGGCGCGGCCGCCGAGCAGCGGATCCACCGCCTCGGCGGCCGCGCGCCAGTACGGCAGCGTCGCGAGGACGGCGTCGCTGTTCGCCACGTGCACCAGGCTGGTGTTCCAGGTCTTGACCGAGGTCCCCGGTTGCGGTTCGACCGTCGCGGCCGCGACGCCCCACAGGCCGCGCAGATCGTCGTGCAGAACCCGCCAGGACACACCGTCGACCACCAGGTGGTGCACGACCAGCAGCAGCCGCCCCTGCGTGCCGTCGGCGGAGTGCACCCAGGCGGCGGCGAGCATGCGGCCCGCGGCGGGGTCCAGCCGCGCGCTCAACTCGGCCAACTGCTCGTTCAGGCGCGCACCCGCGGTGCGGTCCCAGCTCTCGTCGCCGATCACGATCTCCGCGACGGCGGGCGCGGCGGTCGGCTCGTCCGGTTCCGGCACGTAATATGCCGTGGCGCCCTGGGGATCGGTGCCGAGCCGGGCACGCAGCATCGGATGGCGTGCGGCCAGCGCCGAGACCACCTCGGCGATCTGTTCGCGAGTGCTGTGCGCGGGCGCCACGACCGCGGTGGCCTGGGTGTAGGCGTGGTAGTCGCCGGATTGTTCGGTGAGCAGGGCCGCGATGGGATTGAGCGGGATCCAGCCGGCCGGGCTCTCCGCCTCGACCAGGGCCGGGCCGCTGCTCTCGACGATCGGCTCGCACGCCGCGGCGATGCGGGCGATCGTGCGCGCGTCGAACAGGGCGCTGGTGGTGATCAGCAATCCGTACTTCTTCAGCGCCGACGCCATCCGGATCGCGCTGATGGAATCGCCGCCCAGGGCCAGGAAGTCGTCGTCGGCGGCCAGCGCGGTGGAATCGCCGAGGTGCAGCACCGCGCGCACCACCTCCGCGACCGCGGCTTCGGCGCCCGCGCGCAGTTGCCGGCCGTGGCCGGTGCTGCCACCGAGATCCGGCTGCGGCAGTGCCCGGCGGTCGAGTTTGCCGTTGGCGGTCAGCGGCAGTGCCGCCAGTTTCACCAGTGCCGTGGGGATCATGTATTCCGGCAGGCGTTGCGCCAGTGCGGCTTTGATGCGCTCGGTGTTCTCGGCGTCGCCGCCGGTGGCGAATTCCGAATTCGCTTCGGGCACATAGTAGGCCACCAGCGCCAGGTCGTGGCTCTGCGCACTCTGCGGCACGGTGATCGCCACGGCGGAGGCGATGCCGGGTACGCGGCGCAGCACGGTGCCGATCTCACCGAGTTCGATGCGATGCCCGCGTACCTTGACCTGATCGTCGACCCGGCCCAGATATTCCATGCGGCCCTGCGAATTCCAGCGCACGATATCGCCGGTGCGATACATCCGGGCACCGGGATCACCGGCGAACGGGCACGCCACGAAGGCTCCGGCGGTCAGATCGGGGCGGCGGTGGTAGCCCTGCGCGAGCTGCACGCCGCCGAGGTAGAGCTCACCGATCACGCCGGGCGGGACCTGCCGCAACCGCTCGTCCAGCACGTACACCGACGAATTCCATTCGGGCAGGCCGATGAGCGCCGGTTCGAGCGCAGTGCCGGCCGTGGCTTCGGTATTCGTACGGCCGGCGAAGTCCTCGTGCATGAGGTCCATCGAGCCCTCGGTGGGGCCGTAGAGGCCGAGCACCGTGCCACCGAAGAACCGGCTCGATTCCTCGACCAGAGCGGGTGGTACCGCCTCGCCGCCCAGGTACACGTAGCGCATGGACTGCAGCCGCGCCGGATCCGGTCCGGCGTCGATGAAGGCGCGAACCACGCTGGGCACCAACGAGATCTGTGTGATGCGATGCCGGTGGATGATCTCGGCGAGGGCCTCCACGTCGGCCTGCCACCACTGCGGCGGCGGCAGCACCGTCGCCGATCCGGTGCACAGCGCGTTCACCAGCTCGAAGACCGAGACGTCGAAGCCGATCGGCGCCTTCTGCAGGATGCGCTCCGCGCCGAAGCCGAGATAGTCGCGCATCCACTGCACGTGGTTGGCGATGCCGCGGTGATGGATCACGACACCTTTGGGGCGGCCGGTGGTGCCGGAGGTGTAGAGCAGATAGGCGGGATCGAGCGGATGCAGCGGCCGCGGCAGTGCGGCCGGCGACAGCTCCGAGCCGTCGAGTGCGGACAGGCGTTCGATCACGTGCGGGTCCACGAGATCGACTGTGGGAAACGCGGTCTCGACGCTCAGCGCCTTGTCGGCAGAGGTCAGCAGCAGCGCCGGTTCGGCATCGCCGAGCATGTACTCGATGCGGTCGATCGGGTAGCTGGGGTCGATCGGGAAATACACCGCGCCGACGCGCAGCACCGCAGCGAACGCGATCGGCAGCCGTTCACTGCGTTCGGCGTAGACACCGACGCGATCGCCGGGCCGCACCCCGTCTTCCAGCAGCAACCGCGCGAGCCGGTTCACCCGGGTATCGAATTCGCGGTAGCTCAGCTCGATGTCACCGAACACCACGGCCGTGCGGTCCGGGTAGGTGCGCGCGGAGGCGCGGATCATCGCGTCGGCGGTCTCCGCCTCGATCGGCACCGCGGCGCCGTGCGACCACTGTGCCAGCGCCGCGCGGTCGGTCGGCGACAGCGTGGCCAGCTCCGATACCCGCCGGTCGGCGGTCGCGGCGGCGAGCACCAGGTCGATGTACTCGTGCAGGCGATCGATCGTGACGGCGTCGAAAAGGTCGGTGCGATAGGTGATCTGGACGTCGGTCCGATCACCGTGCATGAATGTCTCCACCACCAGCGGCAGCAGGGCGGCGCCGTTGTCCATCAGCTCCCAGCTGGTGGTGACGCCCGGCAGCTGGGGGCCGTCGATCTTCTGGTGCAGGAACAGCACCATCGTGTCGAACAGGTTCGAGCCGACGTTGCCGGTCGCGGCGTTCACCGCGCGGACGATGCCTTCCTGCGGAAAATGCTTGTGCCCGAACGCGTCGGTGATCACGCCGCGCACCTGTTCGACCAGCTCGGCGAAGCGCTGATCGTCACGGCCGGCGATGTGCAGCGGGAGCATATTGCTGAGATTGCCGATCAGCAGCTCCATCCCGGACTCTTCCCGGTTGGCCACGGTGGTGCCGATGACCATGTCGCCGCGCCCGGTCATCTCCCGCAGCGCGACGTAGTAGGCGGCGAGGAATACCGAGAACGGGGTGGTGCGCAGTTCGGCGGTGAGGCGGCGCAGCGCGGTGTCGGCGGCCGCACTCAGCGGGCGATCGCAGCGGGCGCCGCGTTCGGTGGCCGCCACGGGGCGGCGATCGTAGGGCAGTTGCAGCTCCGGAAGTTCCCCGTCGAAGCGGCTCTGCCAGAAGCGAATATCCTCGGCATGATCCTCGGCCGCGAACCGGTCGGCCTCCCATTCGGCGAAATCGGCGACCTGCAACCGCAGCGGCTCCACCGTGACCGGGCCGGTGAGGGCCTGCCGGTAGAAGTTCTCCACGTCCCGGGAGAGGGCCGGCAGCGTCATCCCGTCCCACGCGATGTGCTGAATCACCACCACCGCGACCAGTTCAACGGCCGACATCCGGACGAAGGTCACCCGCAGCGAGGATTCCGCGGTCAGATCGAAGGTTTCGCGGGCCGCCGCCTCGGTCAGCTCGCGCAACCGCCGCCGGGCCTGTTCCCCGGCGAGACCGGACAGATCCTCCTCCATCAGCCGGGGCGGCAGGTCGGCGTGGATCCGCTGATAGGGCTCACCGTCCGCATCGGTGTGATAGGTGGTGCGCAGCACCTCGTGCCGCTCGGCGAGCGCGGCGAAGGCCGCGCGCAGCGCGCCCGCATCGATCGGCTCGGCGTCCGCCGCGCCCTCGAAGGTCAGCGCCAGGCACAGGTTGTAGGCGGAGCTGCCGGGCGAGATCTGCTGATGCGCCCACACGTAACGCTGCCCGAACGACAACGGCGCCCGCTGCGGATTCCGGCGTACCGGCACGGCCGCGGCGGTGGCCAAACCTTCCTCGGCGAGCCGAGCCGCCATCGCTACCTGCAGGTCTTCCAGCGAACGCATCTGACGAACCAATCTGTCTACAACGAAAACTCGGATGCCCGGTGCTGCGGTCAGTTCCCCGCCGGGGCGAGGGCCGAATCCGGCTGGGGCACCGGCACTTCGGCCAGTTCCAGCAGGATCCGCGACACCTGCGCCAAGCGCCCGGGGGTGGTCTCGTCGGCCTGCAGTTGTGCGGCGATGCGGCGCACGGTCCGTCCGCCGAAGACCGCGGTGACACCGAATTTCTCGATCGCGAGCAGTCCGCGCACCTTGGCGGTGAACGTGGTGGCCAGGATCGAGTTGCCGCCGATCTCGAAGAAATCGGTTTCCACACCGACCGTCTCGACACCGAGGATCTGCGCCGCGATATAGGCCAGCGCCGCCTCGATCTCGTTCGCGGGCGCCACCGCGGCCGCGCCGGCATCGGGGGCGCCGGCCTCGACCAGCCGCCGGATCGCGGTCCGGTCCAGTTTCCCGTTGGGAGTCAGCGGGATCTCGGCCACGATCTCGATCAGGTCCGGGATCATGTGGGCGGGAAGCAGATCCCGCAGCGCTACCCGCAACTCGTCGGCGGTGACACCGCCGGCCCGCACCGCGGCGGCCAACCGGCCGGAACCGGTCACCAACGCGACGGCCTGCTGGACGGACGGCAGTGTGGTCAGCGCGGTCTCGACCTCACCGAGTTCCACGCGGTAGCCGCGGATCTTGACCTGATGGTCGGCGCGACCGAGGAAGTCGACGGTGCCGTCGGGCAGATACCGGGCCAGGTCGCCGGTGCGGTACCAGCGCAGGCCGCCGTATTCGACGAAGCGCTGGGCGGTGCGTTCCGGGTCGCCGCGGTAGCCGTCGGCCACACTGGTTCCGCCGATCCACAATTCGCCGACGACCCAGTCCGGGCAGTCCTCGCCGCGCTCGTTCACCACCCGCATCGCCACATTCGCCAGCGGCGTGCCGTAGGGCACGGTGGCGCGGTCGGCCGGGAAGTCGTCGGTCACTTCGCAGACGGTCGAGTGGATCGCGGCCTCGGTGGCACCGCCGAGACCGGCGAAACGCAGGTCCGGAACCAGGGCGCGCAGGCGATGCGCGAGTTCGGCGTCGACCCGGTCACCGCCGGTGACGACCACCCGCAGGGTGCGCAAGGCCGCCGCGTCGGCGGAGTCCAGCAGCATCCCGATCAAGCCGGGCGCGCAATTGAGCACGCTCACTTCGTGTTCGGCGATCAGCCGGGCCCACGCCTGGGCGTCCCGCTCGATCTCGCCGTCCACGCACACCAGCGCACCGCCCAGGGCGAGCGGGGCGAAGATGTCGAAGACCGACAGATCGAATTCCAGCGACGACAGGCCCAGCAGCCGAGCGCTCGCGTCCAGGCGGAAATACGCGGCGAGGGCGTCGATGGTGTTGGCGGCGGCGCGATGGCTGACCTCGACACCCTTGGGTTCACCCGTGGATCCGGACGTGAACAACACGTAGGCGACGGCGTCCGGATCGCTCGCGTGGGCGCGCTCGAGGCGACGCCCGGCCAGCGCGGTCGTCAATTCGACGGCGGTGACGTCGGCCGGCAGGTCGAGCGCCGCATCGGTGAGCGCGACCCGGGCACCGGCGCGCGCCAGAATGCGGTCACGCCGCGCCGGCGGCTGACCGGTGCCGATCGGCACGTAGGCCGCCCCCGCGGCCAGCACACCGAGGACGGCCGGAATCTGCCGGTGGCCCTTGGGAATCACCACGGCGACGGTATCGCCCGGCCGCACGCCGGCATCGGTGAGCGCGGCGGCCACCGCGAGCGCCTGATCGGCCAGATCGCCGTAGTCGCAGGCACCGCCGCGCCAGCGCAGGGCCTCGGGCTCCGGCTTGCGCCGGGCGCGGTCGAAGAAGTCACCATGCAGGGTGCGGGCCTGCCAGTCGGTGAAGGTGTCGTTCACCCGCTCGCGCACCGCACGCTGCTGCGCCGGCAGCTCGATCGACAGCGGTGCGTTCCAGTCCGCACCCGGCTCGGCGAGGGCCAGCAGCAGGCGGCGGAATTCGGCGAACATCGCCGCGACCACGCCCTCGGGCATGGCGTCGCGGCGCACATCCCAATTGACCAGCAGACCGCCGCCCAGTTCGGCGACCTGAGCGTCGAGATCGACCTGCGGGCCCTGCGACAGAATCCACACCGGCTCGCCGAACCGGGTGGTGACCCGCTCGGAGAAGAGCTCGCCCAGGTCCAGGCCGGAGGTGAAGACCACCGACGGCGTCACCGGACCGCCGCGCAGGCGGCCGAGGTCGCGCAGCACATCCAGGCCCTCGTATACGGAATGCACGGCGCAGGTGTGCAATTCGCGTTGCAGGCGCTTGGCGCGGGCGACCATCGATTCCGGCGCGCGAGCGTCGACGTCGACCAGGACCGAATTGGTGAAGTCGCCGACCACGCGGTCGATATCGTCGTGCAGCGGCTCCCGGTCGAAGAGCGGGACGTTCAGCAGGAAGCGCTGCCGCGCGGACCAGCGCGCGATGGCCTCGGCGAACACCGTGGCCAGCGCCACCGCCGGGGTGACACCGTGGCTGTGGGCGAGCTTGTCGAATCCGGCCTTGGCCTCGGGTTCGAACCAGTGGTGCAACCGGATGCTGCGGCTCGGGTCGGCGCGCTCGTCCTCGGCCAGTACCGGCAACGACGGGATATCGGGCAGGTCGGCGAGTCGCTGCTCCCACCAGGCCTGGGCGGCCGAATTGTCCGGCGTGTGGCGCGCTCTGGCGTCGAGATATTCGCGGAAGGTGTAGCCGACGGTATCGGCCGGATCGGCGTCGCTGTCGTAGAGCGCGGCCAGATCGTCGAGAATTCGCCGATAGCTCAAGGCATCTCCGGCGAGCATGTCCACATCGACGTGCACGCGGTGGGCGTCGCCGGGCAGCAGGGTGAGGGTGATGTCGACGACCTGTCCGGCCTCGACGTCCATCCGCTGATGACTCTTGTCCTGGCGCAGCCGTTCCAGTTCCGCGTCCGGATCGGCGGCCGCGCGCAGATCCTCCACCCGGAACACCGGGAGCAGCGGCTCGGGCAGTACGCGCTGCGTGCCGGCGTCGGTGAACTGCACGCGCAACTGGGGATGGCGACGGACCAGGCGTTCGACCGCACGGCCCATGCGCTCGGCATCGAGGCCGCGGCCGTCGAATTCGACGTAGAGATGGGCGGCGACACCGCCGAGCTGCTGATCCTGGCGGCGGCCCACCCAGTAGGCGTGCTGCATGGTGGCGAGGGGGAATTCCTCGCCGTCGGCGAATGCGGCACCGGCTTCGGCCGAGGTGGCAGGAGTAGCGGTCGGCGTGGGTTCGGCAGTGGCGCCGAGCAATTCGGCCCACGCGGAAATCGTGGGCGCGAGTGCGAGTTCGGAGCTGCGGACCTCATGGCCCTGTTTGCGCCAGCGACCGGCGAGGCGCATCAGCTTCATCGAATGCATGCCCAGGCCGACCAGATCGTCGTCGTATCCGATCTCGTCGGGTCGGATCCCCAGCTCCGCCGCCACGATGTCACGAACGTCAGCCTTGCCGAGCATCAGACAAACTCCTCACCGGCCGGAAATCGGGCCTCACCACCTAATTCAAAGGCTAGGCTTGCCTAACCTCCAAGCATAGTAGCCCAGGCGACCCCGACTGCGTAGGGATGTGGTTTGGCTAACCTAACTCCGCTACTCTAGCCACATGGGCAAAGGGTTCAATGGCATCGTGCTGAAGGCGCTCGGCGCCGACGACTACCGGTTCACAGTGACCTCGACGCGACAGATCAGCGACAGATACTTGCGCATCGGCTTCACCGGCGGCGGCCTGCTGACCGAGCACCCGGTCCACCCCACCCAATGGGTACGGATCTGGTTCGCCGAGGACAGCGGCAATCTCGTCCAGCGGGGCTACACCCTGGTCGACCCGAATCCTGAGGCCGACACCTTCGATATCGAATTCGCCCTGCACGGTGGACCCGCCTCGCGCTGGGCCGAGAAAGCCGCGGTCGGCGATGTCATCGACGCGACGGTTATGGGCTCGAAATTCGCTGTGCCCGAACCGGTCCCCTCCGAGTTTCTGATCTTCGGCGACAGTGCCTCCCTGCCCGCCGTCAACTCGCTCCTGGACGCGATCGGCGAAACTCCCGCCCGGGTCTGGCTGGAATGGCAGCACGAATCCGAACAGTCGCTGCCCGTGCGCAGCGGCCCCAAGACGGAGGTCACCTGGGTCGAGCGCGTCAACTACGGCCAGCTGCTCCGGCAAGCCGCCGAATCGGTCACCTGCTCCCCGGATGCCTTCGGCTGGGCCGCGTGCGACGCCGCCACGACCCGGGCCGTCGCCAAATCACTGAAATCCAAACTGCCCAAGGGGAATGTCGCAGCACGCGGATACTGGCGATGATTCGCACGCGGCCGGGGACGTCGGGGCGGCGGCTCGCGGTGTGGAACGTGCACCCGACCTGAGGATTACGACAGGTGGTACGAGCTCGAATACTCCGAGCACGCCGCCCGGCTTCGGGGTTACTCTCTGTCGGTTGCCACAACAGCGCTCGAAGGAGTCCGATGTTCGCGCTCGTCGTGAGGTTCGATCTGGAGAATGAGGAGAAGGCAACCGCCTTCGACGCCTTGGTCGCCGAAACTGTCCGAACGATCACAGCCAAGGAACCCGGGACCCTCGTCTATGCGACTCACACGGTTGTCGACGAACCACTCTCCCGGATCTTCTATGAGGTGTACCGGGACCGTGAGGCGTTCAACGAGCACGAACGCCAGCCCCACACTCGACGGTTCCTCGAGCAGCGATCAGAGTACGTTGAGTCGTTCCGCGTCGAATTCCTCACTCCCACAGCGGCAAAGGGGCCTGCTGCTGTGCAGTAGTGCGAGTCAGAGTCGGTCCGCGATTCCACACCACACCGCGAACCCACGCACGGTCTCGACACTGCGAGCTTCCGCGCGCGCCAGTGCCCGCACGGTTTCGTGAACCATCGGGTTGTAGCGGGTCTGCGCCGGCGCGATGGATTTCGCGGTTTGCAGGGCCGTGAATGCATGTCGCCGATTGCCGTGAAGAAGGAATGCTCGCGACAGATCGATGTAATGATGCCCGGCGCGTTCTTTAGGCGCATCAGAGGGGATCACCAGCGCTTTCGCCCTGTTCAGAGCCTCGGTGCCGTCCATCGCCTCCACAGCCAGAGCGACGGACCAGATCCCCACGTTCGTTGGACCGAACGAGAGAATCGTATCCCGATCATCACCCAACCGAGACGCGGTCTCACGCGCTTCCGAGAGATGCGCATCGGCAAGACCCCGTTTTCCGGACCGCGCGGCGGCCAACCCAGACTGAAGATGAAGTCCGCCCCAGGCGATGAGGTCGGACCGTCGGCCTGCGCCGAGGCGTGGCTCGATCTCGACGCGGCACTGTTCGAGAAACGTCAGCGCAGCGGCCCAGTCCCCACCCGAGGACAATAGCGCCGCCCGTTGGAACTGGCTTGTCGCTTTCCACAGCTGACTTGTCGATTCTCCTGCAGCCCAGGCGATTCGATCGACGGCAACAGTGGCGAGATCGGTGTAACCGAGCTTGTGAGCGAGGCTGTGAGACGAGTAGTACAGCTCGCACATCATCATCAATGCCTGATCACGTATTTGCCCGCTGGTACGGTGCACAGTCGCCCGTACCTCGCCCAATAGGGCAGGGAGTTCCTCGGCGAGCTTATGGAAGGACGCGTTGCGACGGTAGCGGGAAATGCGCTCGACGTCGGTGGCGATGTTCGTCATCGGCCGAACCCAGGATATGTTCGCATTGTCGATGTCAAAGGCCGCCAACTCCGTCCGCAACACCGCCACAACCGAATGCATCGCCGTGTCCGCGCCCGGAGCCGGCGGGTAGGGCTGACCAGTCAGGTCGGTGACACTAACGCGTAGCGCTTTGGACACCGCACCCACGAACGCCGCGGTCGCTGGAACTCTTCGCTGTTCGACCGAACGCACCAATCCCACCGAGATATTTGCCCGGTCCGCCAGCTGACTCTGAGTGAGACCTGCCAACTTCCGCGCCTGCGCGACGCGTACCGCTACTCCCGCATGCTGCTCGCCAACTTTGCCCACGGGGTCATTGTCACTCGGTCGCGAAGCGTTCGATACGAAATTTCTTCGTACTCCATGCCTTCCTCTTCGTCCAATGTCTACCCAGGCCCCGCCGCCGGGTCGAACCGCCACCCTTTCGCTCATCGATCCAACCCACGGCGACGCCGGATCGACAGGAATGGATCTCCGGCGGCGGGAGCCGCTCACACACACGAGATGGAAGGGCACACAATGGATTCCGGTGAAGCGAACGCGAAGCCGACCGCGATATGCCTCGTACGTGCAGAAGTCTCCGGCCCCAACGCCCCGCGGCACGCGATGGAGGTGCAGCGCCACGCAGAACGTCTCGGCTATCTCCACCTGTACACGGTGCGGCCGCCGGCCGACGCCGCCGATCCGGTGGGTTACGCGCTGGGACTGGCCGCCAGCCTGAATGTCGACGCGATCGTCGTCTACGACCTGGAGACCGTCGGCAACAGCCCGAGCCGGGTCTGCGACATGTTCGACCTCGAAACGGTCTGTCCCCCAGCGACATGGGCGGTGACCCTGCCGGGCTTCGCCGATCCCGAACACTCGCACCCGGAGCAACCGCTCACTGTCGCGTCGGCGCAACAGATCATGCAGGAGCACGTGAATTGCCGCGCGGTCGAATGCCCGCGCAAAGCGAGCGCATACAGCTGCCTGGTCCGCGCCGGCAAAATCGTCCCGCCGGTCGACAGCCCTCGCGAGCGTGCGGCGGCGCGCGGGCTGCGGTTCCGGCCGCGGCGCACCAACGACTGTCCGCTACCGGACGGAGTGAACCTGGAGACCCTGCTCGACATCTTGAGCGGGCTCGCCGACTACGCGTCGACCGGTAACCGATAGCGAGCCGCGATGAGCTTCACCGGACCCACTGAAGCTCAACCCGAATCGCCGCTACCGCACGAACCGGACATCGGGCTCTGCGTGCTCATCACCGTACCGGGCAGACACGAGCTGAAGTTCGTCGCGTGCATACCGGCCGCGATCCGCTTCGCATTGCATTGTGTCGCCGACTACCCCGCGGTGTCGGTGACGTTCGAGCCGCCGGATCCGCAGCGCCGGCGGCTGCCCTGTGAACGGCTGTGGACACTTCCGTGAGTGACATCTGGGTCTTCGGCGCCACCGCGCTCGGTGTTCTGATGATCGTCTCAGTCGCGGTGTGGTGCTGGCCGACCCGGATCCCGAGAGGCCGTTCCGTGGACGAAATCCGCCAGCGCATCGAAGACGAGGACGACCGAACACGACAGTGAGGCGGGATAGTCTGACCAGCAGCAGCCTACCGACGAGGGGAGCCGGAGATGAGCGACGCCGAGCAGATGGGATTCGACATCGAATTCGACGAAAAGACCCAAGCCTTCCTGGATTGGGTCGCGCCGCAGCGTATGGAGTCGCAGGTGCGGTCCTTTCTCTCCAACACCGTTCCGGGCATTGCCGACTACGAAGACCCGTGGTGGAAGCCTGCGGTGCTGACGCGCGTCCTGGACGCGACGCTGGAACTGTTCGGCGACTGGGACACATTCAGCACGCCGGAAAATCGTGATCGCGCAGATCAATTCGTTCGTTTCCTGGGTGAATGCTGTGTCAAACAGCATCCCGGCATGGCATGGACCAACGATCCCGGGTCGGGAGCTCCGCTCTACACCGACTTCGGCCCAGCCGTGCACTTCGTCGACTCCGGACTCGGCGAGAACGTCATCTCGCTGGCCCGGGAACTGTTCATGGAGAACTACGGCCCTCGGATGGTCGAGTACAGCATCCAGAAGGCCGGAGTACCTATCTGATCATGAGCATCAGGGGGGCGTGTGCCGGACGAATACGACGGCATCCGAGGTGGATTGTCGAATTATGAACGTGGCCTGTATTTCGAATTAGGCAGAGCACACATCCGGGGAGAAACAGCCGAACGGGGCTGGGTCCGCCAGTTCCAATTGCAGGTTGGCAATAGGGCGCGCATTCTGGATTCGGCTCGGACCGATGGCCGTGGAACACGCGGTGTCGAACGCAAATCCGGTCGAATCCATGAACGGTCCACGCTGGAACAATTGCGTCGTGAACGAAGCGCTCTCGAATCCGGGAAGCTGACCCACAGCCGCTGGGAAACTGTGGCCGGCGAGAAGATTCCCCGTTCGGTCGGCGACGAGTTACGAGCAATGACACGGGATTTCCCGGGGCGGTTCGAACACGAGGTGTTGTCGAGAGCCGACGCAGCGCGCGCACTCGAGCTCGGCCGGTCGTTGGCTTCACGACTTCCTAAAGTCCGCGAAGCGGCAGAACGGTTGCGGCAGAACGAAGAAAGACAGCGGCGCGAACGAACAGCCCGCGAAGCCGCACAGCGGGTTGCACGCGTATTCGGGAATGTCATGAAGGGCATCAAACGCGAAGAGCGTGCGGCCCAGGAAGCGCGTGAATTACGCGAAGCGCGCGCGCTCGCGGAATTGAACGAGCTGAGCGCGTACGCCGCGCAGGTGCAGCAGGCGCGCGAGGCAGCCGACGCCGCCGAACAGGCTCGCCACCAGGAGAACGTCAAAGCAGAAGAGCGTGCACGACTGGAGCGAGACGAACGGGAGCGAAAACAGCGGGAGAGGGACCTGGCCGACGCGCAGACACGAGGGAGATTCCCTCCCGACGTGGCGGAGCTCCTGATCAGGAGTCGCCCGACACCGGGCCTGGAACACCTGCATCGGCAACCACCATCCCCAGGGAAGACCCGGGCCGGCCGGGAGGAGCGGGCACGCATGCGGGACGAACGTGGACGCGGCGGGCGCGAACACCGGTAGCGCGGCGGCGATCACGGTATCGATCCGTGACCGCCGCCGGTCCGGTGCGAAAACCTCAGGCCGGCACCAGATGCCAGCCGGTCGCGCGGGACCGCTCGGACCAGAACCCGGCATAGCGGCCGCCGAGTTCGAGAAGTTCGGCGTGCGTGCCCCGTTCGACGATCCGGCCCGCCTCCACGAACAGAATCTGATCGGCGTGGGCGATGGTGTCGAGCCGATGCGCCACCACGACGACGGTTTTGTCCCGCGTCAGTTCGTGAATGCCGCGCACCACCGCCGACTCGCTGTGCGGGTCGAGGGCGCTGGTCGCCTCGTCGAGCAGCACGATCGGCGCGTCCTTGAGCAGCGCGCGGGCGATCGACACCCGTTGGCGCTCACCACCGGACAGCGCCGCGCCGCCCTCGCCCACCGCCGAATCCCAGCCGTCGGGCAGCCGGTCGACGATCTCGTCCACCCGGGCGATCTCCCCGGCCCGGCGCACCTGTTCGGCGGTGGCGTCCGGATTTCCGATGCGGATGTTGTCGGAGATGGTCTCGTCGAACAGATAGACGTCCTGGAACACCAGCGACACCTGGCGCAGCAGGGTTTCCGAGGGCTGCCGGCGCACATCGTGGCCGCCGACGGTGATGCTGCCGGAGCCGACGTCATAGAACCGGGAGGCCAGCTTGAGCAGCGTGGTCTTACCGCCGCCGGAGGGGCCCACGATCGCCGTGGTGGTGCCGCTCGGCACGGTGAACGAGACGCCGTCGATGACCTTTTCACCCTCGCGGTAACCGAATTCGACATCGTTGAAGACGATCTCGGGCGCACCGGGGGTCACCGGTTCGGTGGCCTCGGCCAGATCGTGCTCGGACAGGAAGTCCGTGATCCGGTCGGCGGCGTCGCCGGCGCTGCGGATCGCGGTGCTCAGCTGCGCGGCGCGGTTGATCGGTTCGATGAACCGGGAGGTCACCGCGATCAGCGCGATCGTGGCCGGGATGGAGAGGTCGCCGCCGGTCCCGCGGGCCACCACCACCGACACCACGATCAGGAAGACGATCTGCACGCACAGCGCGAACACCATCAGCCCCGGCACACTGGCCACGATCATGCGCTTGGACGCGGCCTCCTGGTCGCGCAGTGCCCGGGTGAGTGCCCGGTTGCCCGCGCCCACCGCACCGAAGGCCCGCAGTACGGGCTGCGCCTGCGCGAACTCCACGACTCGCGAATTGGCTTCTGCCGCAGCGGCATCGAGCCTGCGGTCGGCGCGGGTGTAGCTGTTGTTGGCCCAGCTGCTGACCAGCAGCAGCACCGGCAGGCTGACCAGCATGACCAGCGCGATCCGCCAGTCGATGAAGGCGACCCCGATCGCGACGCCCACCGGGACCAGGACCGCGGTCAGCACGGGTGCGAGCAGATAGTTGACGACGCTGAGGATTTCGCGCACGCCGCCGACCACCATGCGGGACAGGGATCCGGCGTTGGCGGTGGCGAACCAGCCCAGCGGCAGCGTGCTCAGATGATCACCCAGCCGGGTCTGCACGCCGCGCAGCATGCCCACGCCGATCCGCAAACCCACCAGCAACTGCTGGTACGAGCACACCGAGGCGACGACCACCGCGAGCGCCAGCCACGCGGTCCAGCGCCACGCGCGTCCGAAATCACCGTCGAACAGCGCCTGCAGCACCGGAATCAGCAGCAGATAGGCCGCGATCTGGCCCAGCGCGCCCGCGCCGATGAGGGCCAGATGGCGCGGCACGTAGCGGCGCAGTTCCGGCGGAACGAGGGCGAAGATCTTCCTGATCACCGCAGTTCTCCTTCGGAGTCGGAAACGCCCAGCACGTCCACCGACGCCTGATTCTGTTCCCAGAGGCGCTGATAGAGCCCGCCGGCCACCGACAGCGTCGCGTGGTCACCGGTTTCGGCGAGTTCGCCGTTGTCCAGCACCAGAATTCGGTCGACGCCGGTGATGGTGTGCAGCCGATGCGCGATCACCAGCACCGTGCGCCCGGCGACCAGGACGGCGAGCGCGTCCTGGACCGCGGCCTCGGATTCCGGGTCGGCGAAGGCCGTGGCCTCGTCCAGCACCAGCACCGGGGTATCGGCCAGCAGCGTGCGAGCGATCGACAGGCGCTGCGCCTCACCACCGGACAGCACCGCGTCGACACCGACTTCGGAGTCGTAGCCGCGCGGTAGTTCCAGAATCCGATCGTGGATCTGGGCGGCGCGTGCGGCTCGCTCGACGGCATCCGCATCCGCGTCGGGCCGGGCCAGCGCGATGTTGTCGCGGATGGTGCCGCGAATCATCCGCACGTCCTGCAGGACGAATCCCACGGTGCGGTAGAGCTGCGTGGTGGAGTACTCGCGAACATCCTTGCCGCCGATCGTGATCCGGCCCGCGGTCACGTCGTAGAAGCGCGGCAGCAGCCGGGCCAGGGTCGACTTGCCGGAACCGCTCGGGCCGACCAGGGCGGTGATGGACCCGGGCGCGAGTTCGAAGTCGACCTCGCGCAGGACGGTCCGATCGGCGCGATAGCCGAAACTCACCTGTTCGAACCGCACCGCGAGTCCCGTGGCGGCAGCGTCATCGGCCGCGTCGGCAGCGTCGTCGCCGTCGGCCCGCACCTCGAGTTCGGGTGTCTGCTGCAACTGGTGCAGGCGCAACGCCGCGGCACCGCCCGCGCGCAACGCCTGCCCGCCGAAGCCGATGCCCAGCAGCGCACTGCCCAGCCCGATGCCGAGCAGCAGGAACGGCAGGATGTCGACCGGATCGGTCCAGCCCAGATCGGCGAAGCCCACCCCGGCCACCACCACGACCAGCATGAGCAGCGCCGGAGTCAGCAGGATTTCGGCGGCCGACTGCAGTTTGGTCATCGGCGTCTTCCACGCCAGCAGACTCTCGGCGGTGTTGTCGACCGCGCGCTGGAAGGTGCTGTGCGCCTTGCGGGCCCGGCCGAACGCCCGCACCACCTGGATGCCGTCGACGAATTCGATGATGGACTGTTCGATGGCGCGTTCGTTGGCGTCGAAGACGGCGAAGCGTTCCTGATGCACCTTCCCCATCATGGCCGCGAGCCCGCGGGTGTAGAGCACCAGCGGCACCAGCAGGATCAGCGTCAGCCGCCAGTCGACGGTGAACAGATAGACCAGCGCCACCAGTTGCACCGTCACCGCACCGACGAATTCCAGTCGCGCGTGCGCGACCAGATAGTGCAGGGCCTCGACATCGTCCTGCAGGAACTTCTTCACCTCACCGGAACTGCGGTCGGTGAACCAGCCCAGCGGCACCCGGGTCAGCTTGGCCGCCAGCAGTTGTCGCAGGGTGAGCTGGAATTTCGCGTCGACCATGTGGGTCCAGACCAGCGCCGCGGCCTGCAGCAGTCCGCGCAGCACCAGCACCACGACCGCGGCGATCACCAGCGTCCACACCCGGCCCTCGTCGATCGGTGCGGACAGCAGTTCCCGGCAGGCCTCGACGATCAGGATGAACGGCACCACCGCACAGATCGAGGAGACCACGACGACCAGGCTCGCCAGCGACAGCGCGCCGTTCACCGGCGCGAGCACCTGTTTGCGGGCCAGGCCGTCGGCGCGGCGCTGCTGTTTCAGCGCGACCCGGTCGGGTTCCAGCGGTGTGTCGGGCGTGGCCGGCGGCACCTGCCGCGCCGCCTCCGGCTCGGCCGGATCCACGGTCTGAACCGTCATCAGTCCTTCCCTCCCATAGCTGTCACCCTGCCTGTCGCTGTGCACCGAATTCGGACATTCCGGCGGCGAAATCACACAGTATGGTGCGCCACCGCTCGGCGCGCGCGTCGGCCTCGGCCTCGTTCAGCACCGCCGAGTTCACGTCGATGTGCGCGATCAGAACGGGGCGCGCCTCCTTCGCCACCACCGCGGTATTGAGGTCGATGGTGAAGCGCAGCGGCAGATCCGGATGTCCGGCCGCACCGAATTCGGCGGTGAGCTCCGGCAGCGGCACCGGCGTCCACGGGCCGCTGCCGAACTGCAGCACGTCGAAGCGGCCCAGGTGGTTGAGGCGAATCTGCCCGCGCGCGTGCAGGGTCCGATCGTGAACCGGTGCCCGGCCGGTGGCCGGCGTCCAGGTCTCGAGTTCGGCCGCCGGCACCAATGCGGTCTCCTCGACGGTGAACCAGCCGACGCGGCGGGTGTCGTCGCCGGGGTCGCGGCCGTGCGATTCGCGGGTCACCGCGATGCGGCCGGTGTCATCCGCGGTATCGGCGACCAGTCGCGCGCACGCGGCGAGTAACAGATCGTCCAGGGGCACATCGGAGTCCGCGCACCGGGCGAGCAGCGCCTCGGTGTGGTCGGGGCCCAGTTCGACGATGCGCTGGACGGCCTTACCGGCCCGATCGCTGCGCGGATCGGTGTAGCGGCCGCCGAGCGGTGTGCCCAGCGTCGGCGGAATGCCGGGCCGGGTGTCGTCGGTGCCGGAATCCGAAACCTCTTCGGCCCCGGTCTCGTTCACCGCGTCATCACCCTGTTCGAGCCGGCGCAGATCGTCCACGAGAATCAGCCAGGACACCACGTCCACCGCCAGATGATGGATCGACAGCACCAGTCGCGGCGGGTCGCCGGGCAACAGGGTCGCGGCCACCATCCGGCCGGCGTCCGGATCCAGCCGTTGCACCGTCGCCGCCAGATGTTCTGCCGCACTGCGGCTTTCGTCCAGCGCCACGACGGCGAACGTCGCGGCCGCGCTAGAGCGGTCCTGCGCGATCAGCACCGGCCGCCCGTCGTCGCCGACCTCCAGGCGAGACCGGAGGGTGGGATGGGCGGTGGCCAAGTCCTCGAGCCGGCGCACGATCGCCTCGGGCGTGATCTCCGGATCGAGTGAGATCACCTGCGATTGGGCGAGCCGGCGGTAGTCGCCGTAGCCGAGGATCTCGTGCGCCAGGGCAGTGAGCGGAAGTACGGTTCCCGCGGGTGTCACCTCGGCATCGACCCGGGCGTCCTCGGACGGTTCGTCCAGACGCTCGGCGAGATCGCGAAGATCGGCCGCCGCGAGCACTTCTCGCGCCGAGACGCGGTAGCCGGCGCCGCGCAGCCGCGACACCAGATCGATGACGCCGATACTGTCGATCCCCAGGTCCACCAGGCTGTCCAGGATGCCGATCCGCGAACCTGCGCTCATCGCCTCGATCAGCGCCAGCAGGGTGCGTTCGGTCGCGGTGCGCGGTTCGGCCCGGGCGCCTGCGCCGTCCGGGCGGGCCAGCAGTTCGGCCGCGACGTGCACATCGAGTTTGTCGTTGCGGTTCAACGGAATCTCGTCGACGAACACGATGCGGGTGGGAACCAGGAACTGCGGCAGCCGCCGGGCCAGATCGGAACGCAGCCGTGCGACGGTGCCGTCACCGACCACCAGCGCGCCCAGCCGGGTCCGCCCGTTCTCGGTGAAGGCCAGCGCCGCCGCGTGGCGGACGCCGTCGAGTTCTCGCAGCACCACACTGACCTCGTCGGGTTCGACGCGGTATCCGTTGATCTTCACCTGCCGGTCGACGCGACCCTCGTAGGCAACGGTGCCGTCGTCGGCTCGACGCACGAGATCGCCGGTGCGATACCGCCTTTCACCCGCCTCGCCCGCGACGAAGGCGGCCGCGGTGGTGGCGGGCCGCCCCAGATAGCCGAGCGCGAGTTGCGGTCCGGAAAGGTAGAGCTCGCCCTGCCCGCCGGGCGGCACCGGCCGCAACCGGTGATCGAGCACCTCGGCGGTCATCGCGTCGAACGGGCGGCCGATGGTCGGCGCGGCGTGGTCGTGCACATCGGCCATCAGCGCCTCGACGGTCGCCTCGGTCGGGCCGTAGAAGTTGATGACCCGAGTGCTCGCCAGGCCCTGCAGGCGCCGCCAGGTGTCCGGGCTGATCGCCTCGCCGCCCAGCGCGAGCACGGCCAGCGGACAGCGCTCGGCACCGGTCTCGGGATCGGTGCGCAACAGTCCGGCGGCGATCAGCCGGTTCAGCATGGACGGCGAGGTGTCGAAGATGTCGATCCCGAATTCGCCGATGGCCCCGACGATGCGCTCGGCATCGGTGCGAACCTCGTCACCCAGCAGGACCACGGTGTGGCCGCTCAGCAGGGCGACCGTGGGCTGCCACGCCGCATCGAATCCGGTGGACCAGCCGTGCCCGACGCGCAGCGTGCGCCCGGTGGCGGCGGCGATCGGCGCGAAGATCCGCCGCTCGTGATTGCCCCAGTGGTTGAGCAGCGCGCGATGCGATACCGCGACCCCCTTGGGCCTGCCGGTCGTGCCGGAGGTGAACACCACATAGCACGGCGCGTCCGAATGCCGTTGCGGCACAGGGTCCGACGCGCTGACGGACTCGCGGTTCCGTTCCGCGCTGGAGTCCGTCCGTCCGTTCGCCGCGGCACCGTCCGATGCCGGCAGTGGCGACCCGTGCGACGTGGCCTCATCCGTCGTCGCGACGCCCGGAGTCGCCGTTTCGGCCGAAACCGTCACTCGCGGCACACCACGGCCGCCCGCCGAAACCGAATCGGAGCCCGGGAACAGGAGGCGGCCGTCGCTGTCCGTGATCCCGTGGCGGCATTCCACCGCTTGCGCGCGGACCTCGGCCAGCGTCTCGGCGCGATCCGCGTCGGCGAGGACGATGCGCGCCCCGCTGGTGCTCAGCAGATACGCCACGCGGTCGGCCGGGGTGGCCGGATCGACGTGCACACACGTGGCGCCGGCGAGGCCGATGGCGAAGGGAGCGTGCAGGACTCGGCGGTCACGGGGCAGCATGACCGCCACCGAGTCACCGGAACCGATCCCCGCCGCAGCCAGCTCGGCGGCCAATGTGCATACCGCGGAACTGAATTCGGTGAAGGTCTGCTCACCCGCCGCATCGACGACCGCGATCCGATCGGCCGCCGCGTCGGCAGCGTTGAGCAACGCCTCCGGAACCGTGGCGGGTGCGGCAGAACTCGGCGCATCGGAAACCCTTGCGCCACCGGCGTAGTCGGCCGTCAGCGCGGCGGGCTCGTCGTCGAGCAGCACATCGACCGCACTGCACTGCCGCGCCGCCACGATCCGGGTGGCGACGGCGAGCAACCGGCGCGCCATTCGGTCCGGGTCGAAGGTGGTGATCAGGTCGGGGCGGGTTTCGACACGGCAGATCAGCTCGCCGTGTTCGAGTACGGGCACGACGGCGATCGGATAATGGCTCGGCGAATCGACGCGGCGTGCGGTCATGGTGGCGCCGCCGCCCATCGGCATGCGCGGTGCGACCGCGCCGACCGGCGAGTTCTCGAAGACGAGCAGGCTGTCGAACAATTGGCCGGCTCCGGCGTGGCGGGTGATCTCCGCGATGCCCAGATATTCGTGGGCCCGCAGCCGCGCCACCGAGCGCTGCAGTTCGGCGCCGACCTGCGCGGGCGCGCGTTCGTCCATCCGCACCCGTACCGGAATGGTGGTGACCAGCGCGCCGACCAGGCGCTCCGCGTTCGGCAGCGAGGCATCGCGGCCCGAGGTGGTCTGGCCGAAGACCACGTCGTCGCGGCCGGTCAGACCGGAAAGGATACGCGCCCAAGCCATTTGGAGCACGGTGTTCAGGGTGAGACCGTTGGCCCGCGCCCAGTTCAGGAGCAGGTCGGTGCCCACCGCGTCCACCCGCGCCTCGCCCACGACGGGCAGGTCGAGATCCGCCGGGGCCGGCGGCCCGAGCATCGGCATCGGCGCCAGACCCTCCAGTGCCGCGGCCCACGCCCGCGCCGAGGCCTCGGTGTCGCGACTCGCCAGCCAGGCCGCATGTTCCCGCAACGGCGGAGCCGGGGGCAACGCCGCGCCCTCCCCGCGGTGCAGGGCGATCAGATCGGAGAACAGAAGCGGAATCGACCAGCCGTCGACGACGATATGGTGTGCGGTACACACCACTTCGTACTCGTGCTCGCCGACCCGCGCCGCGACGACCCGGAACAGCGGACCGCGGTCCAGGTCGAGCCGCCGGCGCGCTTCCTCCCAGTAGAGATCCCGCGCCGCCGCCTCGGGGTCGGGGGCCGAGCGCAGATCGACCTCGCGCCAGCCGATTCGGCCCTCCGAGGTGATGACCAGCACCGGATGCGGCACATCCTCGGCCAGGACCGCCGCACCCAGATGCGGGTAGCGCCGCAGGACACCGTCGAAGGCCGCACGCAGCGCCGCCGGATCGGCCAGATTCTCCACGCGCACCGCGAAGGTGACCAGGTAGGGGTCGATGCCCTGCGCCATCGAACTGACCGAATACAGCCCGCGCTGCAGCGGCGACAGCGCGACGACGTCGAGAATCTCCACCTCGCTCACCGTGCGGCGAACTTCTTGCCGAGTGCGGCCAGTGCAGCCGGATCCAGACCGGAAGCGCTCATCGGCGCGACGGGGGCGGTCTGTTCGGCGGCCGGGGCCGCCTCGGCCTCGGTCAGCTGTGCGGCCAGTTCGTGCACAGCCGGGAATTCGAACACCTTCTGCACGTCCAGCGCATAGCCTCGCTCACCGAGCAGAGTGACCATGCGCAGTGCGGCGATGCTGTCACCGCCCAGGGAGAAGAAGGTGTCGGCGCGGCCGACCTCGTCGTCCGCATCCAGTTCGAGCACCTCGCGTATGGTATCGGCGATCAGCCGTTCGGCATCCGTGCTGGGCTCTCCGCCGAGGCCGGTGCCACCGTGGTAGAACGCGTCCCGTTCGAACACCGTCGGAAGCTCCACCTCGCGCAGCGGATTCTCCGAGGCCGCAGCGAAATTCAGCAGCCATCGCTCGATCCCGCTTGTGAGCGCGTCGAATTCAGCGCTTCCGGCGAATGCCGCCGGGAATTCGAGGGTCACCGCCACCTCCTCGGCTCCGGTGACGACATCGGCGACGACATCGGTTCCGTGTGGCCGCGCCACTCGCCGGGCGATCTCGCGTGCGTTCGCGCCGGTCACCTCGGTCCGGGTGGTGACCAGTGCCTGGAATGGCGCACCCGCGGCGACGGCGGCGGCACCGCGCAGCTGATGCGTGATCCGCTCGATCCGGGCCGCGGCATGGGCGCGCGCGGGCACCGCGAGCTCCGCGACCTGCGCCAGCAGCGCTCGCGGAGTGGCCGCCGCTGCGGTGTCGATGCGCAGCACCAGATGGTTCGCGTAGGCGCCTAGCGCCGAATCCTCTTGTGCACCAGCCCGTCCCGCGTCGGCGATACCGATCGGCACATCATCACCGAGACCCGCCGCGCCCAGCACAGCGGCCAGCGCGGCGACCACGGACAGTTCGACGTCGTGGTCGCCGAAGGCAGCCGCCGGGACCCGCAGCGTGCGCGTCGCGGCGGCCGGACCCGGTTGCGCGCCGGAAGCACCGGCCACCGCCACGGTCGCCCGCTCCGGCAGATCGGCCAGCCGATCCAGCCAGTACCCGAGGTCGGGATCGGCGGCGGCATCGCCGACCAGCGACTTCATCTGCGCCATCGCGTAGCCCCGGTACTGTGCCACCGGCTCGGCGACCGATCCCTCGAGCAGTTCCGCGACCAGCAGTTCGAGACTGCGATCGTCGGCGGCCACCGGATGCGCGGTGAGGGACAGGACGTCTCGATCGGGGGTGCGGTGCAGTCTGATCCGGATCGGCAGCTCGCGCACCGGATCGATGCGGTGCGCGGCATCGGACCGCAGCGCGGCGTCGAGGTCCGCGGACGCGGTCTCGACCGTCTCGACCACCGTGTCGGGCGCGTCGACGACACGCTGGTACGGAATCCGGCGATCGTCCGGGTAGACCGTGCGCAGAATGTCGTGCCGGCTCACCGCGGCGACCGCGGCCCGGTCCAGATCGGCCGGATCTATGTCGCCGGTGATCTCCAGGGCGAGAAAGAGATTCGTCGCCGCGACGCCGCGCAGTCGTTCCGGCAGCAGGGCGGCCTGCTGGGCCGGGGACAACGGGATGCCCCGTCCGCCCGTTCGCGACTGGGTCGCGGCCGCAGCGGTTTCCGGCGCAGACGCGGCCGGCGCGGTCGTATTCGGCACGGGCGAATCAGACATGGGTACTCAGTCCTTACTTGCCGACGGTCGAGAATGTCGGTTCGAGCTTGTCCAGCAGATACGGCACCGACAGTGCGGTCGGCTGGTTGATGGCGTTGATCGTGATCATGTCCACGAACGAGATGCCGCCCTGGCGCACCGACGGCAGATCCGCGTAGCCGGGCAGCTGGGTGAACTTCTCCTGCAGGCCCGGAGCGGCGCCGCACACCAGCAGATCGGAGGTCAGGTCGCCGAGCCGTTCCGGCGAGAGCGCCAGCCGTCCGCCCGAGGGGGCCTCGGCGACCAGTTTCGCCGGCATCGTCATCCCGAGCCGCGTGAACACCTGCGCGGAACCGTCTTTCGGATCCGCCAGCACCATCAGCTGGGTGGGCGTGGTGAGCATGCAGGTGAGGAAGCTCTTGCCCTTCAGGCCGGGATGTTTCGCGGCGACCGCGTCGACCTTGCCGTGCACATCGGCGACCACCTTCTCGGCCTGGTCCTGCTTGTGCAGCGCCTTGCCGAGGGCCTGAACCTGGTCTTCCCACGGATCGATCTGCGCCGAGGACAGCGGCCCGATGGTCGGGGCCAGCTTGGACAGCTTGTCGTACATGGCCTTGTCCATCATGTAGCCCGGCGCCACGATGAGATCGGGCTCGAGCGCCGCGATCTGCTCGACGACATCGCCGCCCATGTTCAAAGCCTTGGACTGTTGCGGCAGCGACGACGGCAGCCACGGCACAGTCATCCCGGCCCCGGCACCGGGGACCAGATAGCCGACCGGGGTGACCCCGAGGGAGACGGCCGCGTCCAGCCAGGCCGGGCCGAGGGTGACCACGCGCTTGGGCGTGCCGTCGACGGTGGTGGTGCCCATGCTGTGCTGGATCGTCACGGCGCCACCGGAATCGGCGTCGTCCGAACCGGATCCGCAGGCGGCCACGGCCGTC
Organism: Nocardia cerradoensis NBRC 101014; assembly: GCF_000308535.1. GTDB lineage: Bacteria > Actinomycetota > Actinomycetes > Mycobacteriales > Mycobacteriaceae > Nocardia > Nocardia cerradoensis. The sequence continues at coordinate 6,127 of NZ_BAFW01000029.1, read as the reverse complement.
ACCAGACCCAGGATCAGCGCCAGCAACGTGGTTCGCAGCACCGCGCCGCGTGCGCGCATACCGCGGCCCGCGGATGTTCGACCTGGGTTCATTGCACAGCTCCTTGTACTTCGCTCCGGGCGACTCGCGATCCCGGCCCTCTCGAGATCGTAGCTTAGGCTAAGCTAACACTGGTCGTCGATGCCTCGACCCGGGCCGCCAATCCGGCCACGGTCGGAGTGCCGAACAGTGCGCGCACGCCGATCCGCACGCCGAATTCGGCTCGGATCCAGGCGAGCAGCCGCACCGCCAGCAGGGAATGACCGCCGAGTTCGAAGAACGAATCCTCGGCACCGATCCGCTCGCGGCCGAACATCCGCGCGAACAACTCCGCGATCCGCGTCTCCACCGCGGTATTGGGCTCCCGATACAACTCCACCGGCGACCGCTGTGGCAGCGGCAGCGCGCGGCGGTCGAGTTTTCCGTGTTCGGTCAGCGGAATCTCGTCGATGATCGCGAAGGCTCCCGGAACCATGTACGGCGGCAGGACCGCCGCGGCGTGTGCCCGCACCGCGTCCACATCCGGTGCGGCGCTGCCGTTCTCGCTACGCGCGGGCACGAGGTAGGCGGCGAGTACCGTACCGAGCGTCTCGTCGGCGACCGCGGCGGCCACGCAGTGCGCGACGTCCGGATGGGCGGCGACGGCGGCCTGTACCTCGGCGAGTTCGATGCGGTAGCCGCGCACCTTGACCTGTTCGTCGGCGCGGCCCAGGAATTCGAGTTCGCCATTGCCGTTGCGGCGCGCCAGATCTCCGGTGCGATAGAGCCGTTGCCCGGGCGCGAACGGGTCGGCCACGAAACGTTCGGCCGTGGCGGCGGCCCGGCCGAGATAGCCGCGCGCCAATTGCGCACCGCCGAGGTAGATTTCGCCCACCACGCCGGTCGGCACCAGTTGCAGCCGCTCGTCCAGCAGATACAGGGTGACATTGCGGTTGGGGCGGCCGATGGGCACGATCCCGGTTCCCTGCGGGCCCTCCACGGTGAGATGCGTGGCCGAGACGACCGCCTCGGTGGGCCCGTAATGGTTGCGGAGTTCGGCCTCGAAGATGCCGGCGAACCGGTCGGCGACCTCACCGTAGAGCGCCTCACCGCCGACCGGCACATGGCGCAACGCGCGCCACTGGCTCACCTCCGGAAGCATCAGCAGGGTGCTGAGCATGGAGGGCACCATATGCAGCACGGTCACGCCGCAGCGCGAAATCAGTTCCGCCACATGGGGTATGTCGTCGAAGGCGTCCACCTTCGGAATCACCAGGCCGGCGCCGAGGGTGAGGGTCACGAAGATGTCGAGCAGCGAGGCGTCGAAACCGATCGACGAGGATTGCAGCAGCCGATCCTCGGCGCCCACACCCCACTGCGCACAGAATCCCACCACGTGTTCGGCGATCGCGGCGTGGGAGACCCCGACCCCCTTCGGGGTTCCGGTGGAGCCGGAGGTGTAGATGACGTAGGCGAGATTGCCGGGCCGCAGCGGGCGCAGCCGGTCGCTGTCGCGTGGATCGTGCTGAGGTGAGGTGCGGGCGGCCGCTTCGGCGGCGCGCAGATCGCCGGCATCGAGGACCAGCGCCGGCCGCGCGTCGGCGAGCAGGAATTCCACCCGATCCGCGGGATAGGCCGGGTCGATCGGCAGATAGGCCGCTCCGGTCTTCAGCACCGCGAGGACGGCGACCACGAACTCCACCGAGGTGTTCAGCCGCAGCGCCACCACGTCCTCGGTACCGATACCCTGCCGAATCAGGTGATGCGCCAGGCGATTCGCGCGCCGGTCGAGATGGTCGTAGCTCAGTTCGCGATCTCCGTCGCGGGCATCGACGAGTGCGACCGCCTCGGGATTCGCTGTCACTCGGCGCTCGAACAGATCGACCAGCGTGGTGGGAGCGACGGCGACGAGTTCACCGTGCGACTGCTCCAGAACTGCCTCGCGGTCGCGAACCCCGAAGAAATCCAGCTCGCCGATACGACGCTCGGGTTCGGCGATCGCCGCCGCGAGCACGCGCACATAGTGGGTGAGGAACTGTTCGATGATGCGGGCGTCGAATTCGTTTGCCTGATAGGCGATTTCAACCCGCTCGGGCAGGTCGCCGGTGGTGATCACGGTGAGCGACAGCGGCATCCGCGTCGTCGGGCTGCCGACATCGACCGCGGCGGTCGCGGCGGCGTCCAAGGAGAGCGCCGCGGTGCGACGGATGCCGAATTCGATGCGGGCCAGCTGCTCCAGTCCGTCGCGACCACTGCCCCGCTCCGGGTTGAGGTCGGCGACGACCTGATCTATCGGTGTGCCGCGGTGCTCGAAAGCCGCTGCGGCGCGGTCGTTCACCGCACGCAGGCAGTCGAGGACGCGGTCCGCCGGGTCGACCGTCGTACGCAGTAGCAGCGTATTGCCGAAATACCCGATTCCGGTGTCGTCGGCATGCCGGACAGTGGCCGGCACGCAGACGAGGAAATCCGTTGCGGCGGTGTAGCGGTGGATCAGCGCGTCGAAGGCGGTGAGAAGTACCACGAGCGGGGTGGTGCCCTGCCGGTGCGCGAACTCCGTTACCCGCGCGGCCAGGTCGCCCGGGAGCCCGGCGCGGACGTGGCCGGTGCGCAACGAGGGCACGGTCGCGACGACACGGCCGGGCAGCTCCAGCGGTTGCGGCAAGGGCGACAGGGCGTTTCGCCAATACGCGCGATCGGCCTCGGCTACCGGTACGGGCGCGCCGTCGCGTCGGATGCGCACCGGGCGGTCGTCGTGGGACGCCCGCGTGTGAGCAACCGCGTCGTAGCGCTGACCGACCTCGTCGAGGAAGATCTGCCAGGAGTCGTCGTCCCAGGCGATCGTATGCACCACGAGGGTGAGGGCATACTGCCGTTCACCCGTGCGAATCAGCAGGCAGCGCAACGGCGTCTCGGACGAGAGATCGAAGGGGCGCCCCGCCTCGCGGCGGATCAGCACCTCGGCTCGGCGCTCGCGACTGGCGTCGGCGAGATCGCGCAGATCCACCTCCTGCCAGGTCGGTGCCGCGTCGGAACGCACCACCGCCCGCGGCTCGTCGTCCTCGTCGAGGGTGTATACGGTACGCAGAACCCGGTGCCGCGCAACGGTTTCGGCGATCGCGTCCCGTAACCGGACGGCGTCCACCGCACCCTCGAGGCGGTGAACCGCACAGCAGTTGAGTGTGGTGTCCTCCGGATCGCGGTTCTGCAGGAACCAGATCCGGCGCTGCGCCGCCGACAGCTGCCCCGTGGCCGGCTCCTGCGCCGACAGCGCGGTCATCGCGGGGCGTCGGTGAGATAACCACCGCGAGCGAAGAATTCGGCACCGTCGTGCTCGGCGCCGTCGGCGGTGCGCACCCGGGTGACGACCAGGCCGAGATTGCCGCCGCGGTGTGCGTCCGGCCCGCAGATCACCACGCCACCACCCTCCTGCACGACGACTCGGCCGGGGGTTCCGCCGTAGCGGGCCTGCGACAGGGTGGCGGCGGTGATCTCCACCTTCTCGCCGCGGTAGTAGGAGAACGCCCGCGGATACGGCTCGGACAGCGCGCGCACGAAACGCTCGAGATCCACCGCGTCCCAGTGCCAGTCGATGCGGCTGTCGCGCTCGGACCGCTTGTGGAAATAGGTGCGCTCGGCCTTGTCCTGCGGCCGCCAGACCGCGGTGCCGGATTCGATCGCACTGAGCGCCTCCCGGAGCGCGCCCGGAATCAGTTCCATTCCGGCGAGGACGAGTTCGGTTCCGGTGGCGGTCGGGCCGATCGGCAGCGAGCGCTGCACGAGGATGTCGCCGGTGTCGAGCTGTTCGTCCATCCGATGCACGGTCAGGCCGAATTCGGATTCGCCGCTGATCAGCGCCCACAGCACGGGCGAGAAGCCGGTGAACTTCGGCAGCAGCGAATCGTGCAGATTCAGCGTGCCGTGCGGCGGCATCAGATACAGCTCCGGCGGCATCCAGGTGTACCAGCTGTTGACCACGATGATGTCGGGTTCGGCGCGCTTGACCAGATCGATCGTCTCCGCATCCGCGCGCTCGGTCAGGTGGACCGGAATGCCGTGTTCGCGCGCCAGTTCCTCGACCGAATCGGACCAGATGCCCTTGTAGGCGTGTTCACTCGCGGGGTGGGTGACCGCGAGCACCACCTCATGTTCCGAATCGATCAGGGCCTGCAGCGTTTTACGACCCCAGGTCTGATAACCGAACGACACGATACGCATGAACCGAACCTCTTCCCTCGAACTAAGGGTAGCCTAGCCTACAGTTAGCCGCGTGATCATTCCGGGCGCTGCCCGGCCCCGATCCGCGCCACCGCGGCGGTCCGGCGCACCGGCACCTCACCCAGCACCCGATCCGAAAGTTCGCCCAGGCAGCTGAGATTGGGGAAGCCGGGCCCCTGCGCCATCCCCGCGAGATTCGGCAGGTAGAGCTTGGCGTCGAGGCCGGACACCGCCAGATCGTGGCCGATGGCCGCCTCCAGCCGCGCATGGGTGACGGGCCCGCCCACCGCGAGCTCCACCAGATCCGAGGCATCGGCATCGAACAGGTCCAGGAACCACAGCGGCTGGCCGCCGGTGGCGTCGACCACCAGATCGAAGGCGTGCATCTGATCGGGGCGCAACTCATTGCGCAAGGTGAGGGCCACCCCCTCGCCGCGCTCGGCCACCCGCACCACGCGTCCCTGGAGATGATGAACGCGATTGTCCCCCAGCACATTCTCCTGCACCCGCACCGAGAACACGCCACGATCGGTGCGGCGAATGACGTCGCGACGCTCCTGCAGGCTCAGTGCCCGCCACTTCGCCGGATCGCTGAACAGCGCATTCTCGAAATAGCTTTCGCCGCGGGTGTAGATGGTGGCCGCGGGCGAGATCACCGACACGGTGAGGACGTCGTGGCGCACCAGTTCGTCCACCGCCGACCCCGCGGTCTCACCGCCGCCGATCACCGCCGCCCGCGAGGAGACCGGCAGCCGGCGCTTACCGGCGAGATCCCAGAAGTCCGCGATGCTCAGCACCTTCGGATGGTCGGCCAGCGCGCGCCGGCTGTCGCCCGGGCCGGTGATCATCAGCCCGTCGCAATCGATTTCGGTCTCCACGCCGGCACCGTCGGCCACCGCGACCAGCCAGCCGTCGGCGGCCGGGCGAATCCGGCGCACCGCGCCCATCACCATCTCGACCTCGGCCTTGCGGGCGACCCACTGCAGATAGTTGGCCCAGACGTGGTGATGCGGGCTGGGCCGGCCCCGGTCGACCCATTCGGCATAGGTGCCGTTCTCGACCAGGAACGACGTCCAACTGTAGGCGATCATCGCCTGGTCGATCGCGCGGTTGTGGCCACGCGCCCAGGTGGAGTGATACGGGAAGCCGACATCCTTTTCGGGGCTGGTGCCGAGCCGGTGCTGGCCGTCGGTCCATCCGCCGCTGGGCAGCCAATTACCGCCCACCGCATGCGGTTCCACCACGACCACGCGCGGAGCGGGTAACCCCAGGTCCCGCAGCACCCGGGCCTTCGCCGCCACTGCCATCGCTTTCGGCCCGGCTCCGACCACGAGAAGCGTCTTCACTGGTACTCCCGTTCTGTGATTCCAGCCACCGCCCAGCCGGTCGCCAGGGGCGTTCAGCTGCGCAGATCCGACATATCGGGAAGAGCGGATCCGCCCGAAGTCGACTGAGTGTTACCTACCTTTGCATAGGCTTACCTTATATTGCTAGGTGGTGCCAGCCCTTGCGGAACGATTGCGAGGCACGGCACTCCTGTCCCACAACTGATCGGATACGACCATGATCAAGATCAAATCCCGTGCCGTTGCGGCGTTTTCGCTGGCCGCCGTGGTCTTCGCCGGCGGCGTCGCCTCCGTGACCCCGGCCGTCGCCGCGCCGATCGCCGCCCCGGCGCACGCCGCCGCTCCGGGCGTCGGCGAGCTGCAGAGCAAGCTGCAGTTGGTGCTCGACCCGAACGGTTCGCGGTCCGCTCGCGCCAACGAGCTGGAGGCCGGCGAGGCCGGTCTGAGCCTGGTCGACCAGGTCGGCGGCGTGATGGCCTCGGTGCCCGGATTCCAGTGGCAGGCCGTCGCTCCGGTGAACGTGCAGGGCGACACCCTCACCCACAACC
>NZ_BAFW01000030.1 GCF_000308535.1 Nocardia cerradoensis NBRC 101014 | reverse complement strand
TTCCCCGCGGGTGATTCGTAGGCGCCGGAGACGTAGCAGGCGTTGAACCGCAGCGGATCGTCGGCATCGCTCTTGAGGTAGCCCGAACCCGGCACACTCGGCAGGTGGTAGGCGTCGGTGATGCCGAGGACCGCGCGTGATTCGTTGGCGGAGAAGGTGCGCAGGCCGATCCGGTAGGACAGGTGGGAGTCGAGGCCGCGCAATTTGTTCTCCTCGAGCCGCTGCGAGGCCAGCAGCAGATGCACGCGCAGCGAGCGGCCCAGGCGGCCGATCATGACGAACAGATCCGCGAAATCTGGCTTCTGCGAGAGCAGTTCGGAGAACTCGTCGACGATGATGAACAGCGCCGGCAGTGGATCGAGAGCCGCCCCGGCCGCGCGGGCCCGCTCGTATTCGGTGACGTTGGCGAAGTTGCCGGCCGAGCGGAGCAGTTCCTGGCGCCGGGTCATCTCGCCCGACAGCGCGTCCTTCATACGATCGACGAGGGCGATCTCCTCCTCGAGATTGGTGATCACCGCGGCGACGTGCGCGAGCGATTCCAGTCCGAGGAAGGTCGCGCCGCCCTTGAAGTCGACCAGCACCATGTTCAGCTGATCCGGCGAATGGGTCGTCACCATGGACAGCACCAGGGTCCGCAGGAATTCGGACTTACCCGAACCCGTTGCGCCGATGCACAATCCGTGCGGTCCCATACCGTTCTCGGCCGACTCCTTGATGTCGATCTCGACCGGCGTACCGTCGGGAGTGATGCCGATCGGCACCCGCAGCCGCTCGCGATCGTTGCGCGGGCGCCACACCGACGCCGGATCGATCTGCGCGGCGTCGGGAATCTTCAGCAGTTCCATCAGGCCGGGCACGGCTCGCGATTCGTCGCCGAGGCTCACGATCTGGGCCGCGGTGGCGACCCGGTAACGGGCCAGCGCCCGCGCCAGGGTCTGTGCTTCGGCGATGGTCACCGGGTCGGAAGCGGCGAACTGCTCCACGCCCGCGGCGGATCTCGCGGCGACGGTGCCGTCGGCGACCACCAGCTGCAGACCGCGGCGCACCGCGAGTCCGGCCTGCGGTGCGGTCAGGTCGAGCACGGTCACCGAATCCAGTCCGGCATCGCTGACGATCCGCTCGGTTCCGCTGACGTAGCCGTCGTCGATGATCACCAGCAGGTGGATGCGCCCGGCGGTGGGCTGCGCGTTGCGCATGAACCGGCCGCGCTCGAGCAGTTCGGCGGCCATGGACGTCTCCAGTTCGGCCAGCGACCGGTACATCATCCGGGCCGCGCCCATACCGTCGCGGTCGACCGGATGTTGCAGGTGCGGAAGCCATTTCGCCCACGACCAGGCCTCGGCATCCGGGTCGGCGCAGATGATCGCGACCGCGGCGTGGTCGGGGCCGTGGAAGGTCACGTATTCCATCAGCATGGCGCGCACCAGCATGCGCGTCTCGTCCGGGCGTCCCTCGATGTTGATCGCCGGGAACGCCCGCAACGACAGGGCCGTGGGCAGGCCGTGCACCACCGAATGGGTGCGCACGAAGCGACGCAACGCGACCGTGGACACCGGCTCGAGGTCCTCGAGCGGGCCGGTTTCGGGGCGGGCCAGTTTGGTGGCCAGCCGGTGACTGCCGACACCGACGCGCACATGCCCGAAATCCGGGTCGTTGGGCCGGCGTTCCCACATCCGGCGGGTCCCGGCCACCGCGCGCAGGTCGGCCGGTTCCGGATGACTCCAGATCAGCGATTGCAGCTGTGCGCCACCGGTTTTGCGGACATCGCGGCGGACCTGGTCGAGGTAGCGGAAGTAATCCTTGCGTTCCTCGTTCAGTTCGGCGGCGCGCTTGGGGCCGCCCGAGCCGCGCATGCCCGCCATCATGCCGACCATCGACATCAGCATCATCATCGGGAACATCAGCATGAAGGGGTTGGCGAGCAGATTGCGCCCCATCATCACCATCATCGCGATCATGCCGACCACCGCGACCACCATGACCACGGGCATGAGCCGCATCAGCAGCGCGGGCGGCACCGGCCGCGGAATCTCCGGTGGGGCGGTCAGCGCCACCTCGCCGCCGGGTGCCCGCGGCGGGGCGATCCGCGGTCGGCGCACGAATCCGTCGGTGGACATGCCTACTCTCCTCGAGGCGAGTCGGTCCCGGCGGGAGCCGGGGTGGCGGAAAGGTATCCGGCGGCCGGATCGGCGGCGGCCGGTTCGGGCCGCCTGCGCCGATACGGCAGGGCGGCGGCCCAGCCGACGGCCAGCAGCGCCAGCAGCGCGCCGGAGCCGATGATCGCCACCCGGCGCGGCAGTGGGTCGGGGCCGCGATCCGGGTCGGGCGGCGCGATGGCTCGCGGCACCTGCGCGGCTTGTCCGGACGGTGGCGGCAGCTGCGCGGTGAGGGCCGCCAGCGGATCGATGAGCCCGAATCCGACCCGATCGTCGCGGCCCGCGCCGGGATTGTGCGCGGTCCGCTCGATCCGGTCGATCACCTGCGCCGCGCTCAGATCCGGAAATCTGCTGCGTACCAGGGCCGCCAGGCCCGAGACGAACGCCGCGGAGAAGCTGGTGCCGTCGATGGTCAGCGGTCCCTCGTCGCCGTGTTCGGTGTCGACCAGGCCGGTTCCGCCCGGCTTGCTGTCGAGCGAGATGATCGCGCGGCCGGGCGCGGCGACACCCACCCACGGGCCGTGGATCGAGAACGGCGAGGTCGCTCCGTCCGGATCGGTCGAGGCGACCGAGAGCACGTACGAGGAGAACCAGGCCGGACTGATGACGGTGCGCACTCCGTTCCAGCCGCTGGTGTCGTTCTGCGCCGAGCAGGCGGCCTGATCGAGATTGCCGGCCGCGGCGACCACGACGACATTGCGGTCGGCGGCGTATTTCACCGCCGCACCCAGTGCGCCGTCGGCGGTCTCGGAACCCGCTGGGGTGCACGACACTTCGGAGATGTTGATCACCGTGGCGCCCATATCGACCGCGCGTACCACGGCGGCCGCCATCGTCAGCACGTCACCGTATCCACCGGCGGCGACCTTGCCGGTCTCGTCGTTGTTGCGGTTCTTCGCCTCGTACTGCAGGCTCAACTGCCGGATGGCCAGGATCTGCGCGTCCGGGGCGACCCCGGAGAACGCGTCGGCGGGGCTCGGACGCGCGGCGATCAATCCGGCGACGAGAGTACCGTGGCCGTCGCAATCCTCGGTGCCGTCGCCGGCGGTGACGAAGTCGCCACCGGGCTGCAGATCCGGCAGGCGTGGATGGCGGTTGACACCGGTATCGATCACAGCGACCTTCTGCCCGGCGCCGCGACTGAACTTCCACGCGCGGTCCAGATCGAGAATCCGCTGCGGCAGTGGCGGATCCCGCGGAATCGCACCGGTCAGATACGGTTCGGCGCAGACCGCGCGCTTCTCGGTCTGGTCCGGCGGGCCGTTCTTGGCGTTGACGGCCAGCGCCTGCCCGAGCGCGCCCTCGTCGATCGCCGGCGGGGCGACCGCGGCCGCCGGACCACCGCCGAGCAGCGATGCGCCGAGTACCGCCGCGGCAGCGGCCACGCGCAGCCGGCGCGTGGCCGGGCGGACGAAACCCGCTATCGGACAATCGTTTCCGTAGCGCAGCACGATCATCGCCCGATCAGATGTTCCGCGCGGCCGAGTAGACGTCCATCAGCCACAGCGACAGCGGCACGATGGCGATGATCAGCAGGTACTCGAAGATCTCGATCGCCCGTCGCAGCACCGGCGACACGTCCGCGCGCGGTCCGAGCACACCGAAGCCGACCACCGCCGCGGCGACGATCAGCAACAGTCCCGCACCGACGGCGCGCCGATCCTCCTGCGCCACAGCGGCACCGGCGATGACGACGAGTGCCACCACGGCCCCGCCGGCGATCATCGTCGACGCCTGGGTGAGATCCGCGTACGCCCGGCCGCGCAGGCACAGCACCACCGCGGTGATCGCCGCCAGCAGCAGCCCCTGCCAGCGCGCCTCGCCCAGCGGATCGGCGCCCAGGATCGCCCCGAAACCCGCTGCGAGCGTGGCGCCCACGAGAATTCCGGACTGGTACTGGTTGGCCGCCCGGGCGCGGCGCTCCAGCCCCGCCGCCGAGGGCAGTGCCGTCGCGCCGATGACACCGATGTCGGCGATCGTCGGGCGGGGTTCGTGATCGGTGGGGTCGATGGCACCGCCCGCGGTCGGTACCGGGGGAACCGGCAGGCGCGCCGCGGCCACAGCGGCCCGGGGAGCCATCGTGATCAGCACCAGACCGGAGATCAGCACGCCGACGGCGATCTTCGCGATGTCGAAGTCCCACACCATCCGTACGGCCGCGGCGACCGCGAGCACCGCGGCATCGGTGACCACCGCGGCGACCACGAGCGATCCGGCGCGGGTCATCGAATACAGTGCCAGCGCCACGACCAGTGCCGCGACCGCCGAGAACAGCAGGTGTGGCGACCCCACCCGTCCCGGGGTGAGCAGGCCCGCGCTCGCGCCGAGCAGCGCGATCGCGAACAGCGACAACACGATCGCCGTCGTGCGCTCGGCCGGATAGCGGCGTGCGACGATCACGGCGGCACCGGCGGCGAGCACACCCGCGCCCAGCGCGATGAATCCGTTCCAGCTGCCGGTGCCCTTACCGGACACCAGCACCGCCACCGCGACGAGGACCGCGATCAGCCCGGCGCCCAATCCCATTCGCCGCGCCGCCGTCGGTGACCAGGCGTTTCCCGATTCGGCGGTGAGCCGCGAGACGGCGTCGATCACATCGTCGAAGAGGGCGGGCGCCTCCTTGGCGGTCACCGAGCGCAACACCAGCAACTCGCCGTCGAAAACCTCTGCGTCGGTGAGCGATTGGTGCGGCGGGATGGGGTCGCGGCCGATCCGCGCCAGCGTCCAGTGCTGTGCGCGCACGGGCGCGCCCTCGTCGTGTTCGGTCAGGTCGGGATTGCGGGAATCGATCAGCTCGACCAGGTCGGTGATGTACGCCGCGACCGGCACGGTCGCGGGCAGGCCCACATCGAGTTGAGTATTTCCGCCGATCACCGACACTCGGCACAATTCCGGGTCAACGGCCCCCACGCCGCTGCTCGACGACTCGGTCACGGATTACAGAACTCCCTACGATTTTCGTCGCTGTATTGCGACGTTCCAAACTTAACCGAGATCGGCTGTCACGGCAGCCGGTATGCTGAGCGAGAATTAGCACATTCACGCGTTTAGGGGACTGTCCGTATGACCGGCAACCGCCAAGCACAACGCGCCTTCGATGCCGGCGTATTGTCATTGGGTATCGCTATCGACGGCCAGGAATCCACGCCCGATCTCGAATATGCGAAGCTCGCATTCCAGCGCGCCACCGAATGGGATCCGGGCATGTGCGACGCTTGGCTGGGCCGGGCCGCGGCCGGGGAGATCACTCCCGAGGTGGTGTTCAACCTCTACAAGACCAGCGGCTCCACCCTCTACCGGGAGCAGCGCCGGCTCGGTCTGGCGCCGCGGCAGCTGGCGGGCCGGTTCGTGGTGGGTCAGTACATCGACTATCCGCTGGCCGGGTACACCGAGATCTGGCTGGCGCAGGCGACCCAGCTCATCTCCGCCGGCGATTACGACGAGGCCGAGCAGGTGCTCGACGAACTGGCCCGGCATCGCGCGGGCCTGCTGTCGCAGCCCGATCAGGACCTCGACGACCGGATCTGCCAGTACGTTCGCGGGCTGCTGCACTACACGACGCAGCGCTGGCCTGATGTGATGACGGTGCTGGCCGGTTCGGCGGACTGGCAGGACTCCTACCTGGCCGCGGGCGCGCACGTGATGGTCGGCACGGCCTGTGCGCAGCTGGGCCTGTTCGGCGAGGCGATCCGCCGGATGGAGGCCGCCGAGAACGGCCCGATTCCGGCCGCCGCCACCACCGCCCGGTTCTGCCGCGGGTTGTGCCTGCGCGAGATGGGCCGCGAGGACGAGGCCCAGGCCCTGTTCGAGAAGGTGTTCTCGGAGGCGCCGGACTTCGCCGCGAACACCCAGGCCATGCGCGATCGCAAGTACCGCCTCACGGTGACCTCGAAGGAGCTGATCGACGCGCGGACCGACCGCTGGGATCCGGCCTCGGCGCCGACCGCCGAACAGGTCGAGACCGAGGAGCGCGGCGACCGGGCCAAGCGCCTGCTGGAGGTCGCCCGCGCCGAGTTGGACGAGCAGATCGGCCTGGCCGCGGTGAAAACTCAGGTGGCGAAACTCCAGGCCACCGCGCAATTGGCGAAAATTCGAGCCGAGAAAGGTATGTCCAGCGCGCCACGCGGACAACACCTTGCGTTCACCGGCCCGCCAGGAACCGGTAAGACGACGATTGCCCGAGTGGTGGCGAAAATTTACTGTGGGTTGGGTTTGTTGAAAACCGATCGACTGGTCGAGGTAAAGCGTTCGGATTTCGTCGGTGAACATTTGGGAAGCACCGCGATAAAAACAAACAAATTGATCGATTCCGCGATGGACGGAGTGCTGTTCGTCGACGAGGCTTACACACTCATTCAGACCGGTCTCTCCGGTGGTGACGCCTTCGGCCGCGAGGCGGTGGACACCCTGCTGGCCCGGATGGAGAACGACCGCGATCGGCTGATCGTCATCATCGCCGGCTACGACGGCGAGATCGACCGGTTCCTCGCCTCCAACGACGGTCTGGCGTCCCGCTTCGCCAAGCGCGTGAAGTTCGAGTCCTACACACCCGAGGAACTGGGCCGGATCGGTCAGTTCATTGCGAGCAAACGGGATTCGGAGGTCTCCGAGGATGCGCTGGAACTGCTCCAGGCCGCGTGCCGGGAGCTGTACGAGCGCCAGGTGACCGACCAGAGCGGCGAGCAGCGGCGTGCGGTGGACCTCGCCGGTAACGGCCGGTTCATCCGCAATGTGATCGAGGCCGCCGAGGAGGAGCGCGAATACCGTTTGGCCACCGACGAATCCATCGATCTGTCCGCGGTGGACGAGACCGTGCTGATGCGGATCGAGGGCGCCGACATGGCCAAGGCGCTGGAAGGCGTGCTCGGCGGATTACGCTGAGCCGCAAGGTAATCGCTACCGTTCGTCCTGCCGGGCGGCCGGTGGCGCTCAGTTGTTCTTGCCCGGCGGCGGGATCGGCCGGGCGCAGGCCGTAGCGCTCGGGCCCGCATCCGGGCACTGCGGCAGGCTGTCGTGACTCATCAGAGCGTCCTGCCGGGTCAGCGCCGGACCCGCCGACAAGGCCTCCACGATCGGTTTCGGCGCCGGCTTCGGAGTCTTCGGCATTCCGAGGACCTTGGCGGTGTCGGCATCCGGGATGCCGTATCGAATCCCGTTGTCGCCCACGTAGAACAGCGGCCCGTTGCTCACCGCTCCCGGCTCCGCGCCGACCGACCGCACGAACTCCCCCGTGCCCGGGCGCAGATAGACGCCGTCGATCCGATCGCCGGCGCCGTCCGCGGTCGCCGGGACGACCGGCTCCGCATCCGCGGGCAGCGGCAGCGCGCGCCCGGCCAGCAGCGTCACCGTGGCGCGCGCGTCGTCGGCGGCACGGGTCCACGACACGCAGGCCACCGGATCCGCATCGGGCGCGAGTACGGCCGGAACCTGCTGCGGGAAATCGTCGATCGGCAGCCGGTGCAGGACCGGAATACCGACGATGCGGTCCGGCGGTACGGTCGAGATCTCGTTCATACCTTGCGAGTTCGCGTCGCGGATCAGGCCCGCGGCGAACGGCGTGACCCGTTGCACGCCGTCGGCGAGGACCACGTACAACTCGTCGGCGTCCACACCGTGGACCCGGATCACACCGCCCACCGGCACATCCGACAGCTTGCCCGGGCCCGGTGCACCGTGCCCCCGGATCTCCGGAACCGTCAGCGGCGGAACAGGTTCGGTGGCATCGAGCAGCGCGCCGCCGATGGGGCGCGGGCGCTGATCCCGCAATCCGAGCGAGCGGATCAGAACGGAATCGGCGGGATCGATCTCGGCCCGCTTACCGTCGTAGACGAGAAAGGTCTTGCCGCCGTGGGTGGCCAGCAGCGCCTGATCCGCGCGCACCGGCACCGCGTGGGTACCGCCGGCCGGATTGTCCAGCGGTCCGGCGATCACGGTGGTGAGCGGCCCCGTCGCGGCGGCGCCGCCCCCCGTCGCGGGCGGCAGCAGGTTGTCGCACATCGTCCAGGTGGACCGCCGGGGATCGCCCGATCCGGACAGCGCACCGGGCGCGCCGGGAATGCCCAGCAGCGGACCGCGCGGCTGCGTCAGTTTGCTGTCCTTGACCGAGGCCGGGGAGGCGGCGGCGCCGGTGATCAGACGCGCCGAGGCCAGGTTGAGCACCGGATGCAGGGTTCCGTCCACGAGGACGTAGAGCGCGCCGGAGTCCTTGCCCATCACGATCTTCGAATCACCCACGGATCCCTGCGGGTGCAGGAAGGCCAGGATCGCGGCACCGGCCACACCCAGCAGGCCCAGCACCGCGCCGATCACCAGCGAGCGGAACTGGGTGCGCATGGGGTCGTGCAGCATCCGCACGTCGCGCCGCACCAGGGCGTGTTCGTAGCGCTTGAGCAGGAACCGGTAACCGTTGACTTGGGCACGGGTGGTCAACTGCGCCGGCACAACCGCCTCCCGATACCCACTAGCTGATTCCGATGACCCGATTCGAGTGCGCGAACCGTCTCCGGCCGCGCTTCGACAGACTAGCGAAGCCGAACGAGTTCGGTCCATTATGTGCGCATGAACTCCACCGCGCGCGGAGATAAATCCACACCGTCCGACGACGATTCATCCGATGCCACCGAAAGCCACTCGAACGCACCGCAATTGCGCTCGACGGAATTCTGGCTCTTTCACCTGCTCCCCCTGCGTCTGATGCTTCCGGTGCTGGTCACGGCAGCTGTGGGCGCGTTCGTGGCACGGGTTTTCACTCCGTTGTGGTGGGTTCCGGTCGTCGTTGCCGCAGCGGTGACGATCGTCGCGCTCACGCCGATTCGCGGTGCTTCTCTCGCACAATCCCTGGCGCGTGGAATTACCTTTCGTTGGCAATTGTTCCGGAATCGTTCCACCGCCGTTCAACATTCGCCATTCAATGTTCCACTGGCCGAAGGCGGAAGTTACGGAATGCGCTGGGACGGTGACCGGCTCATCACCATGTTGCGGATCGACGCACAGCCGCGGACGGTGACCCGGCTCAGCCCCAGCGGACTGCTCGGCGACGATATGCTGCCGCTCGCCGAGATCGCCCGCTGTCTCGATCAGTTCGACATCCGGCTGGCCGCCATCGATGTGATCAGCACCGGATCGCGCAGTGCCGGCACCGGTGCGGTGGCCCGCGCCTACGAGAGCATCCTCGGACCGCTGCCGGCTGTGGCGCATCGGACCGTCTGGGTCGTCCTGCGGCTCGATCCGCTGGCCAACGCGGCCGCCGTGGATCGGCGTGGAGGCGGGGCGGAGGGCACCTTGCGGTCGGCGGTCGTGGCCACGCGGCGGGTGGCCAATCGGCTCGCCGCGCGCGGTCTGTCGGCGGTCGCGCTCTCGGCGACCGAGATGAACCAGGCGGTCGCCCAGCTGACCCTCGGTGCGGCGCCGGAGGAGTTCGAGGAGACCACGGACAGTCTGATCCACAACGGTTTTCACCACACCACCTACCGCATGACTCCCGAGGCCCTGGGTTCGCGCGGCATCGCCGAAGTGTGGTCGACACCGACGGTGACCTCCACGATCACCGTGCGGCTGCAGCGGGTGCCCGCCCCCGGGACCGCCGCGACCACCGATCCGTCGATCGCCGTGACGGCCACCGCACGCTTCGCGACCCGCGACGCGCCGTGCCGGGTGCGCTCCGCCGGATTGATTCCGTTGCCCGGAAAGCAGCGGCGCGCACTGCTTTTCAGCCTGCCGCTGGGCACCGGAGTGCCGGCGCTGCCGCTGGACAGCTACCTCGGACCGCCGGACGCCCTGGATCGGGTGCCGATGCCGATCGCCGGATGCGGACAGCTCATCGGCGCCGACACTTCGGGCCAGGGCGTGGCGCTGCCGCTGGTGAGCCGGCACGTGCGCCGGGTCGAGGTGATCGGCTCACCGCTGGTCGCCAAACAGGTGATCCTGCGCGCCATCGCGTTGGGCGCCAGTGTGGTGGTGCACACCAATCGGCACGACGAATGGCGGCCGATGGTCGGCTATGTCGATATGCCGCAGGCGCTCACGCTCGCGACCTGGTCGGCCGGTTCCCAGCAGGCCAGTTCGTATCGGTTCGCGACCATGGTGGTCTTCGACGGGATCGCGCCGAGCGGGCACCACTCCGATGCCACCGTGATGGTGCTGCGCCAGCACGGACCGGTGGCCGACGGCTTCGAACCCGATGTCACCCTGATCGAGGACCCCGTGACCGCGAATATGGTCACCGTGCGCACCGAGAGCGGGGAGACCAGCGTGTACATGGTCGCCACACCCGAGGAACTGCGATACGTGGGGGCGAATCCGCCGGTCCCGGCCTGAACGGCGAAGGTCCCGCCCGATCTGGGACATCGGGCGGGACCTTCGTGGTGAAAACCGCTGCGGCTGTGGCTGAATCAGCCGCCGAAGCCGTTGGCGACGACCTTGTCCGCGGCGGTCGCGTTGTTCATCGCGGCGGCGACGGCCTTGGACAGCGCCGACACCTTGCCCATGGCGGTGCTGGGGTCGCTGTCGCCGTTGATGTCACCGAACTGCTGGTCCCACTTCTGCTTCGACTGCTGGAACGCCTCGAGACCGGCGTTGCCCTCCCAGGCCTGGGCCAGCTTGGCCGCGCAGTCCTGCAGGTTGCTCGCCTCGGACTGCAGGTCCTTGTGGAAGCCGTTCAGCAGGTCGGAAAGCTCCTGGAGAACTGTTCTTTCGTAAAGCATGTCGCTACCTTTCGTACGTGTGCGGTGGAACGGTTGTGCTGGATTCGCCTCAGACGCCGAGGTTGGTCAGACCGCCGGTCTGCGAGATGAGCTGACGGAACTCGTTCTCGTTCTCGCTCTCCAGGCCGGTGTAGGTCTTGTTACCGTGGCCGACTTCCTCGGTCATCTCGTTGAGGATCTGGTTCAGCTTGGCCGCTTCCTCGTCCCAGTCCTGGGCGGCCTTGTTGCACGCCGAGAACGCGTCGCCCTGCCAGCCGCGCTTGGCGGAGTCGACCGCCTCGGTCACGCGGGCGATGGTGGCGCGGATACGATCGACCGAGTTGGCCATATCGGTCTGCGCCTGCGAAGTACTCGCTGCATCGTTACTGATTTGCTGTCCGGCCATCGTCGGGCCCCTCTCTGTGTTTTCCGGTAATGCGGCGTTTTCCGGTCATGCGGTTCGGTAGTACAGGTGGTCACTGGCACGGGATTTCGCGAGCTAGGGCATCCACCTTCCCCCGGGCAAGGTGCCGATCAGCGCCGTAATCGCCTGTGCGACGCGGTGATCGGATCCCGGCGTGAAGGTGGTCCACATCCGCTGGTCGGATGCGGCGCCCGGGCTGGCCGCGATCCGGCCCCGAGCGGTGTCGTACACCGCCACGGCGCCGGAGGATCGGGTGGTGATGCCGTCGGCGTGGACGTAGGCGACGATCTCGGCGTGCGCGTGGCACCGTGACAGCGCCATGCCGAATTCGATCGCCGCGCGTTCGGTCACGTCCAGGCCGTGCAGCGCCTCGGCGAATTCGGTTGCCGCCGTGGCATTGTCGAGGCGCTGCGCGAGCTCGTCGGTGGCAGCGCTGAAGCTCGCGATATCCGCGGGTTCGGCGGGACCGAGTAAGTCCAGGATCGGGCGGGCCAGCGCCGCACCGTCCTCGTCGGCCCAAATGGTGCGGACGTCGATCTCGTCACCGGTGCGGACAGCGACCGCGTGCCCCGCGCCGCGCCGCACCACCGACACCCGGCGCACACCGGCCGCGGTGCCGATCCGTGCCGCGAGTTCGCATTCGGGCTGGGCCAGAATCGTCAGGGCCGCACCGAGTTCCGGGTCGACGTCGTCGTAGCGGTCCACGAGTCCGGCACCGCGCAGCCCGCGCAGCGCCTCGGTTCGCGCAGCGGTGAAGGCGTCGATCGAGTCCTGCCGCGGACCGACCTCGAGCACCAGCGGCAACGTCTGCACGCCGAGCAACTCGGCGACGGCCAGGACGGCGTCGTTGGTCAGGGTCGCCATAACTCTCCTTACGCGGGACTCGCGGTTCCGGTCGCGGGCGACGCCTCGACTCCACCGAGAACCGCTGGCGCGGCGGCGAATCCGGCCTCGAGCTCGAATTCACCGACGCCGGGGGCGTCCGCCATCCCGGCCCGGGCGGTGCGTTCCTCCTGGGACTGCGCGGCGGCGGGACCGGCCGCGGCGGGGACCGCTTGGCCGGCTGCCGTGCCGGTCTGCGTGGGCGAGGACTGCAGCGCGGTGAATTCGGTCGTCTGCGCGGCGCGGGCGACGGTCTGGACGCGGGTACCGGTGAGGGTGCGCGGCATCTCGAAGGCGGCCGGGTTCGGCATGGCGGGCATACCGGCGATCGCGGGCATCGCGGGCGCCGATTCGGCGGCCACCGCGGCGGCCGCCTGCTCCCCAGCGAGGGCGTCGCCGGTGGCCAGCACCGGCGGCTCGAGCTGCTGCCACGGCAGCGCGAGCGGTTCGGTGGCGGCCTCGTAGGTGCGCATCACCCGGGCCGCACCGGCTTTGGCGACATCCTGATCGGTGCTGATGTCCGCGGCGGCGCCGACCAGCGGCGCGCCCATCGCGGCCCCGATGGCCTGCACGGTGTGCATCGCCTGTTCCAGCGCCGCGATCTCCGCGATATGCGGCATCGCCAGCCGGGCCACCTCGTATGCCGCGGCCTGTTCGGCGGCGTGGGTGGCGTTGCGCCCGGCGGCGGTCGCGGCGTCGAGCAGCCAATCGCGCATCCGCGCGATACGCTCCAGCACCTCGTCACTGCGGTCGGACTGCCAGTGGCCGCGGATGTCGGAGACTATCCGGTCGTAATCCAGCACGGCGGCACCGAAATTCGCGGCCAGGCGTCCCCAGGCGGAAGCGGCCTCGGCCATCGGCACCGAGCCCGGACCCGTCGTCAGCTCCCGCGCCAGCCGCTCGGTGGGCCTGGCTTCCCAGACCACCCCGGTGAAGCCGTCACCCGGCGGTTCGACCATGTCGTCGTGCCCCGATCAGGCCGTGGCGCCGAGGTCGGCGGCGTTGTCGCTGTCCATCCGGGACAGTCCGCGCGACTGCGCCCGCAGGGTGGCGGCCAGTTTGCGCAGCTCCTGCACGCCGAGGTTGCCGGACGAGCCGAACGACGCGCCGACCTCCGTGAGCGTCGTCGCCGCGCGCCGCGACACCTCGTCGACACCGGGAGCGGCGACCGACAGCGCCGGAGCGTCGGCCTGCAGGCCCGCCTCCAGACGGTCGGCGAGTGCGTCGAGATCGGCGGCGGTGCGCGCCGCGACTACGGGATCGAATTCCATCGCGAACTCCTAGAGGGTGAGAGCTTTGTCCGGTGGCTCGGTGTCCGGGGTGGTGGTGACCGCATCGGCGGCGCCGACCACGGGAAGGGAGACTCCGGCGATATCGCCCACGACGTCGTTACCGTGGGCGGCCGTCACGAGCTGGCCGCGCACCGCCTCGCTCGCGCTGCCGGAATCCGAAGCTGCGCGGGCGATTCCGGCGGCACCCGCTCCCGGCGTCATCGGCATCATGCCCGGCCCGCCGGTCGTGCCGGTCGAGGCGATCGCGGACTCGGTGCTCGCGGTGACGGCCGCCTCCGTCATGATCGACGGGGTGCGCGCGGCCTGCAGCGGCGACGACATCTCGGGTGCGCCGGCGGCCGGTGCGCCGATTCCGCCGGGCGTGCCGGCTCCGGATCCGGTGGCGGCCGGAGCCCCGCCCGACGGCGGAACCGGCGCCGCGATCGGTTTCGCGGCGCGGCCGGTGAGATTCGTGGCCGCCTGCGCGCCCGCCCCGCCGACGGCCGACAACGATTGCACCATCTGCAGTGCCTGCGAAACGTATTGCGTCGCATTGCCCGCGGCGCCGCCCGAACTCGCCGCGCCGGTGGCCGGCGACATGCCGGACGGGGTAGCGCTGAGCCGCGATGTGGTACCGGCCACGGACTTCAACGAGGACTGCGGCACCGGCACCCGCTGCGCGGCGACATTCGACACCCCGTGCGGCACATTGGTGATCTTGACCTTCTGTCCGGTGTGCGCCATTTTCGCGCTGTGCGCGGTCAATTCGACTCGCGTCTTGGTGACCACGGCGAGCGCCTCGGCCAGCGTCTGCGCCGACATCGCCAGCACGAACACCTGCCCCGGCGGGGTCACGATGAACGGGGCCGCCGCCGCGAGCGTGGTCAGATATTGCGAGGTGATGCCCGTCATCAACGCATTGCCGGTGAAGACGCTGCCGGCCGCGGCCGTGGTGCCGAGCGACATCTGCGCACCCTGCCCCGCCACCGCGGTTCCGTCGGCGGCCGCCTGGGTCGATTTGGCCGCCGCCGACAACGCGCCAGCGCCCTGCCACAGCGACATCGCCGTCTGTATCGCCGTGGTGCCCAGCTGAACGACGGTCTGCAACACGGCCGACACCTGGGAGAGCACCTGCGTCGGATCCGCGCCCGGGCCGGAGCCGAGTTTGCCGGTCCCGAAACTGCTGGCCAGATCCGTGATCGGTTTGGTCAGCGCGTGCAGGTCGAGCACCGGCAGCGGCGGTAGCTGCGGCAGCGGTGGCGCCGGCGGCAGCTGGGGCAGGGCCGGCAGCCCCATTTCCCGCAGTACGTCGTTGACCGGCCGGTCCACGATCGACCCCATGGCGCTCTGGCGCAACAGGTCGACGATCGACCGGTCCAGGCCCGGTTCCATCACGCGCGACCGATTCCGCCGAGCAGGTCGGCGTTGTCCTGGTCGGTCGTCGCGTAGGTGGCGGCACTCTGATGTGCGGTCACCGCGGTTCCGGCGTGCACGGTCGCCAGCTCCACGACCGAACTCAGGTGATTGGCCTGTGCCAGCGCGTATGTCGCGAGAAAGTCCTGGCCGATCAACCCGAAGACCGGAACGGCCGCGGCGATCGCCACCGCCTGGTTCACGGTGCCCGCGGAGAGTGTTTCGGTGGCCATCGCGGCCGCCGTGTCCCCGTAGCGACGGATCGCCTCGGGTACTGCTACCAACTCGCCCATCTGAAAGCCCCTGCCCGGTAAGCCGATTCGCGCTCACGTAACCGGCGGATCGAACATCTACCGAGCAATTGCAACAGGCGACGACGTAGATTGGCACGCGCGCAGCTTAAGAACGCGTTACGCGTCAGTGAATCTCGCGCGTCCCCGCGCCGTTCTCCTCGTTGAATGCGGCGACCAGTTCACCGCGTTGCGCGAACGCCCGGGCGGCGGCGCTGCGCGCGGTGGACACTACCACCTGCTCGAATTCCGCCGGGGTGAGTCGATTCACCAGCGGTGAGAAGATGAGATCGAGCAAGGCGCCGTTACCGTCCACCTCCACCGTGACGGCACCGTCCGGTGACGTTTCGCGGGCGCGCACCGCCGCCATCCGGTCGCCGAGGTCGCGCATGCGTTCCAGCTGCCGCTCCGTGCGGGCGACCAACTCGTCCATCACCGAAACACCGGTCGGGTCGGGCGGATTCGGCATCGGCTCCCCCTCGTTCGTGTCGTCTCCGGCGTCGTGGGCTACCACTCCACCGACCTCAGCCAGCTCTGCGGCTCCGTGTCGTATTCCTGCTCGTCGATCAGTTCCTGCCGTTCGACCTGCTCCGCCGTGGGCAGTCCGGTCAAGGCGAGCAGATCGCCGCTCACCCCGGCCTCGGCGAGTTGGCGTCGCCGCGCGAGTCCGGCCCGATCGGCCGCGCGCGAGCACAGCCGCAGCAGTTCGTCCGCCAATTCGGCGGGGTCACGGCGCAATTCGCTCGCTTCGATCGAAATGCGCAGCGGCAGACCCTGTTCGGTGGTCTCGACCGCTATCGCGCCCGATCTGGTTGTCGCGGTGGACATCGTGCTCCTCGTTCGTCGGTCGGCAATCGGCTCGTTCGGCCGCGGTCAGACGCGCTCGTCCTTGATCGCGCGGATGACGGTGATGATCTCGGCGTTGACGGCGGCGATCAGCCCCTGCCGGTCCACGCCGGTGGCGGTGCGCGGCGGGCCCGCCTGGATCACATAGCGGCCGTCGCCGGACAGGTCGCGCCAGTCGAGATGGCGGACGGTACGACCACGCGGGCCGAAACGTGAGACGCCCTGGGCGATTTCGATCGTCCCGGAGCGTTCCGGGACGATATCGAGGAAGCGCTGCCCGGCGGCGTCGGCGGGTTCGTCGTAGCTGTCCCACAGTTGCGGGGCGCCGCCCGCGCTGTCGGCCGCTACGTAGTGCGCTTCGGCGGCGCCGGCCACCGATTCCGGATCGGGCGGCAGCAGGATGTGCCCGGAGGCGCCGGCGTCGACCGGCGGCAGCGCATCCGCGACCATATCGGCCAGCCGCAGCGGATCGCACTGCACCATCGTGAAGCCCCCGGCGTGCAACAGGGTGCGTCCGGGCAGCTGGGTGAGCAGGTAGCCGCGGTCCTCGCGCCGGGCGGCCAGCAGGCGGACCGCTCCCTCGCCGCGATGGGGGTCGTGGCCGTCGAAGCCCGTGACCAGGACGGCGAGATCGGGCCGGGTGCAGTCGCGCACCGCGTCGAACAGGGTGTGGTCGGGCCGTGCCAGCATCCGGTCACGCAGGCGCGTGCATTCGCGCTGGAAGTCGTCCTCCAGCGGAATGTCGGTGGTGTAGACGAATGGACGCGGCGGCCCCTCGTCACCGAAATGCCGCCACAGGACGACGAATTCGAGATCGGTGAAGCTCCAGCTGCGAGTCATTTCTCGACGACCGGTTTCACGACCACGGGCGCATCGCCGAGCGCGTCCTCGAGATGCTCGACCGAATCCAGATAGGCGGGCCGCTTGTGCTCCTTGCCCTGCTGGTTCTGCGCGCCCGCCCCGGCCGCCCCCGGCGATCCGGGAGTGCCGGCCATCGGCGCCGCGCCCGCCCGGCCGGTCGCGGAGTCGACGGTGTTGGCACTCAACGCCGTGCTGAGCGTGCTCGCCCGCGGGAACAACTTGGAGGCCTGCGCCAGATCGCGACTGAGTGCGGGCATTCCCGGCACCCCGGCACCGCCGCCGGGCACACCGCCACCGCCGCCGCCCGCACCGCCTCCGGCGCCGGCCAGGGCAGAAAGCGGATCCGAACCATCCATACCCGGAATATTCAGCCCCGGAATATCGCCCAGCCCGGCCTTGGCCAGGGCGTCCTGCTGCTGTTGCTGCGTCAGGGTCTGGGCAACCTGCTGGAACGCCTGCATCAACTGCTGCGCGCCCTGCTGTGCGGCCGACATCAGCTGCTGGACAGCGGACATGACCTGCTGCTGTTGCTGCTGTTGCTGGGCGGCCGCCTGCTGCTGCTCCTGCTGCTTCTGCAGTTGTTCCTGCTGCTTCTGTTGCTGTTCCTGTTGTTGCTGTTGCTGCTGCTGTTCCTTCTGTTGCTGCTGCTGGGCTTCCTTCTGCTGCTTCTCGAAATCCGCGGCCTGTTTCTGCTGCTGCGCCAACGCCTCCCGCTGCTGCCGGGCCGCCGCCTCCTGCGCGGCCTTGGCCTGTGCGTCGTTGGGTGTGCCGCCGCCCGGAGTCGTCCCGCCCGGCGGGGTCGAGCCGCCGGGTGGGGTGCTGCCGCCCGGCGGTTTCTGACTACCGGGCGGGTTCTGACTGCCCGGGGGATTCTGGCTGCCCGGTGGGTTCTGCCCGGTCGGGTTGTACGGATTGGCGGGTATCTGGCCGAATGCCGCGGCGGCCGCGGGCAGTACCGGGACGTGCGACGAGGACTGGTTCATCCCGAAGACGTAGGTGCGCCGGAAACTTTCGCGAACGGTTTGGATCCACTGCTGCTGCGTCTTCGCGTCGGCATCGTTGTTCGGCGGCATGCTGTATTGGGTCTCGTTCAACCACCCCGAGCTGTAGACAAGCAGGTCACCGGTGCCCCTGATCGCGGTGGACAGCCCCGGGATGCTCTTGCCGTAGGCCTGCACCGCCGCCACCGCGGTCTCCTTACCCGGCCCGCTCCACTTGTCGACGGTCACCGAGTCGATCTTGTTGAGCAGATCCGAGTACACCTTGTTCACCTCGGTCGCCATCCACCACCAGGTGCCCGCGTGGTTGGCGAGATTCTCGGCCACCTTGTTCACCCGGATGTAGTTGCCGACCTGGAACAGGTCGTACCAGCTCATGTAGTCGGGCGCTTCGGGGCTGATGGTCGAGGACTGGAACGACTGCAATCCGGCCTTGTTGTCCATCGCGTTGACGGGATTCTTCATATCGTCGGTGGTTCCCGGCACTTTCGGCGGATCACCCATCGGGTCCAGGCCGTCGGCGTCCCACATGTAGTCCGGTTTACCGCTGACGTTGTCCAGCAGCGCGGAGTTGAAGCCGTCCATCTTGCCGTAGGCCTTGCCGGCCGCGATGAACGTGTCGATCATCTGGCCGAGGATCGTCTTGTGGTCCTCGAAGACCGTCTTCAGATCGGTGGCCTCCGTACCGAACTTCTTGCCCAGCGCGGTCCCCGACGCAAGATTCGACACCGGCGAGCCGGCGGTGAGGTCGTCGGTGTAGAGCTGCAACGTCTTCAGCGCGGCGATCGTGCTCTCCGCGGCCGCTGCCACCTCCAGGGCCACGTCCGGCTCGAACTTCAACGCATCCTTGCCGGACGTGTGGTTCTTCGTGTAGTCACTCAACGCCGGCCACGGATTACCCGTAGCGACGGGCGTAGTCGGATCGGGCGCCATCGGTCGTGCTCCTCGAATTCGGTACCAGCGGACGCTGCGCGTTCACCCCGTCGGCGATACCGGGGGGAGGTCGTCCCCCATCCCGGCCGATACGCCGAATAGCAAGTCCCGCATTATCTTTCGAACATGCTGCGACCTGCGAGCAACACCGGCGGCAACGGCGGTTGAACGCGGGGTGAAACACCGGCGGCGAGTGTCATCCGGCCCGCAGTGCGCCGCGCCGCTCCCGGAACCGCTGTTCGAAACCCTCGACATACACCGACGGCGCGATCGAGGACGAGGACTGTTCCAGCACACCGTCGTCGGCGACGTAGAACACGGCCCGCCCGATCGCCACCTCGTCGGGTCCGGCGGGCACGTACACCATCCAGCCCACCGAGATCCGATCCGCGTGCAGACGATCCAGCGGATATCCGTCCGTATCGATCCCGGCCTCGCCGAGATGACCACGCACCCGCTCGAGCGCCTCGGGCTCGGGCAGCGGCGCCGGACCCGTCGGCGTCGCACCGGCCAGCGTGAGCTGGTTGAAAGCGCCGTCGATATCGAAGCCGCCGTCGTCGCCGAAGACGGCGACCAGGGTTTCGCGGGTGACCACATTCGCCTCGGCCGCGGCGACCAGAGTGTCCACCGCGGAGCGCAATTCGTCGTCGTCGCCGTCGATCAGGCCACCGATCACCTGCGCCACCGTGGCCGAGGTCCACACGCCCGGCAGCGCGTCGCTGAGGTGATCGGCCGACGGCGACTCACCGCGATACCACCGCCCGTCCTCGAACCAGTAGCAGAACGACAGCAACCCGTCGCCGAAACGCGGATTGAGCACCGAATTCGAGACCCATTCCGGCGCACCGGCATACAGGCCCGGTAGCGGTGCGCCACCGTTGTAGGCGGCATCGAGCGCCGGCGCCTCCCACACACCGCCGGAGAGCACGGCCCGGCCGCCGGGCAGGAGATACAGCGTGCTGCCGCCGCGCCGGGCGCCCTCGAACCAGCCCAGCGAGGGCAATACGCGCGGCCCCCACTGCGATCCGGCGGCGACGAAGGCGGCCGCCATCACCGCCCACCGGCTCCACAGTGTGGACAGATCGGGAAAGTCGTCGTCCGACACCACGGGCACCACACCCGCGGCACGATCGGCGCGAGCCTGCCGGGCCGCGACCGCCGGCGGGCGGGACTGCCGGTCGCCGTGCCCGATGTATGCGCCCAGCCAGACCGGCACCCGATCGCGCGGATACGCCTGCAGATCGGCCAGATATGCCTCCGGCGCCAGCAGTTGATCGTCGGGGAACGGTTCGTCGCCGTAGTCGTAGTCCACCTGGAGATGTCCCGCCCGGTCCAACCGGACGAACAGGCGCCACCACGGACCGCTGGCGAAGGCCGCCGACAGATCGCGGTGCTCGCGCACCAGCTCCAGGACCGACTCGGGCGGATCGGCGCGCAGCATGCGGTCCTGATCGTCGGTGAAGACGACCTCACCGCCGCCGACCACCACCGTGATGGCGAAGACGGCGGTCAGCTCGTGCCAACCCTCGGGTGCGGCCGCCGCCAATTCGCGGGCGATCGCGTGCGCCAATTCCCGGGCGCGAGCCTCCGGATCCACTGCCGCCGCGCTGGAGTCGGGTACACCGCCGCCCAGGGTGAAGCCGACGTCCGGTTCGTCGTCGGAGGCAGGGACCGCGTGGTCGTCCTGTGCGGGATCCGGTGCGGAGGCCGCCTGTGTGCTGTCCGGTCGGGCCGACGCCGGTGTGGCATCCGGATCCGATTCCGGTTGCGAATCCGGGGTGTGGTCATCGGGGCGGGTCACGTCGCGGTGTTCTCCTCGTTCGCGTCCACCGTCCGGCGCGGCCGGGTGCGGACATCCTCATCGGTGCGATGCTCGGTAACAGTGTGCGGTGCTGCGCTTTTCACCGCACACCCCGGACTTCGGCGAAGATCTGCGTACGGCGGGCGGGATTGTCGAGCACATCGCGAATCCACAAGCCGAGGTCGAGTTCCGGTTTACGCCGGCGGTAGCGCACCGTGCACACCGCCAGGCCCGCCCGGGTCACCGTGAACTCGGTATGCCGGCGCCCGGCGCGCTGCCAGTGCACGATGACCGCCAGATCGTCGGCATCGATCAACTGCCCCGCGACGCGCAGGAACAACCGATCGTCGGTGCGGAAGAAGACGAACTCCACACCGTCCAGATCGCCGTACACCCCGCTGAACGGGCCCATCGGTTCGGCCGTCTCGTGCAGTGACCCGGTGAGCGGATCGACCTCCGCACAACGATGTCCGTTGAACTCCTGCACCAGGATTCGCGGTGGAGTGGGGCCCGGCGAAGCGGTGGCGTGGATGGGGTGGCGCGCCGGAGCGGAGGCGGGGGCCGGGTGGCCGCCATTCGGCATCGGCGGGACGAACGACGGGAAACCGTTCGGGGGCAACGTGTTCAGCGCTTGCGTGGCCGAATCCGGTTGCGTTACAGCGCGTCCTGTGGTGCTTGCCACGGAATCGTCGAGGGAGAACGGGCGATCCACGGAGAATCGCCGATCATGGGAGTTCCCGTTTCCGAATCCCGAGTCGTACCCGGCGCCATGGCTGTTCTCGTTCCCGGACCCCGGGTCGTTCCCGTTCCCGTTCCCGGGTACCGGGTTGGACCCGTTGCCGTGGCCGCCCTCGTTTCCGGCGCCCGGGCCGTACCCGGCGCCACGACCATTCCCGGTGCCGTACTGATCTGCACCGCCATCCCATGGCGCGCCGTGAACCGGGAGAATCGCCGCGGGTGAACTGCCGGCGAACGCATTCGGGTCGAGGGCCGGCCACGACGGAAGTTGCTGCGGCAAAGTCGGTTCGACAGACGGTTGCACGGCGCCCAGCGGCGCACCGAACGGGTTGTGAACGGTTCCAGCTGGATTCACGTCCCAATGGTGGTCGTGGTGCTGCGGGCCCCCCGGGCGGTAGCCGTGAGCGTGATCGTGGCCGTCATGGTGGTGATGACCTTGACCGTCACGGTGGTGATCGCCGTGACCACCGTGGTCGTGACGCCCGCGACCGTCATGATCGTGATCGCCAGGATTGCCGTGGTCGTGATGCCCGCGACCATCGTGATCGGGATCGCCGTGACCACCGTGGTCGTGACGCCCGCGACCATCGTGATCGCCATGACCGTGATCGCCGTGATCATGCCCATGGTGGTCGTGGTGACCATGGCCGCCGGGACCGTGCCCGTGGTCATGGTGGTGACCGTCCCCGTCGTGATCGTGGTGACCGTGATCGTCGTGGTCGTGATGGCCGTGATCACGGCCGTGGTCGTGCCCGCGGTGATCACCGTGGTGATCGGGGTCGTGACCGTGGTGGCCACCGTCGGGGTCGTGGCGGCCTACGCCGGGTTGTCCCCGGCCGGGCTTTCGCGGCGGCTGATGGGGTGGCGGCTGTTGCCGTGGCGGCTGATGAGGGGGCGGAGGCTGATGGGGCGGGGGCTGATGCGGTGGCGGGGTGGGGATCGGCGCGGGTGGGAGGTGGACATCGATGGGCTTCGGGGTGTAGTCCGGCCACTCGAATTCAGCGTGGTGCGGGACGTGCGGGACCGGCGTGATGTACGGCTTGCGCGGATCGCGGGCGCGCGGGTTCGCTGTGTCCGCGCGATCGGGCTCGCCACCGTCCGGCGGTTGCTGCCCCGCCCGTCGGCCGGTACCCGCGCGACCATCATCTCCGGACTCGGAATCCGTTCCGTCTCCGTCCGATCCGGGCTCGCGCCGGCCACCGCCGCGCGGTTGCGCAGGGCCTGATTCCTCCGCCCGGTCCCTCTGCGGATCTCCCTTCTGTCCGGATTCCCGGGAGTCGCCGTCGCCGGCCGACTCGGGATCCGTATTCCGCTCGCCCCCTTCACCTTCCGAAGAATCCCCGGCGCGCACCGGACGCTCTCCACTGTCGTCGGACCCCTTCGGCCCGCTCCGAGTACCTTCCGAAGTTTCGCGACGCCCATCGTCGGCAGCGAGGTTCGGCGTAACCGTCTGGCCGCTCGCATTTTTCGCGACATCGGGCTGCTCCGCCCCGGCTTCTCCGCCCGCGGGATCGGCGAGTGGTGCCTGTTGGTTGCGAACCTGTCGCTGCGGGGCGGCAGCAGGGTTCTCCGCCGCGGACGGACTGCTGTCGGTATTCGCATCCGCCGCGTGCGGTGGGGTTTCGGGGCCAGATTGCGGCGGAGTCGCGTCGCGGGTCGGCGCTTCCAGGGGAGCGACGAAGGCCCGGCCCTGGGAATCGACGGTCAGGCGGATGTGGCGGATCTCCACGTGCGGATGGGCCAGCGCCTGGGCCAGTTGCGGGTGGGCGTCGGCGGCGGCATCGAGTTCGGCGTGGTGGGGAGAACCACCGGCACCGTCGGAGCGCAGGCCCAGCACGATCACGGTCGGTTGGTCGCCCTCGATGAGCCCGACGCGGTTCGTCACCTGCCGCGCGCCCTGCCCGGCGAGGAAATCGGGGCCGGCCGCATCGGTGATCCGCTCGGTGAGTGCGAAGACCCGGGCACGTGTCTCCTCGTAGGCTCGCGCGGCGCGCTCCCGTTCGCTGCCGGTGGCGGCGTCACGCTCGGCTCGCAACCGGCCCAGATCATCGGCGAGGCGGGCACGTTCAGTCGCCAGGCGCTCGACTTCGGTTCGACCCGAGGACAATTCGTGTGGGCGCATCGGCCCCGGTTGCCGCAGCGGACCGTCACCGGATCGCGGCACTTCGTCCGGATGCGCTGCCACCGCACCACCGGAATCCGAACCGGGACGATCCGGACGGTCCGGTTTCGCACCGCTCGCGCCCGTATCCCCCTCGTCCAGGCCAGGTTCGCCGGTGTCGCGCTCGTCTGCGCCGGGTTCCTCCCCGCCACGCTCATCCGCCCCGCGCTCGTCTACGCCGGGTTCATCCGCCCCGCGCTCGTCCCCGCCGCGCTCGCCCGCGCCGGATTCATCCCCGCCGGGCTCGTCCACGCCACGTCCGTCCGCGTCCCGCTCGTCTGCGAAGGGCTCGTTCAGACCGCGCTCGCCGGTGCCACGTCCGGTCGCGTCATGTTCGTCGGTGCCGGAACCTTCCGTCTCTTCTGCACCGTCACCAAGGGCGGTTCGCGGTGCGTCCGTACCGTCGAGGGCGGGGCGGGTCCGATTCGGCTCACCCGCCCGCTCGTCGGGCCCGGCCGCGTCGAGGTTGTCCAATCGGCGGGTGATATCGCCGCGCAGCCGCCGGAGGGTGTCGGGCAGTTGCCTCGGCTCGACCGCGGCTTCGGGTTCGCCCAGGCGTTCGGCCCAGACGAAGCGCTCGCCGGGGTCGGCGGCGTCGGCGAGCTGTTCCACGCGGCCGGCGCGCAGCAGCAGATCCAGCAGCGGGTCTCGGGCACCGGGGGCGGGCAGGGCGCGCAGCGGTCCCGCATCGCGCGCCGCCAATTCCTTCAGTGCCGCGACCGGATCGCGCGGCAGACCCGGGAAGCGTTGCCGCGCACCGGTTTCGTCGAGTATCTCGGCGGCGCGGCGTTCGCGCGGCGAGAGCCACGACGGGTCGGGCGCGGGTGCGTCGACCGCGTACGGAATCCGCGACATCCGCAATGTCTTGTCGCGGTCGTGCTCGGGCGCATCGGGCGGCAGTTCGTCGGGATGGACGGGCACGCCGTCGCGGATCACGAGATGTCCGCTCAGGCGGCGCCGGTTGGTGTCCCAGTCGTAGCCGTACCGGGCCGCCTCGAGGTCGGCGTCGTGCCAGGTGGCGTCGTCGTGGCCGGCGAGGTACTCGGCCTCGACGTAGGCGTCGTCGAGCAGCAAGAGGTCTTCGTTGTACGGCGTGGTCCGGCCGTCGCCGTCGCCTTCGCCGGTGAGCCGCAGCCAGGCGTCGGCCACGTGCGGGAGCCGGTCGTAGGTCTTCTTGACCATCCGGCCCGTCGGATCGGCGTGGTCGCGCACCCACATCTCGTTGCGCATGAGGTGGTCCTTGACCAACTGGATGCGCTCGGTCAGTTCCGCGCGGGTGAGCGCAGTGCCGTCCGGATGCCGCGCCAAATTCAGCGCCTCCAGCCGGGCACCGCCGGGATCGGCGGGGTCCAGCAGCGGATCGCGGGCCCGGGTCAGCAGGTCGACGATCCGGTGCACATCGGCGTTGCCGGTATCGTCGGCGAATCGTCCGATCACGCGATCGGCCCAGCGCTGCACCGCATCCCAGCGCGCGACATCGCGATCCTGACGCGGTGTCGACCACTCCACCCGGTCGCGAGGCGGCACGTGATCGGCGGCCGACCACGGCCGATGCGGCGGCTGCAGATCGATCCGCGGGCCGGCCCGCCAGCCCTTCCAGCCACGGAACGAGCGCACGACCGGGATCTTGCGCAGCACCGGATGATCCGGATCGAACGCGCCGTCGGGCAGCCAGGTGGTGTGCCCGCGCACCCACTCCCCGATCTCCGGCCGGCGTTGCAGCGGACCCAGCACCCAGGGGTGCTTGCGGGCCATGTCGTAGAGCTGCACCCACCGCTTGCCGATGGTGTAGAGCGCGCCGTCGAGCGGCATGCCGTGATGGGCCTCCTCGTCCCAGCCCGGCGGCGGTTCCGGTTTCGGTCCGGGTCCCTGATGCCACCACAGTTCGGCGCGGCCGGCTTCGCTCAACGTCAGGATCT
This sequence comes from Nocardia cerradoensis NBRC 101014, assembly GCF_000308535.1. Lineage (GTDB taxonomy): Bacteria > Actinomycetota > Actinomycetes > Mycobacteriales > Mycobacteriaceae > Nocardia > Nocardia cerradoensis. The sequence continues at coordinate 19,454 of NZ_BAFW01000030.1, read as the reverse complement.
GCTCGTAGCTGAGTTCCGGCCAGTGATCGGTGAGGAGCCGAAGTACCAACGGCTCCACCATGTTCTGGAACGGTTCGGCGCCGAGTGTGCCGCTGAACCCGTCCGGCATCTTCTCCTCGCGCTGCCGGTACGGGATGTGCGAGTTGTCCGTACCGCCGAAGGCCGCCCACCCCTTGGGCGGCAGCCGCCAGCCGTCGACCTCCTTCTGCCAGTATTTGTCCAGCTTGGTGCCGCGCGGCAGTTCCGGCTGGTAGGCGCGGAAACCGCGAGCCTGGCCCTCTCTGGTGTCGTGCCACCGTCCGTCGGCGCCGCGCCAGCGCACCATCGTGTCGCCGGCGAACGGCAGGGTGTCCTCACCTAGGCGGCCGTGCGGCGGCAGTCCCGTGCGCTCGATCTCCACCGGCGCCATGGTCTCGACCCGCGCGCGGATCTGACCGGCACCGTCGCGATCGCCACCGGCCAGTTCACCCGTGACCGTCAGCCGATCGATGGTGGTGGCCGGATCCTTCAGCAGCGGAGCCAGATCGGGATGCCGGGCCAGCGCATCCAACAGCGGAGCGTCGAATCGATCGTCGGCGGGGCGGCGCGGCCCGGCCGGATCGCCGGCACGCACCGGAACGTCCGGATGGTCGAATCCGGCACGTCCGGCGACGACGATGAAGCGGGCCGGGCGACCGCCGGTGCCGTCGTCGGCGGGTGCACGACCGTGGTCCACCCACACGTTCTCGCTGATCCGGCGCAATGCCGGGGGCTCATCCGTACCCACCGCGGCCCGCCAGTGGTCGGCGACGGCATCGGGCCACGCACCGGTGAGAGCGACCCGCTCGTCGTTGAAGCGGTCGATCTCGTGTTCTGCGCGCTCCACCGCTTCCTCGGCGTCGGCGAGCCGGCGCAGATTCGCCGGCGTGCGCTGCGCGGGGTCGTCGAGGAGCCGGGACAACTCATCCCTGATGCGGCGCAACGGTTTCGCCCGCTGCACCGCCGCGCGATGGTCGTCGGCAACCCGGCCGAGTTCGTCGCGGACCGCCTCGGCCTGCGACGCGTCGTGACGGGCACCCCGCTGTTCGAGATCGTGGATCTCGCGGTCGATGGCGTCGAGCCGGTCCTCGAAATGGAACAGCCGGTCCAGTGCCTCGGCCAGTTTGTCGGCGTGGTCGGTCTGTTCGCGCTCCTGTTCCGGATTGAGCTGCTCGTGCCGGGCGACGTCGGGACTGTCCGGGCCCGCGCTGTCGCTGACGTAGCGCCCGGTGTCCGCGCGCAACTGACGCAGGGTTTCCGACCAGCGGTTGCGGCTCAGATCCACATCGCCGAACGGGTCGGCGCGATGGTCGACCTTGGTGCGCCAGAACTCGAGATCGGCTGCCACATGGGCACGTTCGCGCACCTTGGCGTCGAGTGCGGCCTGCGGGTCGGCCACCGGCGCGGTCTCCGCCGGTCGGGCGCCGTCCGCGCGTGGCTCGGCGGATTCCGGCGAGTGCGGCTCGGTTCCGGTCCGTCGCGACTCGAGTTCGGCCGGTCGGCGCGCGCCGCCGTCGAGTTCCGGTGGCGGCCGGTGCATGTCGTCGATCCGAACGCGGCCGTCGGCCGCCACGCGGACCTGCTGGAATACGAATTCGCCGTCGTCGCCGAGCACTGCGCGGCGGACAGCGGGATCCAGGACATGATCCGGATTCGCGCCGGGTGCGACCACCACGAGCCGGTCCGGTGCGCCGTCGCGCCCCGGAACCAGCCGCGCCACTGCCGATTTCGGATTCGCCGGGTCGACGGGGCGCCCGTTCGCATCCAGCGCTATGCCGTCGTGGCCGGCCAGCACATCGCGCGCAGCGAGTAGCGCGGCGTCGGCCGCCACCCGGTCGCGCGCGGCCACCAACGTCTGATCGTGCACCCGCAACAGCCCCAGCAGAGCCTTGCCGAGCGATTCGGTCTCCTCGGCCCGTGCTTCCTCGGCGCGGCGGTCCTCGAAGAACTTCTGCAGATCGGCCCGTGGGATGTCCGCGCGGTTCCACAGTTCGTCGGCCCGCGCCCGGCGCTGGACGATCAGATCGCGCACCGCGCCGGCCAGCTCGCGTGGCCGCATCCGCCAGGCGTCGTCGATGCCCAGATGTTCGGCGAGCTGCACGATCTTGGCGAAGTTCTTGTCCACCTGATCGTTTCGCCGGCCCAGTTCCGCGCCGAGGTCGCGCAGCTGTCTGCGCAACGCCCGGGTGCTCGGCTCGTGCTCGTGCTCGTCGCCGCCGGCGATCCAGTCACCGGGTCGGCGCGCCGGATCCGGCCGCGTGGCAACGGGTTCCGTCGACGCCGGACGGTGCTCGCTCACCCAGATCCGGCCGTTGTGGTCCAGTTCGAGCCGGTAGTAGACGGCGTCGAACCCCTCGGCCGCATGCCGGACCCGCTCCCGCGCTGGCAACCGGAGCTCCGGATCGCGGCCCGCGCCGACACCGACCCATCGGCCGCGCTCGCCCGGCGCGCCGTCCACCCGCATGTGGGTGGGGGCGTCGAAACGGAAGCGGCGATAGGAGACGCCGGAGATTCGCGGGCCGCGATCGTCGAAACCGGCTCGCAGCCGCAGTATTTCGCGTTCGGCGGCATGCTGGGCGGCGGCCCGGCGAGCGGATTCGTTCGCCGCCGCCGTGCGATACCGGTCCACCAGCTCGACGGTCGCGCGGCGCTGCCGCTCGGAGATCGGATCGCGATGGTCGTTCACCGCATCCCGGACCGCACGTTGCAGTTCCGGTCGCGACAGCCCCTCCGGATCGACGCCGAATTCGCGGGCGAGCCGCTCGAGCCGGCCCGGGTCGACGGTGCGCCGATCGTTGAGTTCGATGGACAGTTCGGCACGCCGCTGGGCCGGCGGTGCCAGCCGATCGCGGATCGCATCGGCGACCTGATGGTCGGACGGCAGCGGCACACCCAGGCGCACGGCGCGCCGATCCACCTCGAGCCGAGGTGCGCCGCGATCGAGATCGCCCAGCAGATCACGCAATTCGCGGCGGATCGCGGGCGCGGTGCCGGCCGCATCGGCGGTGCGGGCGATCGCCTCGCGCAGGATCTCGCGCCGCATCTCCTCCGGCCGCAAGCCGAGATCATGAGCACGCGCGGTCATTCGCGTCCAGGCGCGGGCCCGCGTGGCGCCGGCATCCGCCAGATCCCGCAGCGCCTTACGCAAGGCACGCGTCACCGGACGATGCTCTCGTTGCGGACCGTTCTGGTCCCACGTCTCACGCGCGGGCCGTTCGCCACCGTGCGGCGCGGGCGGGTCCGACTGACGCGGGAACGGCAGGGTATCCGAATTCTGTTGCACCGGAAGGTTTTCCGGACCGTCGCCCTCGCCCTTGGGCGGGCTGCCGTCGTCCGAACCTCCACCCGTCGGAGGCTTACCACCGGCGCCACCGTCGGTCCCACCACCGGCGGCATCGGGTGCGGGTTTCGCGCCGGGTTCCGCCTCGGCCTGCGGCGCCGCGCCACCGGGCCGGTCGCCGCCCGGCTTCGCGGGCGAGCCACCCGTGCCGTCGCCACCGGAATCGGCACCCGGCTCCTCGCCCTCGCCTCCGGGTTCGGTCGCGGACCGCTCGTCGACGGCCGGCAGTTGCTGCTCGCCGGGCTTCGCGACCGATTCATCACCAGCCGCCGGTTGGTCACCGGGTTTCGCCACAGCACCTTCATCGGACGTGTTTCGGGCGTCACGGTTCGCAGCCGCACCGTCCTCACCGGCCGTCCGCTGCTCGCCACGGTTCGCGACGGAACCTTCCGCTCCCGGCGCGTCGGTGTTGCCGTCGTCGGGCGCAGGGCGGCGACCGTCGGCAGACGCTCGCTCGCCGGATTCCGGTGCGCGCTGGGGGTTCGCGGCCCGCAGTTGCCGTTCCTCGATCCGGGCGGCCTGGTAGTCCCGGGCGGCGCGCATCATCTCGCGGCGCAAGCGATACAGGTCGTTCAGCCGCTCCTGGGCCCGATCGCGGGCGGCCGCCCACTGGTCCGGACGCAGATCGTCGCGGGTGATGGTGGCCTGATGTTCGGCCGACTCCTCCTCGATCCGGCGGAGGATCGCCGCCTCCAGATCGCGCGCAGTGCCGCGATCGGGGAGGCCGAGTTCCGCTGCGATCCGGCGCAATTCGTCGTGTGCGGCATCCTGCCGGGCGAGCGCGGCGTCGATCAGGTCAGGTTGTGCGCCTTCTCTCGCCGCTCCCTCCTGCGGTTCTCCGCTCCCCGGCGTCTGCTGCGTCTCCGGTACCGGCCCCGCCGGTTGCTTCGTCTGCCCCGCATCCGACGGCTGCTCGCGTTTCTCGGCCCCCGGCTCGGACTTCTCCGCCTCGGTCCCTGTGTCGGGCTTCGCCGGCTCCGCGGCAGACACACTCTCCTGCTCCGGCGTCGGGGTATCCAGCACGCCGTCCCGTTGTGGCGCTGCGGCTTCCTCGGCGTTCCGCGCGGGCGGGTCGAGCAGCGTTTCGCCCGATTCGTCACCGGCGTGGATGTGCGGGCGGTCGATATCGATTCCGCGGGCGCGGAAGCGGTCCAGCACCTCGGCGCGGAAGTCCTCGAACGTCCCGGTCCGGTGGGCATCGAGGGCTTCGCGGATGAGCGTGCTTCGAAGTGACCCGAAACTGTGGTTGCGCCGCAACTCGCCCGGCGGATCCGCGCCGATGCCCACACCCGGCAGCACCTGCCGCGTCATGGCCGGCACATCCCAGCCGACGACATCCGGGTGTGCGGCCTGGAACTCGCGCAGCCATTCGACCACCCGGCGCGCGGCGGCCCGGTCCTGGACGTAGATCACCAAGCCGTCGGCCCGGGGTTCCAGCGGACCACCGATCTTGGCGACCGGAACACCGGGGAAGTTCTCCGGATCGTCGACGATCTCGTGAACGATGCGACGCATCAGTTCCGGCGCGGCATCGTTGTTGGCGTCGACGTACACGCGGAAGTTGTGCTCGCCGTCGGAACCCACGCGCCGGAAGTGAACGAAACCGACGTGTTCGGGCGCCGGCTCGACGTCACCGGCCATCAGGAAGCCGCGAGCCTGATTGACGGCCACCCGGCCCACACCTTGGCGTTCCGAGAGGATCCTGAGCAGCCCGCGCACGTAGCCTTGCGGATTCTCGACCGACACGTCGCCGGCGCGTTCGGCGTAGCGTGCGTAGACGTCGAGGTAGCTGTCGATCTCGGCGCGGGCGTCCCAGATCTCGCGCAGGAACGATTCCAGATTTTCCCGCGACACCGGTGGCGCCTCGGTGCCGTTGTGCAGGTGGGTCAATTCCCGAAGCGCCAGCAGATCATCGAACGACGTACTGGCACGCAACCGCTCGTGCAACTCGTTCACTGTGCGCGGGCGTTCGAACACGTCGGGGAAGTCCGCCACCGCACGCTCCACCACATCCCGCAGTTCCGGCGGAACGTCGGGATGGACGGGCGGTTGTAAGCCGGGCTCCGGCGCGGCCTCAGGGCGCGGCTCGGTGGTGTCCGGCTTCGGCGAGACGGTCGACGATTCCGTTTCGGCCCCATCGGGTTTCGGCTCGCTGGGTCCGGCAGGCGATGGTGCCGGTTCGGTGGGTCCGCGGTGGTCGCCGACGATCTTCCACAGCCAGTCGGCGTGCTCGGCGGCTTGCCGCGCTTCCCATTCCGCTTGGTCGGCGCGCATCCGAGCGGCCCAGGACCGGGCGCCTTCCGGACCTTCCGGATCGCGCGCGACCATCTCGTCGGCGAGTTCGCGCATGCGCACGGCATGGCGGGCCGCCATGCGCGCGTCCCAGCTCGCATTCTCCGCGCGCATCCGCATGCCCCACTCGGTGGGCGATTCGAGGCGCGGAGGTGCGGTGGCACCGGAATCGGCACCATCGGGGTCCCCACCCTCGGGCTCGGGCGGTTGCGCACCCTGCCCCGGTGAGCTGGGCGGCTTCGACGGTGGTCCTTGCGGCGGGGCAGCGGCCGCGCCGTCGTCCCCGTCGTCGCCTTCGGACAGTTCCACATCGCGTTCCACGGCGGCGCGCAGTTCCGCGTCCAGATCCGCGACCCGCACATCGTTGTCGTGGAATCTGCGTGTCGCGTCGAACAGCGCTTCGTGCCTGCGCGAGAACTCCTCGAACCGCCGTCGATAGTCGGCGAGATTCTCACCCCGGACGGTGCGTGACCCGAGTTCGCCGAACAGATCGTGCAGGGCCGAGCCGTCTTTCAGGTCGTCGGACAGTAATTCCTCCGGCGTCACGTGCAGTTCGTAGGCATGGTCCTCGATATAGCTGCGGGCCCGTTCGCGCTCGGTCCACGCCGCCGCCCATTCCCGGCTGATCCGATCGATGGTCGCCTGCCGATTCTCCGGCAGGTCGGCGACCGCCTGGTGGTAGCGGTCGTTCAGTTCCGCCAGCGCGCGCAGATCGGCGGCCCGCTGCCGCACCTCGTCACGCAGTTCGCGCTGCACCTGCTCCCGCTGCGCCGGGGTGAGCCGCTCGTGCTTCTCGATCTTGCCGTCGCGGTAGGCCTCGTAGGCCCGCACGTACTGTTCCGGGGTGGCGTCGGTGAGGTCGTGGCCGAGCAGCCGGGCCCAATCGCGATTCGGCCGCGATCCGGACGCGACCGGCTGATCCGGGTCGGGCGTGCCGAACAGCCGCTGCCCGTCGCCGATGACCTCGCGCAGATGGGTCAGCGCCTCCGGATCGTGCATCGGCACTTCACCGTCGAACACCCGCGGATCGGTCGCGGGATCGAAACGCAATCCGTTCGTGAACGGGTCGGCGTCCGCCAGGGTCCGGATGAAATCGGTGAGCGCCGCGGCGGTGCCGGGGTCACGGAGGCGCCCGCGGATCAGCGAAGTCAACTCGCCGGGGTCGATTCCCTGCGGATTGCGCTGATAGTCGAGTTCCTTCGAGTACTTCTTCGGGAAGACGTCCTCCGGTTCGCCGCCCAGAGCGCGCACGAGGTTGTCGCGGGCCTCGACCAGGTGAGCCGGATCCTCGCCGCGCCCCTTCAGATAACTCGCCAGTTTGTCGTAGTACTCGACCAGCTGCTCGACCTGCTGTTTACGCAGTGCGTTGCGGGTGCCGCGGTCGGCGATCGAGTCGGCGACCCGCTCCGGTGTCGCGTGTTGCGCGTCGTCGATACCGCTGGTCTGCGCGAGCCGGTCGCGCGCGTTGGCCAGATCGTGGAAGGACTCGATGGCGTCGCTGCTGCGCGCATGGTCCAGCAGCGCCTCGATCTGCAGGGCGCGCAGGTCGTTGGCGCGCAGTTCGTGTTCGATGAGTTCGGGCGTGATCTGCTCGGGGTCCAGACCGAGCGCACGCGCGAGATCGTCTCGCACGGAACGGATTTCCTCCGGCGTGCGGGCGTGCGGCGCGACCGGGGCCGGCTCGGCGGGCGGCTGGGTGACGTGCCAGTCGCCGTCGGCGTCGCGGATCAGCAGTCCGTCCAGATGCCTGCCCTCGACGTCCACCGAGATCGCCCGCCCCTCGATATCGCCGAGGTGACGGATGTGCGCCTGATTGTTCGCGTCGACGACGACGGTCCACTTCTCCGCCCGCACCTCACCGTTGTCGAGGCGCGCGGCGAGCCCGGGAAGACGATCGAGCGCGCCGGCGAGCGTCTGCTCGTGGTCGCCGTGCACGTCGAGGATCACCAACCGGCCCGGCTCGCCCGCTCGCTCCGGCGGCAGCTCCCGGACATTGTTGGCGGGGAAGCGTTCCCGGAATTGCGCCACCTGGTCGGCGAAATCGCGGATTTCCCCGGCACGTTCGTGCACTCCGTCCCGCAGGTCGTTCAATGCGCGGTCGAGTTGTTCCGGTTCGAGGCGGGACAGTTCGGCGGCGAGCAGGTCGGCCCAGGTCGCGCGTTCGTCGCGAATCTGGTCGCGCCGCAGCGCATTCTCGAAATACGTTCGCAGACCCTGGTCGCGGCCCGACTCGTCGTCGGGGTCGTATTCGATGCGCTCGTCCGGGTTCTCGACGTTGAGCACGTCGAAGTCGCGGCCCGACTCGGCGCCGTTGTTCACGCCACGCCAGTTCAGCAGGCCGGGATCGTCGCCCTGGGCGATGATCACTTCCTTGAGGAACCGCCCGAGCGGATTGTGGTCGGTGATCGACTGCGGCCGGTACGGGATATCGGCGTGTTCGGCGTTGTAGCGATGGGCCGCGTCGCGCAGGGCCTCGACGACGGCGGCCCGGCGTAGATTCTGGTATTCGACGGTATCGAGTGCGCGGCGCAGCGTTTCCGGGCTGATATCGGACAGATCGATGCCCAGACGATCGGCGGCGGCACGCAAATCGTCGGCCGGATTGTTCTGCGGCGCTTCGGATTCGACGTGCGGCGCGGCACCGCCGGGTAGGTCGTGCGGCTGCGATTCGTCGACCAGATGGCCGAGGCCGATATCGCGCAGATACCTGTGCATCGCCGCGACCTCGGCCGGGTCCGCGTCCTCGTTCCAGTACGCGTACTCCCGCCCGTCGCGGGCGTGCATCGGAATATGTTCGCCCGCTTGCAGATCCATCCGAGCGGTGAGGTGGTTCAGCAGCGGCGCGTGCTCCCGGTTGATCCAGAGCGTGAACGACTCTTTCAGCAATCGCGCGTAATTGATGCTGATGTCGTGGTCGCCGAGGGTCTCGAGCGCGTGGATATCGAACAGATGCCCGAAATCCTCGGTCATCTCGGTCTGATATTTGCCGTCCTGACCGCTGCCCGACGGATATTTCGGATAGTGCCCCTCGTACCCGCCGGTGAACCGCTGCCACAGCGAACGCAGCCGGCCAGGTTTCGCCGGCTCGACCTCGCCGCCGGGCGCCCGTTCGCCTTCGCGGACCGGCTCGACGGATTCGACCCGCCACCGGCCGCCGCCGTCGGCGCCCAGCCGCAACCGCACGTGTTCACCGTCGACGGCCACGACGACCTCACCTCGCCGCGGTGGCTCACCGGGGGCCGCACCCGGCGTGGGCGTCTCACCGGGCGGGCGACCCGCACCACCGGCACCGTCGGGCAGCTCCGGACTGTCCACGTGCGGTGCGCCGTCGACCCCTTCGGGATGCCGGAAAAGCACTGTGACGCCGGTGTTCTCGCCCAACCGTCCCTCGAGCCCGGAGTCACCCGGCAGATCCGGATCCCCGAAGGTGACCTCGGTGTAGCCCAGCTCCTCGGCGAGGGTGCCGGTGAAGGTTCGGCGCGCGGCCTCCTCCGGCGTGAGCCCCTCCTGCACTCCCGCGTTGAAGCTGTCCAGATTGTCGGTGAGCGCGCCGCCGTCGAACCATTCGGCCTGGATCGCCTCGACGCGGTCGCCGAGTTCGTTCATCAGGTCCCGGAACATCTCGCGCCCGGACGGGGTATCGGGGCCGACGCGCACCTCCACGTGCAGCACGCCGCTCTCGGTCACCCATCCCTTGATGCCGTAGGCGGTGTCGCCGCCGTAGTGGTTGGCATAGCCGGCCCCGCCTCCTTCGCGCGGCTCGGGCGGACCGGCCGGCGGGCGAGGCGGCTGCTCGGTGGGCGCATCCTCGCGGGCCGGATGCGCGGAATCCCATGCTTCGCCGTAACCGCGCGCGTAACTCGCACCGCCGTCGGGCGCGTGATCACCCATGGCCGGGCGGATCGCGTCGACGCCGGCCCGGTTCGCGATCCGGTCCAGTTCGGCGGCCCGCTCCACCGCATCGCCCGGCAGATCGTCCCGCGCGGCCGCCCGTTCGCGAGCCGCGGTGAACGCGTCGCGGTAGATCCGCTCGAGCGGGCTGGTCGCGATGTCGTGGCCCGCCTCGCGCAGCTGGGCGAGCGCGTTGTATTCCATTGCGTGCGCGGCGGTTTCCTCGTCCAGCATGTGCGAGACGTAGTCGTCGCGCGACATCCGGTCGCGGTCGAGCACCCCGTCGCCGGTGCTGCGATCGTGCGCCCGCTCGGCATGGATGGCGGCATGGACCAGGGCGGCCATCTGCTCGCCGTCGGTGCCGCCGATGTCGAGGGTGAGCCGGTTGCGGGCGGGCTCGTAGCGATGACCGCCGCCGGAGTCGTGTTCGATGGTCACGCCGCGGGCGCGCAGCGTGTCGACCGCCCAGGCACCCACCGGCACCTCCGCCAGTTTGCGCTCCAGCTCGGCGACGATCGCCTCGGAAGCCTGGGCCGCGAGGTCCTGCGGCTCGACGGGTTCGGCGGGTTCGTCCCGGGCGGGCTCCGGCTGGTCGACCCGCTCGTAGCGGATCTCGCCGTTGTGACGGGTATCGACGTTCAGGTGTTCGGCCTCGACCCCCGGGCGGGCCAATCGCTCCACGATCTCGGGCGGCGCCGCCCGCATGACCCGCTCGTGATCACCGGGGGCCGCGGCGACCATGATCCGTTCCGGCTCACCGGGAATCACCGCGAAGTGATCACCGAACAATTCGGCACCCGGGGCATCGGCGATCATGTCGCCGAGCAGCCGCCGCGCGACGTCCGCCGCGGCGCTCGCCCGCAGCCGGTCGACCTCGGCCAGGGCGTTGTGATGGCGATCGACGAGATCCGACATCCGGCGCAGATCGTGGGCCAGCCGCTGCAACTCGGCGCGGCGCTCGGGCTGCAGTCCGTCGCGCCCGAGTTCACGGCCGATACTGCGCAGCTGATCGGAAATCAAGTGCTGCAGCATATCCCGGCGCATCGTCGGGTCGTAGGGGATGCGATCGGCAACCCGGTCGGCGACGTGGGCCAGCTCCTGCGCATGCTCGTTCAACCGCACGGTGGCGATATGCCGTTCGAGCGCGGCCGAGCGGATGCGGTCGCGGACCACCGGATCGTCCGGCACGTAGCGGATGCTCCGATCGGTCGGCGTGCGGGCGCCGTCGTGCGCGCGATCCCAGATATCGCGGTAGTGATCGGCGTAGGTCCGGCCGCTGTCGTTGGGCGGGATATGTTCGAGGTAGTTGCGCAGATGATCGACCGCCACCTCGTGCGCGATCTCGTGCGCGCCCGGGCCGTCGAGTCCGCGCAGCGCGCGCTCGTAGGCATGGCGGTACGCGACCTCGGCGGGGTGTTCGGCGATGTCGTAGCCGAGTTCGCGCAACTCCGCCGCCAACTGGAATCGGCGTCCGGAGGCCATCGCCTCCTCGTGCACCATCTCCCGCACATAGTCGTCGCGCGACAGCTCGAGGGGCCGATCGGCGGGCGATTCGCCGTTCAGATAACGCTCGGCGTGCACGCTCTCGTGCGCGAGAGTGAGTGCCTGGGCGATCTGGCCGCGTCCCTCGGCGTACAGCACCGCCGTGATGTCGCGGCGCCGGAACGAACCGGATCTGCCGTCGCTGTGCGATCCCTGATCGATGTGCTCGCGATAGCGGCGATCGGTGAGTTCGCCGAGAATCCTTCTGCCGGTGGATGTTCGAAGCAGCAGTTCGTGGACGCGGCCGACATTGTCGTCGAGCGCCTGCCGAATCCGCACGGCGGACGGATCCTGCTGGCGCGCAAGGGCTTCGCGATGTTCCGGGATGAGCGGATGGATGGGACGCCCACGGTGGTCGAACAGAATCATGTGGGTGTCGTGCAGATCTGCCGGCACGCTCGCCGGGTGGTCGGTCACCACGCCCGTACTCGGATCGCGCACCACGATCCGCCCGCCGCCCTCGTGGACCATGACGTAGGCGTGCGCACCGACGACTCGGCGGCCCGGACCGGCATGATAGCCGTCGACCACCAGTGCCGACGCACCCTTGCGCATCCGGGAGAGGCGCCGCGCGATCGCGTCGTGGTCGCCGACCTTCACCATCCGGCCACCGGCGTCCGCCTGCACCTGCGCGGCGGTCATACCTTCCGGCCCGACCGCCCGCTCGGGCAGCCGGATCGTCTTGCTGCCGGTGAGATCGCGAATCAGCTTCAGCGCCAATTCGGCACAGCGACCGCGGGTCGGCTCCGGACGAGGAGTGGCCGGTTTCCCCGCTTCGGGTGCACCGGTGTGCTCGGGCTGCTCGCTCCGCCCGGACCGCACCGGCTGATGATCGCCGACCGGCGCCGGCATGGGCGGAGCACCCGGCACCAGCTGATCTTCGGGCCGGGCGCCGTCGGCCTCGTCGCGGTCGTGCCGGGCGCCGTCTTCGCCGGTCTCGTCGCGGACCGGCTTGCGCACCGTACCGTCGTGGTTCGCATCGGCCGCCGGACGCCGGCGCGGCCCACCCGGCTCGAACGATTTATCCTGCGCACCATCATGTTCCGCGCGCGAGTGGTCCGAGTGGGACTGGTCTCGCGACGGATCGACGGTGTCGTCGCGCGGTGTGCCCGCCGCGTCGCCGGCTGTATCGTGTCGCACCCCCGGCTCGTCCGTGCGGTTCGACGGGCCCGCATCCACATCGCGTGGTGCGGACGCATCGGCGTCGTGGGGTACCGACGAGTCGGCGTCGCGGGGTACCGACGAGTCGGCATCGCGAGGAACAGCGGTATCCGCATGCCGGGGGACCGACGAGTCGGCGTCGCGAGGAACAGCGGTATCGGCATCCCGGGGGACCGAGGAGTCGGCGTCGCGGGCGATAACGGGCTCGTCTGCGCTTCGGCCGGCCCGGTCGGACTCGCGGGACGGGACACGTTCGTCGTGCGCGAGCGAATCACGCGGACCGACATGTTCGGCATCCCCCGGACCGGCATGCTCGGACGCCCGAGGCTCGGCGCTGTCCGTATCACGCGGGGTCGACGTGTCGGTGCCGCGCTGCTCGGGATCCCGCTGCACCGCCTCGTCCCGATCGCGCGGTGTCGACGTGTCGGCCTCGCGCCGCTCGGTGTTCCGTTGTGCGGGCTCGGCCGAATCGCGCGGATCTTGGCCGTCTCTGCGCGCGGGATCGGCGGACTGCTCCGCCGGATCGTCGGAACGCGCGGTCCGATCCTCCTGTGCCGCATCATGTTCAGCGGACCCCGGTTCGTCGGCACGCCGCGCCCCGGCCTCGTCACCCACGGTCGTCTCGTCGCGGGTGTCGACGTCGTCACGCGTTCCGGGTTCATCACGCGCTCCGACCTCGTCACGCATTCCGAGTTCATCGTGTGTCCCGACCTCGTCGCGGTTTGCGGCCTCACCTCGCGTCCCGACCTCGCCATGAGTCGCGGCATCGTCACCGGCAGCGGCTTCGTCGCGCGTCCCGGCCTCGTCACGGGGTCCGACATCGCCACGCGTCTCGACCTCGTCACGCGTCCCGACCTCGTCGCGTGTTCCGGCCGCTTCCGGGTCCCGCAGCGCCGTGGACTCGTTGTCGGGGGCTCGGATCTCGTCGCGGGCTGCTGCTCGGTCCGGTCGTTGCGCGGCGGGTTGCTCGGGTTTGGTTGGCGTGCGGGTGGTTTCGGGGCGTTCGCCGGTGCCGCGCGCCGGTTCGGTACCGCGCCCCTGGTCCGCGCGCGGTCCGGCGCCGGCACGGTCCCGTGGCTGGGCGGTCTCCCCACGGTCGCGCGGCTGGGTGGTTTCTCCGCGGTCTCGCGGCTGGGCGGTGTCCGCGCGGTCCGGTTTGGCGGTGACTCGCTCGCCCTCGCTAGCACCGGCTCGGCCGGCGGCGCGCGGGCCCTCGGAGTCGCCGACCTTGGCCTGTACGCGCGGATCGGCGGCGGGGCGGGCCGCGGACGCGTCGGCGGCACCGGCTCGTCCCTGCGGCCGGGCGTCGGTGGCGGAACCGCGACCGAGATCGGAGGCGGCGCGTCCGTCGGTGGCGGTTCGGGCGTCCGGAGTGCGCACCTCGCCGGGCCGGGGAGTCTCGGCACCGCCGGACGCGGGTCCGCGGGCGTCGATCGGCGAGGCGCCGGAAGCGGAGGTGGATCCCGTCGATGCGCCGGTTGTCGCACCGGAACCTGTCGAGGCTCCCGGGCTCGACGCGCTCGGGCCCGACGACGCACTGGGACCCGACGTCGCGCTCGATCCCGACGTCGCGCTCGATCCCGACGTCGCGCTCGATCCCGACGTCGCGCTCGATCCCGACGTCGCGCTCGGACCCGGCGACGCACTCGGGCCGGAAGACGCCGCCGGACCGGATCCAGCCGCAGGGCTCGCCGGTTCGGCCGAGGCAGACGCAGCCGGACCCGCCGCGGCGGCGGAACTCGCCGACTCGGCAGGGCCGGACGACGCGGCAGGGCCGGCGGCCGTTTCGCTTCCGGCTGACCCGGCGTCCGACACATGGTGAGCCGATTCGGAACCGGGTGGCGTTGCCGGCGCGGCGGTTTCGTGCGGACCGCCGCTCTGGACTGCCGCCGTGTCCGTGGTCGTGGAATCGTGTGCGCCGCCCGGTGTTTCGTTGTGAGCCACGGGAGTCGGAGACGAGTCGGATACCGGTCCGCCGGAGGTCGCGGATTCGGACGGCGAACTCGAGCCTTCCGCACCGGAGCGGTCCGACACGGAAGCCGGCGGTCCGGCCTGCGTGGCATCCGGACGACCCTGTGGCGCAGCCTGTTCCGTCGCCCCACCCGCCTCGGCTGCCGGACGTTCGTGGGTGCCCGCCGTCGTCGTCGGCGCACCCGCGTGACTGTCGTGACCATTGGTCACCGGCCCACCGCGCACCGGCCCGGAAGTTCCCCGCTCGCCACCGGTCGGATCACCGTGTGGCACAGCACCGTTGCCGTTCACCAGATCGACGTGCGCGTTCGGCACGGTGCCGTCGTGGGTGAAGCCGTGCAGATCCCCGATATTGCCCAGATCGGCGCGCGGCGCGTTCAACTTCCAGAACGGTGAATTCTCGAAATGACTGTGCGCGAAATTGTGATTCAGCGCCGACGCCCCGCCCGTGATCGCACCGGCGCTGAACATGCGCCAGTCGACATGGGTGTTCTTCAGGTTCTTCAGCGCGGTGTCCAGATCACCGTGTGCCAGATCGGAGGCGAACTGCCAGCCGACCGAGCCGCCGAAGGCCGCCACCGAGTTGACCAGGCCCGATCCGGCACCGATCCCCGCGCGGGTCAGATTGACGCCCCACTTCGAGGTGACATCGCCGACCTCGTTACGGAAGGCGTTGCCGAACTTCTTGCCCATCGCCTCGCCGAAGGCGCCCCCGGCCGCGCCACCGACACCCGCGGCGAAGGTGGTGACCTCGAGTTGCTGCCAGTCGATGCTCTTGCGATGCCCCTCCCACACCTGCCACTGCTGCACCGCGAAATCCTGGAGCGCGCCGAGGGCCGCATTCAGCAGCACATGCCGGAACATGAAGCGCACCAAGGCATTCTCGGCCAGCCGGCCCGCCCATCCCGCCATCGCGTCGAGCACCCGGCGCATCATCATGCGCACCGCGACGCGGGTCGCCACGATGATGCCGGCTTCCTCCGCGGGCGCGGTCGGCGGGAAGATCCACACCGCGGCGATATCGGCGGCGGTGATCACCAGCGTCGAATAGAACATCAGCTTGGTGTATTCGATCTGCGTACCGCCGCCGTAGACCGAATCGCCGACCTGATCGAAGTATCCCGCCAGCGCCTCCAGCGAATCCTTGCCGTGGCGCATGCTGTCGAACGTGTCGATCATCTGCTGCCGGCCGTCGCCGGACGGATAGGCGGCCAGCGTCGCGGACTTGGCGTCGTCCATCAGGCTCAGAATTTCGCGCAGCTCGCCGGCGGCGGTGTGCCAGTCGCCCGCCAGCGCCCACATATCGTCTTCGTTGCCGTGCGGCCATTCCATTCCGATGGCCGCACCCAGCCACTCGAGCCAGCTGGGGAACTCGATCATGCGCCGTTACCCGGGTCACCAACTGGAGTCGGTGACCCGGCCTTCCGGTTCGACCGGGTAGGTCTCCGCATCCGCGAACCGGAGCTCGTCCTCGCCGTAGGCAGCCGTACGCTCGGGCGAATCCGGCGGCGCCAGTGAGGGTTCCGGCGGCGTCGGCAGCCGCATATCCGGCATGCCCTCGATCAGATCCGTGAGCTTGGGCAACCGGGCCCTGCGTTCCTGCAGCGGCGCCATCAATTCGCGTTGCCGCTGCGCCAGGTTCTTCGACGCCTGCTGGGCCGCCTCGGTCACCGCCCGCGCGATCTCGGAGTAGCTCAGATCCTCGATTCCGGCGCCGAATCTGGTCTCGATGACGGTGCCGTCGGCATTCACGCTGACCGTGACCCGGTTCTTGCGCACCGATGCGGTGCCGGTCAATTCCGCACGGTCGCGCTGGATTTCGGCGATCACGCGCAGTTGCTGTTTGGCCTCGCCGATGATTCCCGCCAGCTCGGCCTTCATATGCTCGTTCGTCATGGGCACCCGATCCGCGGCCGCTCGATCACTTGAAGCCGTAGGTGTTGCCGTGCTCCATGGTCTCCAGGTAGGTGGCGCTGTCGTTCTGGCCGTCGGAGAACTTCTGGAAGGCGGTGGAGAAGTTGCGCGCGCCGGTGACCATGTTGTCGTGCGCGGCGAGGTAGCCGTCGCCGCTGCCGGTTCCGGCGAACTGCTTGCCCAGACTGTCGTCCCCCCAGCAGTTTCCGTACGCGGTGGTCTTGCCCTGCAATCGCGTCAGCACCTGTTCGATGTGGTCGCGCACGTCCTGCGTCTTGCCGGCGGCCGTGCGGAGTTTCGCCACCTCGACCTCGATCTCGTCCGCCATCGTCCGTCCCTCCATCGCACTGCCGGCCGGCGCCCGTCGACGCTGGACTTCGACGATGGCAGTCGCGGGAAAATCGTCAGTGGCGCCGACGTGAACACCCGGTGGCCGCTCCCGGAAGCCACCGCGAAACCCGCCTCGGCGCCCGGTATCCGATGATGGAGGCATGCGAATCCTGGTACAGCGCGTCAGCTCGGCCCGGGTCACCGTCGACGACGAGGTGGTGGGGCAGATCGACCCGCCCGCGATGGGAGTGCCACACGGCCTGCTCGCCCTCGTGGGTGTCACCGGCACCGACACCGCCGCGCTCGCGAAAAGCTTGGCGGACAAACTGTTTCGTCTGCGCATTCTGGAGGGCGAGCGCTCGGCCGCCGATCTCGGTGCGCCGATTCTGGTGGTCAGCCAGTTCACCCTCTACGCCGATACCGCGAAGGGCCGCCGGCCCTCCTGGTCGGCCGCGGCGCCCGGATCCGTCGCCGAACCCCTCGTCGACGAATTCGCCACCGCACTGCGCGACCTCGGCGCCACCGTCACGACGGGCCGCTTCGGGGCACACATGCAGGTGTCGCTGGTGAACGACGGACCGGTCACGCTGCTGCTCGAGGCGTGAGCGCCGCGCTCACTCGTCCACCTCCTGATAGTCGTTCATCCGCTGCACGATGTGTTCGGCCTCGGTATCGATCCAGTCGATCAGCCCCGCCGAACCCATCCCGACAGCCACCGGCGCCGGTTCCTCCAGGGGAATCACGTAGCGACCGTCGCCGGGCAGGTCCCGCCACAGCCGGGCGACCGAGATGCGCCCGCGCGGACCGAATTTCGATCTGCCCTGCGTCAATCGGACGGTTCCGGTATGCGTCGCGGGAATGTCGAAGAAGGCCGCGCTGGTGAGGCCGCGATAGTCGTCATCGTCGTCGGCGACCATGGAACCGCCGCCCGTGGGCCGGGCCGCGCTTTCGCCGATCTCGATCTCGATCGGTCCGCGCCGACCCGGTTCGGCCGCCGGCAGCAGACCGACGACCGTCTCACCGAGTGCCCGCGGATCACAGGCGGTAATGGTGAAACCTCCGGCATGTTTGAGGGTTTCACCCGGCAACTGAACGACCACGAACCCGCGGGAACCGAGCCGCCCGGCGTAGAAGCGCACGCGCTTGGCCGGATTGTCGAAATCCGAGTCCTCCCATGCCTCCCCGCCGACCAGCACCTCCGGCAGCACCATGGTGTCCACGATCGCTTCGAAGGCGCTGTCGCCGCGGTTCTCCAAATCCGCTCGGGTGCGGCGCCATTCGCGTTCATAGTCGTCCAGATACGGAATGCGGCTGGTGATGCTGAACATCGACGGCACCAGACCGAAGAATCGGGTGTCGCACAACACCTTGTATTCCAGGTCCGTCAGAGTCCACCTGTTCACATGTCCTCGTTCATGGTTCGATCACCGGCTTGACCCGGAACGGGGTGTCGCCCATCGCGTCGTCCAGCCAGTCCGTGGAGGTCAGATACTTCGGGCGCCGATGCTGGCCCTGCGGTCCGGAATTGCCCGCACTCGAGGCCGGGGTTCCCGCCATACCCGGCTGACCGGGTTGTCCGGGCTGGCCGGCCTGCTGGTCGTACGAATCGTGGTGCCCCCCACCGTAGGAGGAGACGTCGGCCGGCAGCGATGCGCGCGGGAACTTGTCCGGTTGCCGCGGTTGGTCGAGTTGCCGAGGCGGCGTGACATCGTCGGGTCCGGTACCGTCGCCGACTCCACCGCCTGCTCCCCCGCCGGCATCGGCGCCTCCGCCACCGGCGCTCTCGCCTCCGCCACCGGCGCTGTCGCCTCCGCCACCGGGGTCGAGCTGTGCCGCGATATCCGACAGACCCTCCATCCCCGGCGTGTGGCTGAGGTCGCGCAGCCGTTCCGCCAGCGAGTGCAGCGGATCGGTGGCGCCCGTGCCCGACAACAGTTGATCCAGACCGGGAATGCCCGAGAGCAGATGACTCAGATCCGGATTGCCGGATAGCAGCTGGTCCAACCCTGTCGAGCCCGACACCAACTGGTCCAGACCGGGGATACCGGCCAGAAGATGACTCAGCTCCGGATTGCTCGCCAGCAATTGATCGAATCCGGGAATGCCGGACAGCAGTTGTCCCAGACCGGTCAGGCTGTCGTGAGCGGTCTGCCCGAGCTGGTTCAGCGCCTGTTCGCCACCCGAGAGCAGCGATTCGAGCGGGTTGGAGCTCCCCGCGGTCCCGCCGAGCAGCGATTCGAGCGGATTCGTCGTACCTGTGCCGCCGAGTAGCGATTGCAGCGGGTTCGAACTTCCCGTCGTCGCCGAATCGCCGAAGGACGGCACCGTCTGGCCGAGGCGGTCGCCGGTGGTGCCGGTTCCGGCTTCCGTATTCTGTTCTCCCGCAAGCCCGGACAGGAGATCGTCGAGCGACGGCAGTTGCTGTTGGCCGTTCTTGGCCGCACCGGCCCCGGATTGCTGAGTCTTGCCGAGATTCGACGGAATCGCCGACGAACCCGTCCCCGAGGTGGATCCGGTGCCGGTCGACGAACCGGTGCCGCTGCCGCTCGGACCCGAGTACGGCGTACTGCTGGGACCGGAACTGCCGCCGGAGGAGCCCCCGGTGTCACCGAGACCGGCGGAATTGAGCAGGTCGCTCAGATTCGGGAGTTGCTGGTTGGACTCGCCGCTACCCGGCATGCTGTCGTAGTTGCTCGGGATCTGTGAACTCTTGCTCGTCCGGCCGGAACCCGAACTCGCCCCGGATCCGCCGCCGTAGCCGCCGCCCGTGCCGCCTCCGTAGCCCGAGCCCGTGTAGTCGGAACCGCTGCCGTAGTCCGCGCCGCCCCCGTAACCCTCGCCACTCCCATAACCTTGGCCGCTGCCATCACCCTGGCCACTTCCATAGCCCTGGCCGCTGCCGTAGCCGGAGCCGCTGCCGTAACCGGAACCACTGTCATAGCCCGAACCACTGTCGTAGCCGCCCCCGTAGCCGGAACCACTCCCCGAACCCGAA
>NZ_BAFW01000031.1 GCF_000308535.1 Nocardia cerradoensis NBRC 101014 | reverse complement strand
GCCGAGCCGGCGCAGATTCGCCACGTAATTGCGCAGGTTCAGGTAGAACTCCGTGCGCGGGCGAGCGGTCAGCCGCGCCTGGACCGGGTCGGCGCTGAACGAGATCTTGTGTTCGGGCACGAGCAGCGCATCCGGACCCAGAATTTCGCGAGCCTGCCGGGTGTGTTCGGCGGTCACGAGGTACGGCAGCGCTCCCGCGGTGCGGTCGGCGGCCAGCTTCAGCACCCGCGGTCCGAGCGCCGCGAGCGCGAGCTGCTGTTTCGGGACGCCGTTGGCATCGAGGACGTCGACATAGTCGACGAGCGCGTCGTAGGGCTTGCGGAAATCCGAGTCCTGCTCGGGGTGCCCGGCGCCGAAGCCGAGGATGAAGCGGCCCGGGAAGCGCCGGTCGATGCGGTGGAACGACTCCGCGACCTGTTCGGCGGGCGCGGACCAGATATTGACGATGCTGGTGCCGACCGTCAGCGTCTCGGTCTCCTCGAGCAGCGCCTCGACGGCCGGTAGATCCGCCGGGGGCGAGCCGCCCAGCCACAACGCGCTGTACCCGAGACCTTCCAGCTCACGAGCCTGCCCCGGTTCGAAGCCGGCGTAGTACCGCCAGACGCCGAATTTGCCGATATTCGTGGTTCGCGCACCCTCTGTCATAGTCCTTGCGAACTCCGTTGCGCGGGCGACTATTCCGCCCGGCGCCGGAAAAATTCCCGGCGCACGATCTGGCACTCGCACAATGAGAGTGCTAAATTTGGCATCGGACAGCTTCCGGCGCTCGCCGCCGAGGCGGGCGTCACCACTGGATATGGAGGTGATTCCTGTGCTGAGGTTCGACCCGTTCCACGACATCGACACCGTTGCCCGGCAGCTCCTGGGGGATGCCGCCGGAACCACACGCGCGCCGCGCTTCATGCCGATGGACCTGTTCAAGGCCGGTGACCACTACGTCCTCAATGCCGATCTCCCGGGTGTCGATCCCGGCTCGGTCGACGTGAGCGTGGACAACGGCACCCTGACGCTGAAGGCGCAGCGCAGCCTACCCGGTGACGAGCACGTGCAATGGATCGCGTCGGAACGATTCGCGGGAACGTACATGCGCCAGCTGTCGCTCGGCGAAGGCATCGATACCGACAACATCAGCGCCACCTACAACGACGGCGTGCTGTCGGTGACCCTGCCGATCGCCGAGAAGGCCAAGCCGCGGCGCATCGAGATCGGCGGCATGGGCCGCGGCCCGAAGACCATCGAGGCCGGCCACTCCGAGGGCTGACCGGCCGCGGCGGGAATGTGCCCGCGCCCATCGGCGACAGAGACAGATGAGTGCGCAAGCCGCACAACACCATTCACCGGTGCAAGGTGGCCGGACGCGCGGGCGGAACCGAGGTTCGTCGCAGCGCGAAGGAGGTGAGAAACGCACAACCCTCGAATAGCGACTCGTACGGCCCCGCGGACGCCGCGGGGCCGTCGACCGACCGGGGCAGGTAGCGGCCCTCAGCTGCCGCAGCAGCCGTCCGCCTCGGGGATCGTACGCATCTCCCGGGTTTCGGCATTACGGGCGGCGAGGTCGGCATCCGCCGGGTAGTCGACGGCGATCAGGCTGAGCCCGTGGGCGGGAGCCACGGTGACCGAACTCGACCGTTCCCGTTCCGCGAGAAGGCTTTCCACCCACTCGGGAGTACGACGCCCCGCCCCCACCGCGAGCACCGCGCCCACCAGACTGCGCACCATGGACCAGCAGAACGCGTCGGCGCTGACGTAGGCGGTGAGCATCTGCGCGGGGTGGTCCGCGGACGGTTCCGCGGCCACGGCGTACTCATCGCCCCGATTCGCCGAGTCGGTGGCGAGCACAGGGGCGACAGGCGTCGTCACCCAATCGAAGCGCTGCAATTCGCGGACCGTCGTCGCACCTTCGCGCCGGCGGCAGAATGCGGCGAAATCGTGCAGCCCCAACAGCTTTCGCGATGCCTCACGCATGGCGCCGAGATCCACGCCGGGGCGGCATGCGACCACGCTGCGGGCCAGCAGCGGCGGGGCCCCGTAGGGCGCGGTGGTGAGCCGATACGCGTAGTGGCGGCGGATCGCGGAGAAGCGGGCGTCGAATTGCGGTGGTGCCGGGCGAATCCCGGTGACCCGCACATCCTTCGGCAGGAAGCGCGCCAGCCGGTGCAGCAGCTTGTCGTAGTCGGGCAGCGCGGTCGTGTCGAAATGCGCGACCTGTCCTTCGGCGTGGACACCGGCGTCGGTCCGGCCGGCCACCGTCAGCTGAATCGGTTCGCGCAGGACCTTGCTCAGCGATTCCTCGAGCACACTCTGCACGGTCCGCAGGCCGGGCTGGCGGGCCCAGCCGGTGAAATCGGTACCGTCGTAGGCGATATCGAGCCGTACTCGAACCGCAACCGAGGTTGCCGCCGGATCCTGCATGGTCACAGCCATTTCCTGGTTAACATGAGCGAAGCCCGCCGACCCGGAGGGGACGGCGGGCTCACTCGTGAATTCCCGACGCAGATCGAGAGGTCCCCGCACGTGGCGGGGACCAACTCATTCCGCCTTGTCCTCGGCGGGAGCCTCGGTGGACTCCGCCTCGGCGGCCTCGTCGGCCTTCGCCTCAGCAGCCTCGTCGGCCTTCGCCTCGGCAGCCTCGTCGGCCTTGGCCTCGGCGACCTCGGTCTTGGCCTGCTGGGCGGCGACCCGGCGAGCGCGATCGGCCTCGTTGGTCACGGTCTTCTCCCGGACCAGCTCGATGATCGCCATCGGCGCGTTGTCACCCTTGCGGGGCACGGTCTTGATGATGCGGGTGTAGCCACCCTCGCGGCCCTCGAACGACGGTCCGATGTTCGCGAAGAGCTCGTGCAGGACATCCTTGTTGCGGATGACCTTGAGCACCTCGCGGCGATCGGCCAGCGTACCGGCCTTGGCCTTGGTGACCAGCTTCTCGGCGTAGGGGCGCAGCGCCTTGGCCTTGGCCTCGGTGGTCGTGATCCGACCGTGCTCGAAGAGCGCCGTGGCCAGATTGGCGAAGATCGCCTTCTGGTGCGACGCCGACCCGCCGAAGCGAGCACCCTTCTTGGGCTTGGGCATTGGTTGTTCTCCTTAGGAAAGGCCGAGCGGGGCTGCCACCCCGGAAGGCCTAGAGCTGTTCGGTCTCGGCGTAGTCCTGCTCGCCGTTGTCTGCATCGCCGAAGGAGCCGCTGTCACTCCAGGTTCCGGTGGCGGCGTCGTAACCGACGACGCTCGACGGATCGAAGGAGGCCGGGCTGTCCTTCAACGACAGGCCGAGCGAATGCAGCTTGACCTTGACCTCGTCGATGGACTTCTGGCCGAAGTTGCGGATGTCCAGCAGATCCGATTCGGTCCGCGCAACCAGCTCGCCGACGGTGTGCACACCCTCGCGCTTGAGGCAGTTGTACGAACGCACGGTGAGGTCCAGGTCCTCGATCGGCAGCGCGAACGAGGCGATGTGGTCCGCCTCGGCCGGGCTCGGCCCGATCTCGATACCCTCGGCCTCCACGTTCAGCTCGCGCGCCAGGCCGAACAGCTCGACCAGGGTCTTACCGGCCGACGCCAGCGCATCCCGCGGGGAGATCGAGTTCTTGGTCTCGACGTCCAGGATGAGCCGGTCGAAGTCGGTGCGCTGCTCGACACGGGTGGCCTCGACCTTGTAGGTCACCTTCAGCACCGGCGAGTAGATCGAATCCACCGGGATCCGGCCGATTTCCGCACCCGAGGCCTTGTTCTGCACGGCCGGGACGTAACCGCGACCGCGCTCGACGACGAGCTCGATCTCCAGCTTGCCCTTGTCGTTCAGGGTGGCGATGTGCATGTCCGGGTTGTGCACGGTCACACCGGCCGGGGGAACGATGTCACCGGCGGTGACGGTGCCCGGGCCCTGCTTGCGCACGTACATCGTGACCGGCTCGTCCTCTTCGGACGACACGACCAGGCCCTTGAGGTTCAGGATGATGTCGGTGACATCTTCCTTCACACCCGGGACGGTGGTGAACTCGTGCAGCACGCCGTCGATGCGGATGCTGGTCACCGCGGCCCCCGGAATCGAGGACAGCAGGGTACGGCGCAGCGAATTGCCGAGGGTGTAACCGAAGCCCGGCTCGAGGGGTTCGATGGTGAACTTCGAGCGGTTCTCGGCCAATACCTCTTCGGCCAGTGTGGGTCGCTGTGAAATCAGCATGAGGATCTCCTCCTTCAGGGGCGCCCGCTATTTGACGCCCACGAACTGGGGTGTGGATGAGCACATCGGATAAAGTGCTCATCCACCAGCAGCACGAACGGCTTACTTCGAGTAGTACTCGACGATGAGCTGTTCGTTCAGCGGCACATCGATCTGCGCGCGTTCCGGAAGCTGGTGGACCAGGATCCGCAGCCGGTTCGGAACAACCTGCAGCCAGCCCGGGATCGGGCGGTCGCCCTGGGTCTCACGGGCGACCTGGAACGGCAGCGTCGGCAGCGACTTCTCCTTGACATCGATGATGTCGTACTGGGAGACCTGGAAGCTGGGGACGTCGACCTTGCGGTTGTTCACCAGGAAGTGGCCGTGCGAGACCAGCTGGCGGGCCTGGCGGCGGGTGCGCGCCAGACCGGCGCGGTACACGACGTTGTCCAGACGCGACTCGAGCAGCTGCAGCATGTTGTCGCCGGTCTTACCCTTGCGACGGTTCGCCTCTTCGTAGTAGCGGCGGAACTGCTTCTCCATGACGCCGTAGGTGAAGCGGGCCTTCTGCTTCTCCTGCAGCTGGAGCAGGTACTCGCTCTCCTTGATCCGCGCGCGGCCGTGCTGGCCGGGCGGGTAGGGACGACGCTCGAACGCCTGGTCGCCTCCGACGAGGTCGACACGCAGACGACGCGACTTGCGGGTGATGGGGCCTGTATAACGAGCCATTTTTCGCTAAATCCTTTCCCGCTAGACGCGACGCCGCTTGGGCGGACGGCAGCCGTTGTGCGGCTGCGGGGTGACGTCGGAGATCGTGCCCACCTCGAGGCCGGCGGCCTGCAGCGAGCGGATCGCGGTCTCACGGCCCGAACCCGGGCCCTTGACGAACACGTCGACCTTCTTGACGCCGTTCTCCTGCGCCTTGCGCGCGGCGTTCTCGGCGGCGAGCTGCGCGGCGAACGGGGTCGACTTACGCGAGCCCTTGAAGCCGACGTGGCCCGACGACGCCCACGAGATCACGTTGCCCTCGGGGTCGGTGATCGAGACGATCGTGTTGTTGAACGTGGACTTGATGTGCGCGTGGCCGTGCGGGACGTTCTTCTTGTCCCGGCGACGCGCCTTCTGGGACTTCTTGGGGCCGGAGGCCCGACTCTTCGGAGGCATCGGTTATCCCTACTTCTTCTTGCCGGCGACGGTCTTCTTCGGACCCTTGCGCGTGCGCGCATTGGTCTTGGTCCGCTGTCCGCGCACCGGCAGGTGGCGGCGGTGGCGGATGCCCTGGTAGCAGCCGATCTCGATCTTGCGGCGGATGTCGGCCTGCACCTCACGGCGCAGGTCACCTTCGACCTTGAACTCCGACGCCTCGATGTAATCGCGCAACCGGGTGACGTCGTCGTCGCTGAGATCCTTCGACCGCAGGTCGGGGCTGACGCCGGTGGCGTCCAGGATCTCCTTGGCGCGGGTACGACCGATGCCGAAAATGTAGGTCAGCGCGATCTCCATGCGCTTCTCGCGCGGGAGATCGACGCCCATCAGACGTGCCATGTGGCAGCTTCCTTAACTGTTGCGGAGGTCTGCTCCCTGTCCGTCCCCTCGAATGGGGCCCCGGCCTCCGTTCCGGGGGTAGGTCGTCCGTCCGCTCTCCGCTCGTTTCCGAGGCGGCGAGCTCGCCGACGGCGACTGGCGCTGGGAGGTCTTCTTTTCTGTGCCAATCCGAACTGCGTTCGGTGCTTGGCTGGTGAACCCCTGCGTCGGGGTGTAGCCCAGGTCAGCCCTGACGCTGCTTGTGACGCAGGTTGTCGCAGATCACCATGACCCGGCCGTTACGGCGGATCACCTTGCACTTCTCGCAGATCTTCTTGACGCTCGGCTGAACCTTCACGTCCGTCCAATCTGGTTGTGGTTCACACGGGTGTGAACACAGGTGTTCCCCAGTCGTATGACTGGGGAAGTCTTTTGTCGCAGATCCCGAGGCCAGAGCCCCGAAATGCCACGAGAGCCCCGGAGCCGAAACTCCCGAACTCCCTCCGGGGACCGCTCCCCGGAAAACTCACTTGTAGCGGTAGACGATGCGACCGCGGGACAGGTCGTAAGGAGAAAGCTCCACGACCACGCGGTCCTCGGGCAGGATGCGGATGTAGTGCTGACGCATCTTGCCGCTGATGTGCGCGAGAACCTTGTGACCGTTCTCCAGCTCGATGCGGAACATCGCATTCGGCAGTGGCTCGATAACTCGACCCTCGACCTCGATGGCCCCGTCTTTCTTCGCCATATCCTCCGCGATCCCGCTTACGCTGAAACCCGGTGTGGTCTCAACTCTTCGGCTAGCTTGTCACTGCAGTTACCGGTGCACTCCAGTCGACCCGGTGCCATACTCTTCGTAGTCACATGCGGACATGCAGTCACGAGAACTACACGCATTCGCATGAACACAGACGTCGGGCAGGTGCACCGCCGACCAAGCTTACCCGTGCGCCCACGATCCGGCCAAATGCGGTCCCCTCGCGCCGTCCGCGGCGGTCCGGCGCACCGTTCTCGCCGCTTCCACTAGTGGTCGGCGAGCGGGCCGCGCCCGGTGAGCGGGCCCCACGCCGCGATCAAGCCCAGCATCAGCACCAGCGCGATCGTGATGACCGTGAACACCGTCCCCGGACCATGGCTGTCCAGCAGCGGAAGCAGCAGGAACGGCTGGACGGCGGTGCTCAGTTTCGACAGAGAATAGGCCGTACCCGAGGCGGTGCCGCGCACGGTGGTGGGAAACGACTCCGGCAGATACGTGTGCAGGGCATTGGAGAAGACGTTGCTGGCCAGGGTGAACAGGCCGCCCGACAGCAGGATCAGCGGCACGCTCGTCGCGAATCCGAAGATCAGGCCGAACAGCGCCATCAGCGCGGCCGACGCCATCACCAGATATTTGCGCTCGACGCGTTCGATCAGCGGAATCGACAACAGCGAACCCAGCGGATAGCCGAGGTAGGTGACGGTCAGATAGCCGAGGGAGTTCACCACCGTGAACCCCTTGTGCTGTAACACCAGCACCGCCAGCGTGCCGAAACCGTAGTAGCCGAAGACCTGCAGGATCATCACCGCGGAGAACAGCAGAGTGCGCCCACGGTTGGCGCCGCGCAGGATGTCGGTGAACGCCACCTTCGAGCTGGTGGTCGCGGCCTTGTCGTGCTGGGCCCGCCAGTGCGGCGATTCGGGCATGTGCCGGCGGGCGACGAACACCAGCGCGGCGCCGAAGCCGCCGAAGATGAACAGCCAGCGCCAGCCGTCGGTGCCGAACGGTTGCAGCGGAACCAGCCACCGAGCCAGAAATCCGACGGTCGGCACCGCGCAGAAGCCGATTGTGTAGGCGATGGCGATCATCCGGCCGCGGACCTGCGGCGGCATCACCTCCGACAGATAGGTGTCGGAGACGGTCATCTCCGCGCCGATGCCGAGTCCGGCGAGCACGCGGGTCGCCATCAGGAACCAGACGTTGGGGCTGAACGCGCCGAGCAGGGTGAATCCGGCGTACACCCCGATATTGATCATGAACATCCGGCGGCGGCCGAAGAGGTCGGAGAGCCGGCCGATCACCAGCGCGCCGAGGAATTGGCCGACGAAGGCCGAGGCGAGGATGCCGCTCAGCTGATAGGTCGACAGCGCGAGCTGCTGCTTCAGCACACCGGTGATGGTGCCGGCGAGGAACAGTTCGTAGAGATCGAAGAACAGGCCCAGGCCGACCAGCGCGACGAGCTTGCGATGAACCGGCCGGACGGGAAGTTCGTCCAACCGGGCCGCGCGGGGATCATCGCCCGCGGTGATTGCCATTTCGATACGCTCCCGACCTCGCAAATAAGGGGCAACCGAACCCGCCGGGAGGCGGCGCGGCGCGGCGTCCGACCGGCTCGTCGGCTGTGGGTAGGACGCCCGTCACGGCCGATAGCCCTCGCGTAAACTACCGGCTGTCCAGGAAATCGGTCCAGCAGATCCCAGGGGGACACCCGTGAGCGTGCGCAGCGAGCGAATTACGGACGCAGCGCCCTCGAACCCGATCGGCACGATCCTCGGCGAGGCCCCGAGCACGAACCGCGGTGAGGTACTGCCGTGAGTCGCAACAACAACGATCTGCCGATGCTGCCCCCGTGGCTGTCGGAGAGCGACGTCACGCAAACGGGGTACGAAGCGCCGGTCGAGAACCTTCCGCACGAGGAGTACATCCCGGAGGACAGCGGTCCACGGCGGTTGTTCTCCCGCAAATCCGACGACCGGGCGGACTCCGACAAGAAGGAGTCCGACCGGAAGTGGCGGAAATCCCGCCGCAAGGACAAGACCGACGCCGAGCCGGCCGCCGGTGAGGGGTCGCCCTCGTGGGGGCCGCCCGACACCGCCCGGCCGCAGGGAGATGCACTGCCGGGGCCGGAATCGTTGCGCGGCAACGGTTCTCAGGGCTCCGAGTCCTTGCCGTGGCAGCAGCAGACTCCTGAGGGCTACCGTCCGGACGGCGTCCAGGGGGTGATCCCGGCCGACTTCCGTGCGCAGCAACAGAATCAGTTCGCGCAACCGCAACTACCGATGCAGCCGCAACCGCAACAGCCCCCGACGCAGCCGCCGGGGCCGTGGAATTCGCCGCCGTCGACGCCGCCCGCTCCGCTCCGGGAAACGCCGCACCTCCCCGCGCAGCCGCCGACCGCGGATTCGTCGTCCACCCCCGCGGCGCCGTCGCGTCACGACTTCGGCCGCCCGCCCGCGACCGCACAGCCGAATCCCGCTCCGGTACCGCAGGCTCCCACCCCTCGTCCGGAGCAGGCGTCCGGCCCGGTCGACGGCGAGCCGCTGTCCGGCGAGATTCCGGCGGCACCGCCACAGACTCCGGCCCGGCCGCCGATTCCGCCCGCACCGCACCACCTGTCGAGCACTCCTGTCCCGGCCGCCGACGGCGCGGATGCGGAGATGACCGTGCGGGTGACGCGGCGGCCCGACCTGCCGCCACCGCCCCAGCAGCAGGCCCCCACTCCGCCGCCGCTGCCCGAATGGCCGGATCCGGCTCCCCCGCCCCGTTCCGGACCGCCGCCGCGCCTGGGCGTGCCGGAGGGATACGAGAGCGCGTCGTCGGACGCGAACAGGGTCGGCGCACAACAGGTTTCGTCCGCGACGAACTACACCGCGTCCCCGATCGCAGACGCGCCGGGGCTGCCGCAGCAGTCGGCGGACACCCGCCCCGCCTCGGTCGATATGCCCGTCGGTACCACTCCCCCGGCGCCGACGGACGTTCCGGCCCACGGATCGGCGAGCAGCCCGGTCGGGCCGACCCCGAACGCGAGTGGTCCAGCCGAGAACGTGCACGCTGGGACGTCCGGCGTCGCGGAGGAGGCGCCCGCCTGGCTCGGCGGTGCCACGGAGCACTCGCCCGCGCCGGGCGATTCCGCACCCCGGCGCCACGACGCTGCCGAGGTGTCGGTCGCACATCGACCGACCGGGGATTCGGGTGCGCCCGGCGAGACCGCATCGAATACTCCTGATCTCCCCGTCGCAGCCGACGGTACGGGGCACAGTGGCGGCACGTGGGATGCCTTCGCGGCCGGTAGCGATTCGACTTCCGGTCCCCGGCCTCCCCAGCCGACGGTGGGAACCCGTGCGCCGGAGAGTGATTCGGGGGCGTCGTCGGTGGTCGGGGGTGTCGGGTTCTACAGCTCCGGCAATACCGGCACCGCCGATTCGGCAGGTCCGCAGTGGAGCGGGCGGCATCGGGTCGCCTCCGAGCCGGTGGCGGCTCAGGAACATTCCGTGCGGCCCGGGCCGGATACGGGTACCGCCGCGTGGAACGGCACCGGCGCGGCACCGGCGCAGTCCGAAGGGCGGCCGCAGACGCCCGACGCTGGGAGTCCGCAATACGGCGCGGTGCCACAGGCATCGCAGTACCCGCCGCCTCCCGCTCCGGAGTTCGGTACGCACACAGCACATTCCGGCCCGATGCCGCAGGTGCCGAATGCCGAATCGACGATGGTCGCCGGCCCCCAAGGCGTGTCGCAGCCGCGCATTTCACAACCGGCCCCGGACGCCCAGTGGCACAGCGCGCCGCAACCTCCGCCGCAGGTGCCGGGCCCGGCGACCGGTCCCGAACAGCAGTGGGCCGCACGACAGACGGATCAGTATTCCCAGCCGCAGCAGTACGCCCAGCCGAATCCGTATATGCCGGGGCAGCAGGCCCCTTCGCCCGAGCAGTATCAGCACGCCCCCACCCCGCAGGCCCAGCAGCAGGCCCCCCATCCACAGGCGCAGTATCAGCAGTACCAGCAGGGTCAGCCGCCGCAGCAGTACCCACCGAACGGCGTGACGCCCTCACTCGAGGATGTCCCGATGCGCCGGGCGAAGAAGGCTCCCGGTTCGGGCTGGCGGCGCGCGGTGCACCACATGTCGGGTGGCGCCATCAATCCGGGTATGTCCGCGGAGGAGCTGCGCCTGCAGGAACTGGTGGCGCGCATCCGGCAGCCGGTGCGCGGCGACTATCGGATCGCCACCCTGTCGCTGAAGGGCGGTGTCGGCAAGACCACCACCACGATGGGCATCGGCTCGATCTTCGCCTCCATCCGCGGTGACCGCGTGATCGCCGTCGACGCCAACCCGGACTTCGGCACCCTGTCGCAGCGGGTGCCGCTGCAGACCCGCTCCACGGTGCGGGACCTGTTGCTGGATCAGCAGATTCGCAGTTACGGCGACGTGCGCCGGCACACCTCGCAGGCCACCAGCCGGCTGGAAGTGCTGGCCAGCGAACGTGATCCGGCGGCGTCGGAATCGTTCAGCGAGGACGAATACCGCCAGGTGCTGCGCGTGCTGCAGCGGTTCTACAACATCATCCTCACCGATTGCGGTACCGGACTGATGCATTCGGCGATGGCGGGTGTGCTGGATCTGGCGCATTCGCTGGTGCTGATCTCGTCGTCGGCGATCGACGGCGCCCGCAGCGCGGCGGCGACGCTGGACTGGCTCTCGCTGCACGGACACGATCATCTGGTGCGCAATGCCGTCGTGGTGATCAATCTGCCGCGCGAGGGGTCACCGAATGTGGCGATTCAGCATCTGCGCGAATACTTCCTGGCCCGGTGCCGCGCCGTGCACGTCATCCCCTACGACCCGCATCTGGCCGAGGGCGCCGAGATCGACCTGGCCCGGCTGCACAAGAACACCAAGCGTGCGCTGGTGGAACTGGCGGCGACGGTGGCCGACGATTTCGCCACCGACCATCGGCGGTTCGGCGGTTACTGAGCACTGCGGTTACTGAGCACTGCGGTCCTGCCAGGCCATCGGGGTCGCCCGGACTTCGGCGATGCTGCGGCCGCGGCGACGGCGGAACAGTCCGCGCAGGGTGCCGGCATTGAGATAGCCGACCCGCGCGGCGACCGTCTCCACGGTGGCATTCGTGGTGCGCAGCAGCCGGGTGGCGCGCTCGAGGCGGATTTCGTTCACGAAATCCCTCGGTGACATCCCGATTTCGGCCTGGGTCGCACGTTGCAGACTGCGCACGGTGACACCGAGTTCGCGGGCGGCGTCGGTGATCAGGAACTGCTCGGCGATATGTCCGCGCACCCAGCGTTCGAAGGCCGCGACCAGTGAATTTCCGCGCGCGATCACCTGGGGAACGATGTAGTCCCGCTGCGCGCCTCCGCTGCCGGCCAACAGCATCCGGGCCGCGCGTTCGGCTTGGGCGGGACTGCGACCGGCCACCGTGGCCAACGCGAGGTCGAGGTGGGCCAGGGCGGCCGCGGCCGTCGCGATGTGACCGGAGCGGCACAGGATGCGTCCCTCGTCCAGGTCGACGTTCGGATAGCGGCGGCGGAAGGCCGGGCCGAGCCACCAGCTCGTCGTCGCGGGCAGCCCGTCGAGCACTCCGGCCTCGGCGAGGAAGAAGGTTCCGGTGCACGCGGCGGCCAACGGTGTCCCCGCGAGGTGTGCCTGCGAAATGCGCTCCAGCACCGGCTGGTTGGCGGGCGCCGCGATGAGGTCGACCACCGCGTCCGCATCCATCGCGAGCACGGCGGGCACGATGATCGGGCCGATGTCGCCGGGCACCTCGGCCAGCGGCGTGGTCGGGATCAGATGGCCGTGGCCGGAGCGGACGCTGCCGCCGAGCGCGACGGTGTGCACTCGCCACGGTTCGGGCTCCAGTTCCGGATCGTCGACGAGCGAGTTCGCCGTGTTGAAGACCTCCAGCACGGCGGCGAGACCGAGGTCTCCGACACCGTCCACGACGAATACCGCCACATCCATGTCGCAAACAGTACTGAACGCGTCGGATACGACACTGATATTGCGCGCATCCGCCGCTTAGTGTTGCCGTATGACGATGTGGGCGAACAGAGGTGCACGATGCGCATCGTGAGCAGTGTGTGTCATCTCTTCGAATACGAGGTCACCGCGGCGGGGCCGTGCGCGGTCGCGCTGGATCCGGCGGCGGTGCGCGCTCGGAAGTTGTTCGTGGACTGCCTCGTCCTGCAGATCGCGGTCGAGCCCGGTGATACCGCGATACTTCCGGCGGCAGTCGAGGTCGTGAAAACCATTGCGGCACACGACGACGCCGGCTACCTCGTGGTCGAAGGTGTGGCGCCGTGGGCGCGAAGCGACCGCCGCGGGGCATACGAGGACGTACTCACCGGCCTGGCGGATGTCCTCGACGTCGTATCCGAGCTCACCGAGCGCTTGGAGGAACGCGGTGAACTGGTCCACCTGATGCCGTTCGGCTGGAACACGATTCGCTTCACCGAACTGGCCGGTGGCTCTCGACCGCGGCGGGTGACCCGGCTGAATCCGGCGCCGCTGCCGGCGGATCGGTCGCGGCACAGCCGCGCACCGCGGATGGCGGGCTCGTGCCGATCGCTGACCTACTAGCCTGACTCACCAGGTCGGCAGGCGACGCCGACCGGCGAGGACGTCACGCACCAGATCGTCGTAGCCGTCGGCCAATTCGGCCAGGTGATGCCAGGCACCGTGCAGCACTTCGTCGTTCGCGTCGAGGGTCATCAACGCGTGGTGCGCGCGCACCGACGCCTCGGCCAGCCGGTCGATGACGGCGCCGATCGTCTCGGTGTGCAGGGTGGCGCCGGAGCTCTGCCGCGGGACGGCGCGGACGATCCAGTCGTCGATCGCCATCACCAATTCCATTCGCCGTCTGCCGATTTCGATCATCAGCGCGGAGTCTGGATCCGGTGCGGAACCGCCGCGGCCGAGCTGGCGTTCGAACAGCACCGCCAGGTCGCGCGCGAACCACAGGATCGGGCCGCCGATCACGCGGTGCCCCCGGCACGCGCGCAACAACAGATCCGAACTCGGCAGAACTTCGGTCGTCAGGAAATCGACGGCCGTCGGTGTATGTGGTGTGTCGGGCCATGCCACGACCACCATCGGGGACGTCTCCAAACCAGCCACGTTGCCTCGCCGTCGTCGCCGTACAACCAATGGTCAGGACGTTCATTACAATAAACCTCTGAATGTGTGTGTCAAGGGTCACACTGCCCCGTCAACCAGCAGAGTAGACTTCCGGTCGTTGAAGGTACAACCGAGGAGCGAGATGGCCGCCGGTCCGAGGTACCAGCGAATAGCCGACGTCCTACGGGACGCGATCCGCGACGGCACGTACAAACCTGGTGATCGCCTGCCCAGCCACAACGAGCTGGCCGACCAGATGCATGTCTCGATCACCACCGCGCGCAACGCGATTCAGGTGCTAGTCGCCGAAAACCTGCTGTTCACAGCGACTTCCCGGGGCACGATCGTGCGCAGCCAGGAGGTCCTGGAATCCGTGGTGACCAACCATATTCGACGCGACCGTCCCACGTCGGCACACGACATCTTCTCCGAGATCGCGCGCGCCGCCGGGCGTGAACCGGCCAAGCAGTTCAGCGCCCGGATGGAACCGGCCGGTACGGAAGTCGCGCACTGGCTCGGCGTACCGAAGGACTCCTGGGTCGTCTCACGCACCGTCGTGCAGTACCTCGATAACGAACCGTGGTCGTGGGAGGTCAGCTACTACCCGCGCGACCTCGCCGAACTCACCGGAATCGATTCTCCGCACGACATTCCGGAGGGCACCACGCGGCGGCTGGCCGCGCGCGGCTATCCCGAAACCGCCCACCGGGATACGGTCGTGGCCCGCCCGGCCAGTGCCGACGAGGCGGCCGTCCTGGGCGTCGGAGCCGGCACGATGCTGCTCGATCATCTGCGCATCGGCGCCAGCAGCACTCGCATCATGCGGGTCACCCGCCAGCGGTCGCTGGCCGCGCGCAACCGGCTGGCCTACGAACTCGGCGACGACGAGGGCACCGCCCTGATCCGCAAAACCCTGGGGGCGCCGCATCCGCCGGGCAACTCCCATTCCTTCGGTAACTCACTGGTACCCGGATCACCATGAGTATCCGCATCCGCCAGGCCCGCTCGGCCGACCTCGGCAACATCTGCCGACTACGGCTCCAGCGCACGGCCTGGCTTGCGGCACGCGGCTCGGACCAGTGGACCCGGCAGGGCCGAGGGCTACCGATCGAACGGTTCGCCCGCGCGGTCGGCCGATCGGTGGCGGCCGGGGAGACCTGGGTCGCGGAGGTCGGCGGCGAATTCGCGGGCACCGTCACCGTGAACGATCGCGCGGATCCCGGGCTGTGGTCGCCGCGGGAGATCGCCGACGCGGTGATCGTGCACTACATGATCGTCGATCTGCGCTTCGCCGGATACGGCGTCGGCCGGGCACTGCTCGCCCACGCCGCGAGTCTGGCCCTTGTCCGGCAACGCAACTGGGTGCGGTTGGACGCGTGGACCAGGAACAGCGAGCTGCACCGGTACTACCGCTCGGCGGGATTCCGGCTGGCCCGCATCGCGAATCCGGCCGTCAGCGGACCTTCGGCGGCGCTGTTCGAACGCCGCGCCGACAGCTGGGACTTACCGGAACCGATCGTGCGACGCCACCTGCACGCGGACCGGGGCGATCCGGTGCCCTGACTCAGACCGGCGGCAGATAGCTCACCTGCACCATTTCGTTCTCGCGGGCGCGGGACACGAGCGTGCCCCGGCCGGGTGCGAGCTTGGCCGACCGCACGTCGCCGAGCAGTTTGCCCTCGTCCTTGGGCGCCGACATGAGCAGCGCGTCGACCGAGAGGTCCTTCATCATGCCCAGTACCTTGTCGTACAGCGCCCGGGAGGCGCCCCCGGAGCGCCGTGCCACGATCAGGTGCATACCGATATCGCGGGCCTGCGGAATGAATTCCAGCAGCGGTTCGAGCGGATTGCCCGCACCGGTGGCGACCATGTCGTAGTCGTCGACCACGATGTAGATCTCCGGCCCGGTCCACCAGCTGCGATCCCGCAACTGCTGCGGCGTGATGTCCGAACCCGGAATCCGTTGCCGCAGATAGGCGGCGACCTCCTTGATTATGTCGAACGACGTCTGCCCCGAGGTGGAATAGCCGGCGAGCTGCTGGCCCTCCAGGACACCGAGCATGGTGCGCCGGTAGTCGATCAGGATGACGCGCGCCTGTTCGGCCGTCGAATTCTCGGTGATGCCGAGCACGATGTTGCGCAGCAGCGTGGTCTTGCCGCACTCCACGTCGGCGAAGGCCATCAGATGCGGCTGCGCGTCGAAATCCATGACCAGCGGCGCCAATTCGTTCTCACCCAGACCGACCACCACCCGTGTGGCGCTGCATTCGATGCCACGTTGCGCCGCCTCGGCGAGCACCTGTTCGCGGGGCACCCGCAGCGGCAGCATCCGGACCGCGGGTGCGCGGCGGTCGCCGTAGAGCTCGGCGAACTGACTGCGCGCCAGCGCGATACCGTCGGAGAGAGTCGCCGGATCGGAATCGGAGTCCAGCCGCGGCAGGGCGATCAGCATGTGCAGCTTCTCCGGGGTCAGACCGCGGCCGGGACGACCGACCGGCACCAGAACGGCCGTGCGCCGATCCATTTCGGAGTCGCTCGGGTCACCGAGGCGCAGTTCCAGCCGGGTGCCGACGAGATCCTTGACCGCCGGCCGGATCTCGCCCCAGCGGGTGGCGCCGATCATCAGGTGGATGCCGTAGGACAGGCCCTGTGCGGCCAGCGCGTTGAAGGCCGGTTCCAGCACGTCGAATTCGGCGCGGATGGTCGCCCAGCCGTCGACCACCAGGAAGACGTCGCCGAACAGGTCCTGCGACAGCGGGTCCGCCGCCCGCTCGGCCGGACTCCGCTGCGCCAGTTCGGCTTTGCGGCGGCGGAACTCGTGGATCGATTCGATGCCCAGTTCGCGGAACCGTTCCTCGCGCTGATGCAGCAGGGTCACCATCTCGGCGACCGTGCGGCGCACCCGGTCGATGTCCATACGCCCGGCGACCGAGCCGACGTGCGGGATGTCGGCCAGACCCGCCAGCGTGCCGCCACCGAAATCCAGGCAGTAGAACTGCACCTGCTCCGGCGTGTGGGTGGCCGCGGCCGCCATGATGATCGACCGCAGGGTGGTCGACTTACCCGACTGCGGACCGCCGACCACGGCCAGGTTGCCCTGTCCCGCGGACAGATCCACGATCAGCACGTCGCGGCGCTGTTCGTACGGCTTGTCGATCACGCCGATCGGCCACCACAGCCGGCCGTGCCGGTTCACCGGCGATCGCCAGTCCGGATCGGGCAGCAGCATGTCCACCGACGGCGATTCGTCCAGCGGCGGCAGCCACACCTCGTGCGCCGGGCGGCCGTGACCACGCAACCGGTCCACCACCACGTTGAGCAGCGTCTTGGGCACGGTATCGGCGGGTGCGCCGGGTGGAAGCTCCAGCTCCGCTTCGGGCGATCCGGGCGGCGGCGGAAGTTCGGGCCGGCCCAGCGGCCCGCGTGCCGGCGCGGCCGCCGCCGGTGTGCGCACCGGGACC
>NZ_BAFW01000032.1 GCF_000308535.1 Nocardia cerradoensis NBRC 101014 | reverse complement strand
CGACGAACACCGTCACCTCGGGCGCGCGGCCCAGGGTCACCTGCTGAGTGTTTTCGAAGATCCGATCGGTTCCCTCATGGCGCACGGTGATCTTCTGCGCCCCCGGTAATGACATGAGCCGGATAATATGCGATGGCCGTGACATCGGTGGGGCTCGAACGTGCCCCCGATCGCCGGGGGCGGCGCAGGTGACGCAGTGACTACCGGCCCGGGGAGGGATGGGGAGATGGCGAAACGCCCGGTGACGGCGACCCTCGCCGTACTGGTGCTGGCGGTCGGTCTACTGGCCGGCTGCACCATGACGACCGGTGGGCACGCGGTATCCATCTACGACGACCCGTTCCAGGTCGCCGGACTCCCCACCACCAGCGGCCCCAGCGGTCCCCGATCCGGCGTCCCCGATTCCGCGCTGACCGCCACCGGTGGCGACAAGGGCGGGGTGGACACGTTGGCGCTCAATGCCATCGACGACATCCAAAGCTATTGGCGCGGTGAGTATCACAACGAATTCCAGGGCGACTTCACCCCCGTCACCAAATTCTATTCCTGGAGTGCGAAGGCGCCGCGCTCACAGGAGACGCAGTTCTGCAAGGACACGACCTATCACCTGGTCAACGCGGCCTACTGCCGGCTGGACAATTCCGTCGGCTGGGACCGTGGGGTTCTGCTGCCGATGATGCAGGACAGCTTCGGGAAGATGGCCGTGGTGATGGTGCTCGCGCACGAATACGGCCACGCCATCCAGACGATGTCGCGCATCGTCACCGCCAAGGATCCGGTCATCGTGAAGGAGCAGCAGGCCGACTGTTTCGCCGGGGCGTTCATGCGTCACGTCGCCGAGGACAAGGCCGCGCACTTCACGATCAACACCTCCGACGGCCTCAACAACGTGCTGGCCGCGACGGTCGCCATCCGGGACGCCAACCCCGAGGATCCGGAATCGGTGCACGGCTCGGCCTTCGAGCGGGTGACCGCGGTGCAGATCGGTTTCACCGACGGACCCAAGGGCTGCAAGGCGATCGATATGAAGGACATCGATCGCCGCCGCAAGAATCTGCCGCAGTCCTTCGGCGACGACGTCAACCGCGGCGAATTGGCCATCACCAAGGACAGTCTCAAGGAGTTGAGCAAGGCGATGGCGGCGATCATGCCGATCCCGTCCGAACCGGCCTACGACTATCACGGCGCCCTCATGCACTGCAGCAACGGCGCCGACACCGTGCCCGTCACCTACTGCCCCGCGACCAATACCATCGGCACCGACATCCCCGCCCTCGCGCAGCGCGGTGCCGCGAATACCGATGAGCAGGACGGATTTCCGACCCGCGTCGGCGGTGACTACAACGCCTACGTCGTATTCGTCTCGCGCTACGCGCTCGCGGTGCAGCGCAACGCGCATCAGCAATTGACCGGAGCGAAGACCGGCCTGCGCGCGGCCTGTCTGTCGGGTGTGATCACCGCGAGGCTCGCCGATCCGCATCGCGATGCCGGACAGGGCGATATCGCGCTGTCTCCGGGCGATCTCGACAAGGCGGTGTCGGGTCTGCTCAGCGACGGGCTGGCGGCCAGCGACGTAGAAGGCAAGACCGTGCCGAGCGGCTTCTCCCGGGTCGACGCGTTCCGGGCAGGCGTGCTGGGCACACAGGAGATCTGCGAGGCGCGCTACTCCTGAACGGCTCGGTCATCTCAGCCGAACGGCGGGGGCGCGGCCGGCTCCAACCGCAGTACCCGGTTGCCGAGCTGGATCTCCGAGCCCTGGGCCAGCACCATCGGCTGATTCGGTGGCAGCCGAATCCAATCGCGATATCCGGCCGGCCGGGCCCGGGTGCCGTTGGTGGAGCCGCGGTCCACGACGGTGATATCCCAGTTCATCAGCCGGATCTCGGCGTGGGCCCGCGACATTCCGCCGGAGGAGTCCTCGATCTTGACCGGCACCAGTCCGCGCTGGGCGGCCTCCGAGTTCTCCGGGTCCCGTCCGATCACCGCGTCGGCCGCGAGCAGATAGGTCATCCCGTCGTCGAGAACGAGCATGCCCAGCGGCGGCCGGACGACCTCGGCCGGTTGCTGGGTCTGGTCGACCGGCATCCCGCAGACCGTGCAGAACGCCGAGCGTGGATCGCTCGGATGGGCCCGGGCGCATTTGAATCCCATCACCCGCACCGTCAGCGAGGTCGCGCGGGCGGTCGCCTCCATCCGGCGTTCCAGTTCCGGATCGGGGCCGGGAGCGGGATTGGTTCCACGCAACCGGGTTTCGGCCAGACGAGGATCCTCCGCCGGTTCGGGACGTGATGTCCCTTGCCGCGCATCGACTTCCGGTGACCGGTCGGGCCGGGTCGGCGGCGGGGGCACGTGGGGTTCGGGTCGCTGCGCGTCCAATTGTGAAGTGGGAGCGTCTTCGGCGCGATGATGCGCACCCGGGGCCGGCCGGGCGGCACGATCACGCGCGCGCGTCCGCTCCCCGTCGAACCACACCACCGCCCCCGCGGCGGCCGCCACGCCTTCCACCAGCGAGCCGATACCGCGTTCGGGCAGTTCCGGAATCCGGCCGCGCTCGTCGTCGATGAACAGCGCCGCGGCGCGGGCCGGTGGTTCGGTGAAGCGGTCGACGGTGAAGGCGGCATCCACGCCGCGGTAGTACTCGACCCCCCGGGCGCCCGCGAGGACCACGGTGACCGCCCCGTGCAGGAAGATCGCCACCCCACCGGTATCCGAGCGCGAGAGAATACCCAGGTCGACCGGGCTGCCGTCGACCTGTTCGGCCTCCTGTATCAGCCAGCGGGTGGCCTCGCGCGCGATGATCCGGCCGGGTCCCTGCGGGGCGTGCTCGGAGGCCTCGGACACCAACTGCGCCAACGCCTCCGCGGCCCGCATCGCCGGTGCGTCGGGGTGAACCCGGCCGCGACCACGATGCGCGACGACCACGACGGCCCCCGCGACGCGCACGAGGACATGGTTACCGGCGACGACCTCGACCTGCCAATCCATCAACGGAATCGGCCTCCGAGCGATATCAGCGCAGCGGTCACCACAGGGACAAGGTTAAGGCAATCGTTGTCCATGGGTCCCCGCTGCCGGGTCCGGTCCGGTAATTTCGATGGCGGAGAACCGGGTGAGAGCACCGGGAGAAGGGGGGGCGGTCCATGGACCGAACGATTCGCAGATCTCTGGTTTTCACGTGCGCGGCACTGTTGGCCGTGCTGACCGGTTGCGGTGTGCAGGGAACCCCGACCGCGGCCGAGATCGATGTCCGCACGCTCGACGTCGGCCCGTATCCGGTCGACCGCCACAGCTACGACGCCACCGCGGGCAGCAAGGGTGCGCTCGCGGAGGGGATGCGGATGTCGCAGGCCGTGGTTCCGGCCGTCCGTATCGACCCGTCGCTGACGATCGGCGCCGGCGGACGCGTCGTCGTCGACAGCACCGATGCCACCCGCCGCCTGCTGGCCGCGGTCTCCAAACCGGTGCTCGACCGCAACAAGATGGTCGTCGCCTATGTCGCGGCGGGTTCCGACAAACCCGGTTCGCTGGACAGCGCCGCCGCGGCGACCTCGGTCACCGATCTGGTGTTGCGCTTCCCGGACGAGTCCGCGGCCCGGCAGGCCGCGCGCGAACTCGAGGACGTCGACTTCGGTGTCGCGCCCGACCTCAATCGCAAACTCGCACTGCCGAAATACTCGGACGCCTATATCCACTACCGTCCGGGGATCGCGACCATCGGCACCTTCATGGCCTACAAGCAGTTCGTGATCTCGCTGTTCATCGAGCGGCCCCGGTCCGAGGAAGCCGATCTGCTGGCCTGGGTTCAGAAGACCCTCGACGCCGAGGTACCGGCACTCGATCATTTCCAGGCGACCGCGGCCGGCGGCCTCGACGCACTGCCGGTGGACCCGGACGGCCTCCTCGCGCGCGCCGTGGTGCGGGACCGCTCGAACCGTACGCCCGATGTCGATCGCTTCGCCGTCTACGCGGCACCGGCATTCGTCCATATCTCCTCCGACGAGACCACACGTCAGCGGCTCGTCGACGACACCGGTATGGATGCCATCGCCGTCGCCGACAACAGCTCGGTGTTGCGCGTCCGCGACGCCGATGCCGGGGCGCGCATGATCAAGGGCCTGATCTCCAGTTCGGGTGAGCAGTACGAGCCGGCCGACGCGCCCAAGACGGTGCCCGGGGCCAAATGCCTGACACTCAACAGTTCGGGAGATCCGCAGAAGGACAGCAGATTCCGCTGTTATGTGCCCTACCGTCGATACGTGGAGGTCGTCAACGCCAACAGCCGCGAGGATATCGATCAGCGGGTCGATGCGGCGTATGCGTTGCTGGCCAACAGCTTCTGACCGGCCCCGGGCGGCGCGGGCGCGTCACCGTGCTGGAGTACTATGCCGCGAGAACCGGCCTGGAAGGGGGAGCTGATGTCCACGGTCGATCTGATATTGACCGACAGCCGATTGTGGGCGCGCAGCGAATCCACCCATTGGGACGGCGCTCCCTCGGTGGTCCCCGCCAGCGACGGCACGAGTCTCGTTGTGGGAGAACCACTTCAGCCGCCCTCCCCCGCGGTATCGGTGGTACGTCTGGCCGCGGCCGACCGCATCGCGTTCGTCCCGATGCTGCCGACCGTCGCCGACGCCTTCGCCGCGATCTTCGGCGCCGTGCTGACGAATCTGCGACTGCCCACCGCGTGTGAACGGCTCACCGTGGTGAGCCCGTCGGAGTGGGGCACGCGCCGCCGCGCCGCGCTCGAGGCCGGCGCCCGCCGTCTGGTCGGCGAGATCAGCGTCGAACCGCTGGCCTTGCGGGTGGCCGGACTGTCCGCGAGCACCTCGCAGCAGCAGCGCATCGCGGTGGTGGAATTGAATTCGCTCACCACGACCGTCACCCTGACCGGCCGTTCGGGTACCGAGACCTGGATCGAGGCCTGCGAATACGAGCCGACGATCGGCTCCGCGGACCTGGCCGAGGGGCGCGGTGTGGAGGCCGTCGTCGACGTCGTCGATCGGCTGCTGGGCGGGCGGAAACCCAGCTATCTCGTGGTCGTCGGGGCTGCCGACCCCACGCTGCTCGACGCGATGCGCGCGGAACTGTCCCGGCGCTACGGTTTCGGTGTCGACCTGCGCGCGATGTCCGGTGTGGACCTGGTCCGGGGCGGGCCCGCGATGCCCGCCGCAGCCGAACCCGCGCAGTTCGCCCCGCAGACTCCCTGGGTCGGCTCCCTGCACGAGCATGCGGCCGCGACCGCGCCGCCACCGAAGCGCCGCACTCCGCTGCTCATCGGCGCCGCTGTGGTCGCGGTGGTCGTCGCGGCGGTGGTGGCCGCCGTCGTGCTGACCCGCTCCGGCGACGAGTCGCCGACGGCCCAGCCCACCGCGGCGCGCCCCTCCGCCGTCGCGTCGCCGACTGCTGCGCCCGCACCACCTGCCGAAACCTTCGGGCGGGTCGGCGCGGTGATCCCGGCGGGCTGGCATATCACCAATCGCTCGGGCGCCCGGGTCGATATTTCCCCGAACGACGGTGCGCGCGAACGCATTTCGCTGGTTCAGAAGGACCTTGCCCCGGGTTCCGGCGTCGAGGACGTCGCCGCCACGCTCGAAACCCAGATCGCCAAGCGCCCGGCCGGCACCGTCGGGCCGCTGCAGCGCAATGTGATCTTCGGTGGGCGCCCGGGGCTGTCGTATGAGGAAACTCCCGGTGACGGCACCACGGTGCGCTGGCAGGTTCTGGTGGATTCCGGTCTTCAGGTCAGCGTCGGCTGCCAATACCCCACCGGCGACTGGCAGCCTATCGCCGCGGTGTGCGAAAAGTTCGTCGGCGACCTGCGCTCGGGGGCGTGACACCCGGCTCGGACCGACGCCCACAGGGCGGGAGCCGCCGCCGGTGAGGGCATCCCGTCGGAGACGGGTGCTATCTTCTTCGCAGCGTCGGCCGAACGGGCACCTGTGTTCGCCGGCGTGGAGCCTGTGGGAGGGGACTATGCGAAATTCCGTGCGCGTGCTGGCCGCTGCCGTGGCCGCGCTGGCGCTGGCCGCGACGGGATGCGGCTCCGATCCGACTCCCGCACCGGCCGCCGAGCCGACGGTCGATCTCAGCGGCCTGGACGTGGGGCCGTACGACGCCACGCCGCGCGATATGGGCAAACCCACCAATCCCGGTCAGGCCGCGTTCTACGAGGCGGAACGACTCGGCAGCACGATGCCGCTGCCGATGGATATCGACCCGGCCTTCACTCACACCGGCAAACTCGACACCCTGGTCTTCCTCGATCCGAAGACGTCGGTGATGAAGGATTTCACCGACCTGAGCAACTTCGCCGAAGATGCCCCGGACCTGATCGGCGGCTTCGTGTCCTACGGCCGCGACGACCCGGACAATCTGGGCAGCGAGCTGGTCAACGCGGCCATGATCTTCCCGACCGAGCAGCGCGCGACCGAGGTCGCCGCGGCTCTGGAGCGGCGCGATTTCGGACGCGATCCGCAGACCCAGGCGGTGGCGATCCCCAATTATCCGCTGACGCACGCACATTGGGTACCGACCAAACAGGCGATCAACAGCTGGTATCCGGCGGGT
This sequence comes from Nocardia cerradoensis NBRC 101014, assembly GCF_000308535.1. Classification (GTDB taxonomy): domain Bacteria; phylum Actinomycetota; class Actinomycetes; order Mycobacteriales; family Mycobacteriaceae; genus Nocardia; species Nocardia cerradoensis. Next base: position 23,067 of record NZ_BAFW01000032.1, on the reverse strand, counting down.
CGGCTGGTCGTCTTCACCTCGGTCTACGACCAGGCGAAGAACTGGTTCGGCAAGGTCGACCTCCCGGCGCTCGTTTCCCGTGTGCAGAAGAGCCTCGACACCGTCGCGCCCGCGCTCGCCAAATTCCAGCCGACACCGCCGGACAAGTTGATGGATCACCCGATCGACGTCGACGGGATGCTCGGGCGGACCATGATCCGGCCGAAGGAGGCGACCGGCGAATGGCTCAACCCGCCCGGGGTCTATCTCGGGCGTGCGGGGCTACATTTCAGTAGCGATCCGGGCGAATCCCGGGCGTGGTACGACCGCGACGGCGTCGACCGCTTCGCCGATTACGGCAACGAACTGTACCGAGCCCGCGATGCCGCGGCCGCCGCGGATATTCGCGACGAATTGGGCGGAGCGGAAAAACATTTCAAGCAGGCCGCATCCCCGCGGAATCTTCCGGTCGCGAAATGCCGGGAATACAACGGCAAGGAACAGTTGGCCGTCCGCTTCTACTGCTCGGTGTACTACGGCAGATATGCCTCGCTGGCCTGGGGTGAACAGTTACTGGATGCGCAGCAACGCATTTCGGCCCAGTACACCATCCTGGTGAAGGCGGATCCGAAATGACCATACGATTCGTCCGGGCGGCGGCCGCCGCGGCCTGTCTCGGCGGACTCCTGGCGGCGACCGGATGCGGCGCGACCGTCGGCGGCTGGGCCGGCCCGTCGGAAATAGACGTCCGGAAACTCGACGTCGGCAACTACGACGTGCGGCCGCTCGATATCCACGTGGACTACCGGCCGGGCTTCGTCAACGCGCCCGAGGCCGCCGGCATGCGCCTTGCCGAGTACGTGGTGACCGCGGATCAGGTCGACCCGGCGCTGACGAAACGCGAGAAAGCGGGCAGCTTCTCCGCCGGCGTCCTGCCTGATGCGCTCGGCAAAGAGGACGAGATGGAGGCCGTCGCCAAACGCGACCACATGGTGTACGGATTCTCGACCGCGGCCGGCGACAAGGACGCGGGCTGGGGTTTCTCCGGCTGGCCGAAACCCGAGAAGCCGTATTCCACCGTGCTCGCTCTGTCGGTGATGCAGTTCAACGACGCCGCGAGCGCCACCCGGGCCGCCACCGATTTCTACAACACCGATTTCAACGCCTACAAAGACCAGAACCAGTCGGTACCGCTCGCGAAATATCCTGACGCGCACGCACATTGGCTCCCAGGAACGCCGTCGATCCGCTCCTTCCTCGCACACGGCCCCTATGTGGTGTCCGTATTGGCCCTCACTCCTACACCGAACCTGAACAGCCTCACCTCCCTCACCGAGAAGACCCTCGACACCGAATTCCCGCTGTTGGACCGCTTGCAGCCGATCTCCGACGAGGACACGGTCAAACTGCCCTGGGATCCGAACTACCTGCTCAGCCGTGCGCTCAACACCGGCCAGTCCGGTCGTCCGCAATACGGCGACGACAACGGCGTATTCGGCCCGCACGGGATCGTGCACTACATGCCCGACCGCAAGGCCGCCGCCCAGAGTGTCGCCGCGCTGAAGGCCGCTGAATTCGCCAAGACCTCCGACGCCCTGGTGCTGCGCTCAGAGGACGCCACCTCGGCGAAAAAGGCTGTCACCGACCGTGTCACGCTCCAGGGCGGTGGCCCCGCCGTCGACGCGGTACCCCAGATCACGGATTCGGCGTGCGTGGAGAACAGTACGAAGAACACCGATTTCAGCGGGCCCAAGCGGTACACCTGCATCGTCGCCTACCGCAATTACGTCGGCTATGTGACCTCGAATCAGCTGGTCGACGTCCATCAACGCGCGGCCGCGCAGTACGCCCTGTTCGCCAACAGCCAGTGGCAGCCGTGACTCGACCGCCCACCTCGAAGTCCAGTAAGCTCCGCGACGATACGCGGCCCGCCGAACTACCAGGAGTTTGTTACAGATGGTGATGAGTCCCGGCACCATCGTCGGTGGGTATCGGATCGTTCGCCAGCTGGGCGCCGGCGGGATGGGCACGGTGTATCTCGCCAAACATCCCAGCCTTCCGCGCATGGACGCCATCAAGGTCCTCAGCGGCGAACTCTCGTCCAACCACGAATTCCGGGGCCGATTCGAACGCGAGGCCAATCTCGCTGCCGGTCTGGACCATCCGAATATCGTGTCGGTCTACAACCGCGGTGAAGAGCACGGCCAGTTGTGGATCGCCATGCAGTACGTCGACGGCACCGACGCCTCGGCCGAACTGGCCCGCGACCCGCATTCGATGACTCCGCTGCGCGCGCTGCGCATCGTCACCGAGGTCGGCAAGGGCCTGGACTACGCGCACCGCCGCGGGCTCCTGCACCGCGACGTCAAACCCGCGAACTTCCTGCTGTCGGTCCCCGAGGACGACGACGAGGAACGTGTCCTGCTCACCGATTTCGGCGTCGCCAAATCGACCGACGACGCGACCGAACTCACCCAGACCGGCAGCTTCGTCGCGACCATCGCCTACGCGCCGCCGGAACAACTCCAAGGCATGGCCGTCGACAGCCGCGCCGACATCTACAGCCTGGGCTGCGCGTTCTACAAGCTGATCACCGGCCAGAACCCGTACCCCGCAACCCAACCCGCGATGGTCATGATGGGGCATCTCTACGAGCCCCCACCCCGCGCCACTGCCGTCAACTCCGGCCTCCCGCCCGCGATCGACCACGTCTTCGCGCGTGCCCTGGCGAAGAATCCCGCCGACCGCTTCGCCAGCTGCCGTGAACTCACCGACGCCGCCGCGAACGCCCTCACCCCCGGCCACACCCCGGTCCGCACCACTACCTCCCCGACCTACCCCATCCAGGTCTTCGACCCCCGCCCGCAGACCGACCCCCGCACCCCCCTCCCCCACCAGCCCCAATCCGGAATCCGGACCCAGACCGGCCCCCGCCCCGACCCCGACCTCTCCCGCCTCCTCGAACCGAAACCCAAGAGCCGCAAACCCCTGATCCTCGGCGGAGTCGGCGCACTCGTCGCCGTGGCCTTGGCCGCCGGCATCGGAGTCTGGGCGACACAGGGCAATTCGGGCGGGACGGGGCCGACGACCACGTCGGCATCGGCGGCAGCGACGACGGCCGTTACGGCCTACACGTCAGTGCCCCAAGCGCGGGCGGCGAATCCGGCGTTCGCGGGCAAGACCATCACGATGTTGGATGTGACCGGTGAGAAGACCTTCAGCGTCTATCTCGGCGGCACATCCCAATCGAAGTTCATGGAAGACCTCGGCTTCGTCTACAACCTGCAGTATCAGAAGAGCGGCGACGAACCGTCACCGCGCCCCATCACGGACCAGTACCCGGAACTCCAGGCGTCGGCCGACAGCTACATCCTCGCCGTGCGCAGCGATCCGAAAGCGGGCGGCGGGGGTCTGCTCGGCTTGCCGTACAGCATCGCGAGCGCGCGAGCAACGGTGATCCCTCTCGACGATCCCGTTGCCGTATCCGCCATGCGGAACTGGACTCCGACGTCGGAGCAGACCCTGCTGGAAAAACTGGTGCCGATTCTGCACAACCAGGTGAAATAGGCCCGACGTCGAAAGTCCGTGTCGGTGACAACCGTCCACGACTTGCGGCTGGATCGTCGGGCCGCGCAAGATCCGAAAACAAGGGGGGAGCATTGAAATCACCGACCGTAGCCGCCAAGATCATCGCGGCGATCGGACTGGCCGCCGCCACCGCGATGTCGTCGGCATGCGGAACCGACACGGACGCAACGAAAGTCACCGACCCGGTCGTCGATCTCGCCCAACTCGACGTCGGCGGATACAGCACCAAACCGGTCGACCTCGGTCTGCCCAAGAACATGTATGTCGCACGCTTCATGGAAGCCAACCGGCTGGGGAACGTCCTTCCGCTGCCGTATGAGGTGGATCCGAAGCTCACTGTGGGTGAAAGTAGCGATACACACGCATTTCTCGACGTCGGTCCCGAATTCCACCTGAGCGAGATGTTTCGTTGGCTCCACGAAGAGACCTTCAATGACGCCGCCAAGAACTACGTGGCCGGGTTTTCGACGTTGGGCAGCTCCAACGAGGCCTACAGCCTTTCGTACGAACTCGTGAACTCGGTTCTCCTCTTCACAGACAACGAATCCGCCCGAAACGCAGCTGAACAACTGTCGAAAGCGGAGTTCTACAAAGACGGTCCGACCGAGCAGACGACGTTGCCGAAGTATCCGGCATCCATTGCGAAATGGCGACCGGTGCAGCAAGTGCTGGCATCATGGACGGTCGACGACAGGTACGTGATCGTGACGATCGCCGACAACTACGAAAACAGCGAGCTGGGAGTTTCGGATCTGCCGTTTCTGTCCGATCTTTCCCAGAAATCCATCGCCGCCAGCATCGATGCATTGCGAAACTTCACGCCTACGCCGGTTGCCGACCTGATGAAGGTTCCCGTCGATCCGGACAAACTGAGAGGCCGCGCACTTCGTCGCCCGGAGGGCGACTCGTTCGCGAATGTTCCAGGAATTTTCGATCTGCGCGGCGCTCTACAATTGGCAGCCGAACCTCGAGCGACAGAGAAACTATACCGAGACAACGGCGTAGATCGCGTCGCCTTCGACGCCGGCGAATTGCTTCAGGCAAAGGATAGCGAAGCCGCCCAGAAGATCTTCGAAAGTCGTACGCATCCGGATAAATTCATGCATGTGGTCGATCCGCCCAAGAATCTTCCCAATGCTGTATGTCTGCAATACAAAGGTCCGGAAATCAACGTGCGCTACTACTGCCATGTACGTTACCAGCGATACTCCGCGATTGTATGGTCGCAGCAACTCCGAGACGCGCAGCAGCGAATATCGGCGCAGTACGCGATCCTGGCGAACAGCAAGTAGGTGGGGTATGAGGATTCTACGAACAGTCGGCGCGACATCCGTCGCGGTAGCATTGGCATTTTCGTTGTCTTCTTGCGGCTCGAACAGGGTGGGCACACCAGTGGCAGCGGAGATGGATGTTCGCAAACTGGAAATCGGCAGCTATTCCGCCGACTCCGGCGACGTGCTGTATCGATATATCCCGAGCATGTACTTCGGCAGGGAATTGGCAGCCATGCGGCTGTCGGACTCCATCGCCAACGGCAGCGACATCGATCCCAGCTTGACCTACGAAAGCGGCGCAGCGATCAACGATCCGAAAGATCAGCTGAACGCAGACATCTCCGCTCCGTTCATATCGGCACTCGAAACCAACGGGATGCTGTACGGCCTCAAGATGGATAAGCGCCAAGGTGAGGATGACCGACCCGCCGACGGCGACAAAGCGGTCGGCATAACCGTGTACCAGTTTCCGGACGAAAACTCCGCGAAAGCTGCGGCCAGAGCTTTCGAAGACGCTGATTTTTCGGTAGCGAAGGACCAGAACGAGGCCGTTCACCTCGACAAGTATCCCGATGCTCTGTCACATTGGCGGCCCGGTATCCGCACAATCGGTTCGAGAGTGGCCGCGGGCAATTACATGCTGGACATATTCGCCCGAGCGCCGAAGCCGGAATTGCCGGAACTGAGTTCCTTACTGCAGCGTATATATGACGTACAGTTGCCGCTCCTACGCAATCTGCCACCGCTGACCAAACGAGATATCCTGCATCTGCCGTACGATCCGGAGGGAATGCTTCGCCGAGCCTTCGCGCCCAAGGGGTTCTACGGCCCTAATCTGTCCGTCTCCGGCTACTTCACGGCCCACGCGGCTCGCAATTTCACCGATCCGGACGGGAAATCTCTCCTGCAAACGGGAAACGTCGATGCCGTCGCAACGGTTTCCGGCGTCACGAAGCTGTGGCGATCGCGCGATACGGCCGGGGCCAAAGCCTTGTACGAAGAACTGCGTCGCCGCGTGAAAGACCCGATCGACCCGCCCAAGGGTGTGCCGGATTCGTTCTGCGAAAAGAACGCGAATTCATATTCCTGGAGCGACGACCGATTTCGATGCTTCGTGCGATACGACCGATACGTCGCCCGCGTAATCAGCGCGCAGGTTCTGGATACTCAACAACGCGCTGCCGCACAGTACGCAGTGCTCGCCAATAGTTGGTAGCTCTGCCCGATCGTATTCCGGGCAACAGGAACGGAATAGACAAGAGCCGACCGCGCACCCTCTCAGGAGTGCGCGGTCGGCTCGGCTCACACGGTCGGCACGAACGCCGATCAGCCTGCGATCAACTTGGCGGCCAGGACGTCGGCGCCCTGCATCTGCTCGCCGGAGTTCACGGTGTGAGTACCGAGCTGAGCCAGCGAAGCGCTGAGCTCGTCGGACTGCTGACGCCAGTTCTGCTGCACGCTTTGGAACGCGTGGGCAGCGTCACTGCCGGTCCAGTGCGAGGTGATGAAGTCCTGGAACTTCTTCTCCATGTCTTCGAGCGCGGCAGTGATGTTCATCGCCTCACTCTTGATACCGGTACCGGCATCGTCGATGGTTCCGAAGTCGTAGGAAATCTGGCCGAAATCACCCATCGTTCTTCTCCTTCATGGGTTCTGCGAATGAGTTGGCGGAATGATGAAGGGCAGATCAAGCCCAGTTCAGGCTGTTGGACTGCTGGTTGAGGGCGCTCAGGTTGGTCTCTTCCATCTCCGCGTATTTCTTGCCCGCGCTCTGGAGATTCTGCGAATTCTGCATCAGGGCCTCGTTCATCTTGTTGGCCGAGGTCAAGAACTGCTCGAATGTGTTCTGGAATGCCGTGCCGGCTCCACCCTGAAAAGCCGGGCCCTGAAGGGTCGTCGCGTGATTGTGCGCGTTGGTGATCATCCTTCCGATCGCATCGTGCTTGTCCTGCATCTCCCGGACGAAGTTCGCGAGCTGCTCGGCGTCGGCGTGAAAGGGCATCGTGGCTCCTTCTATCGGTCACCGCGGGCCGCGGCGAGGAATGGTCTTGTTCCTGCTAGTGGTTTGGACGCACGAGGTGCGTCCTCGGTTCCATCGTCATGTCCCGCGCATCGGCGCAGTTCGACAGTCGATCGCATGGCTGGAATGCCTGCGGTGTGGATGTCTTGCACCTCCCCCTCTCGTGTTGAACAGCCCGTGTGCCGTCAGTCGGTCCCGCTCAGCGATGAGCATCGCGCCCCCGAGCGTTCCTGTCCTGATCGGCCGGTGGTACCTGGGGCGACGGTCCTGCTGGATATCGCGCATCAGACGTTCACACTGTCCGGATTCTGAGCCTGCCATCTTCTGCGCGGAATTTCCAGCGCCTTCGCATTTTCCGCTGTGGCCGACGGTGATGACCTCGGCCACAGCGGTTTCGGAGCAGGCGCCGGTGGCCGTCATCAGGGAGCCGGGGACCAGGCCGTCTGGATCAGGCTGTTTCCGGAACGGGCCACCAATGTGCCGCGACCGGGCGGCATTTCGCTGAGCCTGACGTTGCCGAGCAGCGCGCCCTCGTCGCGGTTGCCGCTCATCAGCAGGCCGATGGTGCCGATATCCTTCATCCGCCCGATCAGCGGCTCGTACAGCGCGCGTGACGCACCACCCGAGCGCCGGGCGATGATCAGATGGAAGCCGATGTCCTTGGCCTGTGCGAGATATTCGGTGAGGATCGACAAAGGGTTGCCGGACGGCGTGGACACCAGGTCGTAGTCGTCGACGATGACGTAGACCTCGGGGCCCGACCACCACGACCGCTCACGCAACTGCTGCTGGGTGATGTCGGGGCCGGGCATGCGGGCCTTCAGCACGCCGACCAGATCGCGCATCATCGTTTCCAGCATCTCCGCCGACGGCGCATATCCGGCGACATGGCGGCCTTCGACCACGCCGAGCAGTGTCCGGCGATAGTCGCCGATGATCAGCTTGGCGTTCTCCGGCGTATTCGAGGCGACGATGTTCAGGATGATGTTGCGCAGCACATTCGTCTTACCGCATTCGGTATCGCCGAAGATCAGCACGTGCGGTTGCTCGGCCATATTGAGGAAGACCGGCGAGAGCTCGGATTCGTTGAGGCCGATCGGGATCTGCACACACCGCGTGTACTGATCCACCGCGCCCGGCCAGCCACCGAGCACGTTGTGCAGCAGTTCGTCGCGGTTGAGCACCTCGGGCAGCATGCGCACGCGCGGCGCCGGTCGGCCCGGGGTCGAGGCGACCAGGCGTTGCACGGCATCGGCGACACCGGCGCCGAGGCTCTCGGGATTCGAATCCCCGTCCACGCGGGGCAGCGCCGTCAGCATGTGCAGCGCGTCGGGGGTCATACCGCGGCCCGGACGACCCTGCGGTACCAGCGAGGCCACCTTGCGGCCGAGATCGGAATCCATCGGATCGCCCAGGCGCAGTTCGATGCGGGTGCCGATCTGGTCCTTGAGGGCGGGGCGCGCTTCGGCCCAGCGGTTCAGCGCGATCACGATGTGCACACCGTATGAAAGACCCTGCGTCGCAAGGTTCATGATCGGCTGTTCGAGCGAATCGAAATCCTGGCGGATGGAACCGAAACCGTCGACGACCAGGAAGACGTCACCGAACGGGTCCTCGTGAGCGCCGGCCGCGGCGGGGCTGCTCGCCGGGTCGGTGCCGCGCAGGCGGCGGAAGTCGGCCATCGACTCGATACCGAGTTGGCGGAACCGCATTTCGCGCTGACGGACGATGGTCGTCATCTCGGAGATGGTGCGGCGGACCTTGTCCACATCCAGGCGGCCCGCGACCGAACCGACGTGCGGCAGGCCCTCCAAGCCCGACAGCGTGCCACCACCGAAGTCGAGGCAGTAGAACTGGACCTGTTCGGCGGTGTGGGTCAGCGACATGCCCATGACCAGCGAACGCAGCGCCGTGGACTTGCCGGACTGCGGACCGCCCACGACGGCGACATTGCCGCGGGCGCCGGACAGGTCGACCACCATGGGATCGCGACGCTGGTCGTACGGGCGGTCGACGATGCCGATCGCGGTGCGCAGGCTGGCCACCGGGTTGTATTCGCCGGTGAGGATCGAGCGCGGAATGAGCTGATCGAGGGTCGGCGCGGCGTCCAGCGGCGGGAGCCAGATCTCGTGGGCGGTGCGACCGTGGCCCTGGATGCGCGCGACCAGCATGCCGAGGTTGGAGATCTTCTCCGTGCTCTCGTCCTGCTGCACCTCTTCGACCGCACTGGGCTCGGGCGGCAACGGAATCCGGTCGCTCTTGCGGAACGCGACATGTCCGGCGACGAAAGGCCGGGCGTGGATATCGATTTCGCCACCGACGATGCCGGCCTGGGTGACCTCGCGCTGGGCGCCCCCGCCCACGTACGCGCCGGAAACGTAGGAGGCCTGGAAGCGCTGGATCTCGCCGGAGTCCGACTTCAGATATCCGCCACCGGGGCTGTTCGGCAGATTGTAGGCATCCGGCACGCCGAGAACCTGACGAGATTCGTTGGCCGAGAACGTCTTCAGGCCGATGCGGTAGGACAGATGCGATTCCAGGCCCTTGAGCTTGCCCTCCTCCAGACGCTGGGAGGCCAGCAGCAGATGGACGTGCAGCGACCGGCCGAGCCGACCGATCATGACGAACAGTTCGGCGAAATCCGGGTGCTGGCTGAGCAATTCGGAGAATTCGTCGAGCACGACGAACAGGGCGGGCAGCGGATCCAGATCGGCGCCGGCCGCACGCGCCTTCTCGTATTCGGAGACGTTGGCGAAGTTACCGGCCTGCCGCAGCACCTCCTGGCGGCGGTTCATCTCACCGGCCAGCGCGTCCTTCATACGGTCGACGAGGTCGGCCTCTTCCTCGAGGTTGGTGATGACGGCGGCGACGTGCGGGACGCCCTCCAGGCCGAGGAAGGTCGCACCACCCTTGAAGTCGACCAGCACCAGGTTCAGCTGGTCGGGTGAATGCGTCGCGAGCAGCGAAAGTACCAGTGTGCGAAGGAATTCCGACTTACCCGAACCGGTGGCACCGATGCACAGGCCGTGCGGGCCCATACCGTTCTCGGCGGCCTCCTTGATATCGAGATAGACCGGCAGGCCGTCGGCGCCCACACCGAACGGAACCCGCAGCCGGTCCCGGCCGTAGCGCGGCTTCCACCCGTTCTCCGGGTTGAAGGTGCCGATGTCGCCGAGCCCCATGAGTTGCGCCCACGAGCTGATGACCTCGGCGTTCTCCTCGACCACGGTGTCACCGCCGCGCTGAACGGGGGCCACCCGGAAGGGGGCGAGGCGCCGCGCGACCTGTTCGGCCTGCCGTGCGCTGATGCGGTCGATGAGGGCGAAGCGTTCCATGTTGCCGGTGGCGCCGCGGCCGACGCATTCGCCGTTCTCGACGACCATCTGGATGCCGCGCGAAACCGCCAGGCGCGGAGCGTAACTGCACAGATCGATGATGGTGACGCCCTCGTAGCCGGATTCCCGCAGCGAATCCTCTTCGGCCTCGAGCAGGCCACCGTCGACGATGATGACGATGTGGACCAGATTCTGATTGGCCGGCTGGTTGCGAGAATAGCGAACGCGGTTGTGCAGCAACGGGTTCAGGCCGTCGGCGAGTTCACGGACGGAACCGTAGACCATGCGCTCGGTGCCCACGCCGTCCTGGGAATCCGGATGCTGGGTGTGCGGGAGCCATTTGGTCCACTCCCATTCGGCGGCGGTGTCGGGGCCGCAGACCACCGCGACCAGAACCTGGTCCGGCGCTTGAAACATGCACAGCTGCAACAACATCGCGCGGGTCATATCGCGCGCCTGAGCGCGGTCGCCGTTGAGCTGGATGGTGGCGAAGCCCTTGACCGCGATGGCGGTGGGCAGGTCGGGGACCGTGGAATGCGTTCGCACGAAACGACGCAACGATACGGCCGCGATCGGCTCCAGTTCCTCGACGGGGCCGGTTTCCGGCGAGACCAGGCGGGTGGCCAGGCGCTGACCGCCCAGGCCGATGCGCGCGTGGCAGAAGTCCTTGTCCCCCGGACGACGTTCCCACATGCGGCTGGTGCCGGCCAGCATCCACACCAAACCCGGTTCGGGATGGCTCCATTCGACCGCCGCGCGCTGCTGGGAGGCGGTCTCGTCGACGTCCTTGCGGACCTGGTCCAGGTAGCGCAGGTAGTCCTTGCGGTCCTCGTTGGCCTCGGCGGCCTTCTGCCCCTTACCGCCCTGACCGGCGAACATGCCGACCATGGAGAAGACCATCATCATCGGGAACATCATGCTCATCGGATTGGAGGCGATACCTCCACCGCGGGTGAACATGATGGCCATCATTCCGACCATGCCGACGACCATCACGACGGGCATGAGTTTGCCCATCAGACTGCCCGGTATCGCGCGTGGAATCTCCGGCGGCGGTTGCAGTGTCACTTCGCCGCCCGGTGACCTCGGAACCTCCCGGCGCGCACGACGCTGGAACCTGACAGTGCTCATCGACGGAAGATCCCCCTTCGGCGGCTGTACTGCGGACTCAGTGTAGAGGCAGCGGCCGACATGTCGTACAGTTCGACCAGCATTCTGCACGGACCGGCCGCGCGACCGCAAACCGGAGCGCATGCTGAAACACCAGGTAGAGACGGAGTTGGGGGAAGCGTGACGCACGCGCGACTGGACCATATCGAAGAGGATTCGAGCCGCGGAATCGTCCGGGCGCCCGATCTGGCGCGGGTGACAATTCTGGCCAAGCACACGCAGGTCGATATGGCGATTCCGGTCGACGTTCCGGTCGCCCTGGTCATTCCGAGCGTGGTCGACATGGTGGCGCAGCACAGTCGCACCAACGATTTCGACAACAGCGGCGAACAATTCCAGCCCGCCGAATGGGTGCTGGCACGCATCGGGCAGCCGCCGTTCTCCAACTCGCTCAGCCTGGGCGAACAGGGTGTGCGCGACGGCGAACTGCTCATGCTGGAAAGCGCCGACCACGTCGCGCCCAGTCCGCTGTTCGACGACATCATGTACAACGTCGCGATCGCCGACGCCGACCACTTCCGCAGCTGGTCACCGCGGGTCGCGCGGATCACCGGTTCGATCATCGCGATCCTGACCATGCTCGCCGGATGCACGGGCCTGCTCGCCGCTCCGGATGCGATGGCGGGCTGGATCACCGGGTCCATCGCCGCGGTGCTGACGATTCTGCTGGTGGTGGCCGGCACGGTGATGAGCCGCATGTACGGCGACACCGCCTCCGCGCTGGTGCTCGGCGGCTGCGCGCTGCCGAGCGCGTTCGCCGCGGGCATGTTGATCGTGCCCGACCACTACGGCTGGGCGAATCTGCTGCTCGGCTCGGTCCTCGTCGGCGCGACGGCACTGCTGGCCTGGCGCGTCAGCGGCGTCGGACTGACTCTGTTCATCGGCGCCGCAACACTTTCCGTGTTCGCCATCCCCGCTGCATTGGTCGGCCTGCTGACCTCACAGCCGGTCAAGGCCATCGGCGCGGTCGCGGCCGCGCTCGCGCTCGGCGCGCTGTCGCTGGCACCGCGAGTGTCGATGCTGCTCGCGAAACTGCCTCTGCCGCCGGTACCTTCGCCCGGCACTCCGATCGATCCGACCGAGGACGATCCCGACGACCACCGCGCACTGCCCACCATGGATGTACTGCGCACGAAATCCGAACGCGCCCGGATGTATCTGGCCGGCCTGGTCGGCGCGACCACCCTGGTGACCGTGATCGGCGCGCTGGCCTCGACCGATCCGTCCGCGGACAGCCCCTACTGGCCCGGTATCGCACTGGCGCTGGTCTGCGCGGTGGTGCTGATGTTCCGCAGCCGCACCTACGTCAGCGCCGAGCTGGCGGTGGTACTGCTCGCCGGCGGTGCGGCCATTCTGCTGATCATGACGGTCGGCGCGGCCTTCGTGGTGGAACAGCCGCTCGCGGTGTTCGGCGCCGCCATGGTGATGCTCATCGCCGCGCTGATCCTGGGCACGATCGTGCCGAACCAGTCGGCGACGCCGCCGATGCGCCGCGCCGTGGAGCTGCTGGAATACGGCTTCGTGGCCGCCGTCCTGCCGCTGGTGTTCTGGGTAGCCGAGCTGTACACGCTCGTTCGATCGCTCTGAGCCGCGCATGAATCCGAAAATGTTCGGGCGCAGGGTAATTCGGGTCGCGGCCGTCGTCGCGGTGCTGGGTCTGAGCGCCTCGACGGGTGCGGGCGCCGCGATCGCGGACAAACCGGTGGTGAACCCCGGAGCGTTGCCGTCCGGCGGTAATCCGGCCCCGCCGGATGCCACGGAGCAGCCGGCGAATTCGCCCTGCGCCAGTACCAGCACCGGCGGGGACGGTCCGACCGTGCCGACCGCGCAGCGCAGTCTGGAACTGGACAAAGCGTGGCAGTTCTCCAGTGGCGCAGGGCAATTGGTGGCGGTGATCGATACCGGCGTGATGCGCCATCCCCGGCTGCCGGGCATCATCCCGGGCGGCGACTACGTCTCCGCCGGCGACGGCACCGACGACTGCGACGCGCACGGGACCTTCGTGGCGGGCATCATCGCCGCGACTCGTCTGTCGACACAGGGCTTTTCGGGTGTGGCCCCGCAGGCGCAGATTCTGAGCATCCGGCAGACCTCGAGCTACTTCCAGAAGAAGGGCGCCGGACGCGACAAGGGTCCCGACGCCATGCCCGAGGGGTACGGGACCACCCACACGCTGGCCCAGGCGGTGCGCCGCGCCGCCGATATGGGTGCGACGGTCATCAACATGTCCGAGGTGGCCTGCCAGGCCGGGGTGATTCCCGACGACGACCTCGGCGCCGCGGTGCATTACGCCGCTGTCGAGAGGAACGTCGTGGTCGTGACGGCCGCGGGCAACAACGACAAATGCAAGGGGACCAATCCGGTCATCGATCCGCTGGATCCGAGCGCGGATCCGTGGACCAAGGTCGATATGAACGTCTCGCCCGCGCGCTGGGACGACTACGTGCTGTCGGTCGGCTCGATCGACGACAACGGCCAGCCCTCGAAGTTCACCGTGCCCGGCCCGTGGGTCGGTGTCGCGGCACCCGGCGAGAATCTGACCTCGCTCGACCCGCACTGGGACGATCCGCACAGCAAGGGGACGGCGGTCGCGAAGGTGGATCAGCAGGGCAAGGCCGAGCCGATCTCCGGAACCAGTTTCGCCTCACCGTATGTCGCGGGCGTGGCGGCCCTGGTCCGTGCCCGATTTCCGGAGCTCAGCGCGCTCGACGTGATCAAGCGCATCGAGGCCACCGCCCACGCGCCCGCGGAGGGGTGGAATCCGTATGTCGGATACGGTGCGGTCGACCCGGTGGCCGCGCTGACCGCGCAGGTTCCGAACTCGTTGCCGCCCAAGCGGCCCAGTGCCGCCGAGAGCCGGCAGCTTCCGGTGCCGACCACGCCCCCGGCTCCCGATCACACCTCCCGCAATGTGGCGCTGATCGGAACCGGTGTCATCGGCGTGCTCGCCGTGCTCGGATATCTCGCCTCGTTCCCGCTGCGCCGCCGCTTCGGCGACCGCGGCGAGTGAGGTTCACCGCGGCTCGTCGAAGCGCCAGCGGGTCGCCCCGCCCGGCTCGACCGTCGACAGCGCCGTCGCCGCGCGCGCCACGATGCGGTAGACGTACCAGGGCGGCGGGCCGGCCGAGGGCGCGCTGAAGTCGGCGGTCAGGGCCGCGCCGGAATCGTCGACCCGGCACGGCCATCCCTCGCCGGCCCAGTCGGCGGCCCGCTGCGCCACCGTCGCCGGGTCGGTGACGCGTTCGGCGGTGCCGTTCACGCTGAGGTCGAACGTGTCCAGCGCGACGCTGAGCGTGCAGCGCGGATCACGAGAGATGTTGCGGGCCTTGCGTGTTCGCGGGCCGGTCTCGAACCAGAAGGCGCCGTCCACCCAGAGCGCGCCCACCGCGGTGACATGCGGGCTGCCGTCCGGATCGATCGTGGCCAGCCAGCAGGTGTGCCGATCGGGGCCACCTGTGCCGGGCGCCTGGGGGAATCCGGCGTTCAAACCGGCCACGACGGCGGACCAGTCCAGCGGATCGAGGTCGTACAGTTCGGCGAGGTTGGTCGTCTGCATGGTGTCCATGGTGTTGCGACGAGGCGCGACCGTCGGATTCATCGCCGGGCGCGCCGTCAATTCGTCCGTTATAGGCGATATGCCCTGGTCGGCGGCGGTGAATCCGTCCAAGATCGACACGAGCAGCGCGGCGATGACTCAGTATTTCTGACAGCGGCGGTCCAGCGGTACGGCCGTCGCGGGTCGTCGCACGAGGGGCAGGAACAGCCATGACAGTCGCCGGCAGGCAACGTCTCACTCCCGATCAGCGCAATTCGTTCATCGCGGCCCAACTGGGCTGGACGATGGACGCCTTCGACTTCTTCCTGGTCGTCTTCGTCTATGCCGATATCGCCGCGTCCTTCGATATGCCGAAATCCGACGTCGCGTTCATCACCACGGCGACGCTGATCATGCGGCCGGTGGGCGCGCTGTTGTTCGGCCTCTGGGCCGACCGGGTGGGGCGGCGCATTCCGCTGATGGTCGACGTCGCGTTCTATTCGGTGATCGGGTTCCTGTGCGCGTTCGCGCCGAATTTCACTGTGCTGCTGATACTTCGGCTGCTCTACGGCATCGGCATGGGTGGCGAATGGGGACTCGGCGCGGCGCTGGCGATGGAGAAGATCCCCGCCGAGCGGCGTGGTTTCTTCTCCGGACTCCTGCAGGAGGGCTACTCGTTCGGCTATCTGCTCGCGTCCCTGGCCTCGCTGCTGGTGATGAACTGGCTCGGCCTGTCCTGGCGGTGGCTGTTCGCGCTCTCGGTGATTCCGGCCCTGATCATCCTCGTGATCCGGACCCGGGTGGGTGAATCGGAGGCGTGGGAGAGCAGCCGGGAACATATGCGGCTCACCCAGACCTCGTTGCGTGATGTGGTGATGAATCCCGTCGTGATCCGCCGCTTCGCCTATCTCGTACTCCTGATGACCGCGTTCAACTGGATGAGCCACGGCACCCAGGACGTCTACCCGACCTTCCTGTCCGCGGTCGAGAACGGCGGCGCGGGATTGTCCTCGGCGACCGCGAAATGGATTGCGGTGGTGTACAACATCGGCGCCATCATCGGTGGTCTGGTGTTCGGCAGCCTGTCGCAGAGGTACGGTCGCCGCTACACCATCATCTTCTGCGCACTGCTCGGACTACCGATCGTGCCGTTGTTCGCCTATTCGACGACCGCGGCCATGCTGTGCCTGGGATCGTTCCTGATGCAGCTGGTGGTGCAGGGCGCGTGGGGTGTCATCCCGGCGCATCTGACCGAACTGTCGCCGGACGCTATCCGCGGCTTCTATCCGGGCGTGACCTATCAGCTGGGCAATCTGCTCGCCTCGCTCAATCTGCCGATCCAGGAGCGGGTGGCCGAAAGTCACGGATATCCGTTCGCCTTGGCCGTCACCATCGTCCCGGTGCTGATAGCGGTGGCCTTCCTGACGCTGATCGGCAAGGAGGCCAAGGGGGTTCGCTTCGGCACGAACGAGAGCGCGCTACCCGAGACACCCGCCCGGCAATAGCCGGGTCCGGCTAGTTCTGCGGTTGCTGCGCCGACTGGTCCTGCTTGGAACGCACCAGCTGTTTGGCTGGATTCGGGTCCGGCGCCACGCCGTCGTGGGCCACCATGGCCTCCTGACGGCCGAGCGTCGGACCGGCGGCGAGCAGGCCGACGATCTGATACGGCGCGAGTTCGGGCTTGGCCTTGTCGGCGTCCATTCCCAGCGCCTTCTGCGCGGCGGCGTCCTTGATGCCGTAGCGCACCCCGGTGTCGGCGATGAAGAACATGCTGTCACGGCGCTGGCTGTCGGCCTCGATACCGGTGGTCTGGACGAAGAATCCGGAACCGGGCGTGGAATAGAAGGCATCCACGTTCGGACCCGAACCGTCGGCCTGGGCCAGCGGCGTGGTCTGCGCACTGTCCGGGATCGGCAGCGAATGTCCGGTCAGCACAGCCAGTTCCGCGCGCTTACTGCCGTCCGCCTTGTCGGCGGCGCCGGACAGCGGCTTCCACGACATGCATTCGATCGGCTGGTCCTTCGCATCGACGATGGCCGGCGCGGTCGTCGGATACTGCTGCACCGGAAGGGCGTTCGACGGCGGCGCCTGGGTGCTGTCGTACTGACTGATCTCGGGATTCTCCGAAGCCGTGGGATTGGAGTTGCGGATGATGTCGGCGGTCAGCGGCGAGATGGGTTGCAAACCGTCGTGCAGGACCACGTAGTACTGATCCTTGGTGTCGACGTGTACCACATCGCCGATACGGTGGTTGTTCAGTGAATACGCCGGCGTGCCACCGGGATCGACGATTTTCGGCGGCGTGATCGGCAGCACCTCGGGCACCGCGTTCAGCAGACCCGCACTGATCGGACGCGGAGTCATTCCGCGAATCCTGAGCGCCTCCGTCACCTTCGGGTCGTTCATATCGACCCGCGCGCGTTGATTGTCGTAGATCAGATAGGCGGCGTCACGCCCCTGTACCAGCAGCGCCTTACCCGAATCCAGCTTGCCGGCCTTGGAACCCAGCGACGGATCCCCGGCGAGCACCGTCGTGGTCAGGTCGCGGCTGCCGTCGTTCTTCAGCTCGTCGCAGATCGACCAGGCGCGCCCTTTGCCGCTGCTGTCGAAGTTCAGCGAGGACGGCGCACCCGGAATGCCGATCAGCGCCCCGCGCGGCTTCTTCGCCAGCTCGGATTCCTTGATGGACACCGCTTTTGCCGGTTCGCCGACCGCGAGCCGCGCCGACGCCAGATTCAACGACGGGTGCACGACACCGTCGATGACGGCGTAGACCGCGCCGGAATCCTTGCCCAGCAGGATCTTGTTGTCACCGATCGACCCCTGCGGCCGCAGCAGCGCGAGCACACCGCAGCCGGCGAGCGCGACGACGCCCAATACCAGTCCCGCGGCATAGGCGCGCGACTGCGAGCGCATCGGATCGTGCAGCATCCGCACGTCCCGGCGTACCAGGGCGTGCTCCATTCGCCTGACCAGGAAGCGATAGCCGCTCACCTGCCAGCGCGTAGTGGGCTTTGAAGGCATGAGTCCTCCCCCGAACAGTGCTCGCGTTCGCCCAACACAGTACAGTTCAGCAGGACTGAAGTTCAGCTCGGCCATCGAAGAATCGGCCGACACCGGGTACTTGGGGGACGACGATGGCCGAATCCAGCGGCACCAACAGCCGCCCGCTCCTCGGACGGATCTCGCTGCCGAATCTGCTGGCGGCACAGTTACTGGGGCTGGTCGTCGGGCTCGTCGTGCTCGCGGTCGGCGTACCCGGCTGGTACGCACTGGCCGCGGCGGTCGTGGCCGGTCTGGTGCTGCTCGTCCCGATCGGCAAGCGCACCATCGCCTCGTGGATCGCGACGGTGTGGCGGTATGTCACCCGCCAGGACTACGACCTCGGCGATACCGTCGATTTCCGTGGCCCGGACGGTCGTTCGCTCGGTCTGTACTGGGAGGGCAGCCGCGTGGTCGCCGTCGTCGAGGTGCTGCCGCCCAAGGGCGGTCTGACCCGGATCGACCGCAACACCGTGCACGCCTCGCATCTGCTGCCGCTGCCCGAGCTGGCACAGTGCCTGAGCCAGCACGACATCCTGCTGTCCGGTATCGACATCATCAGCCACGGCCACCGCAGCCGCTCCGGCACGCCCGCGGGTCCGATCTACGAATCGCTGCTCGGCCCGCTGCCCGCGACGGCGCACCGAACCGTCTGGCTCGCAATCAGTTTCGACGCACTGGCCTGTCCGGAGGCGGCGGCGCGGCGCGGCGGCGGTACGGAGGGCGCGGGCCGGGCGGTCACCATCGCGACCCAACGTATCGTGCGCGCGCTCGAGGACGCCGACTGCGCGTCCCGCGTGCTCACCGCGCCCGAGATCCGCAAGGCCGTCTGGCAGATCAGCGCCGGGGTCGACCCGCGAGCGCTCACCCACCGCTGGCGCTACGCTGAACTGGGTAACAGTGTGAACATCGGCGCGGCGGTCGATCCCAAGCAGCTGGGCTCGGATCTGCTGGCACAGCTGTGGGTCGCGCCGTCGCGGGGCACCACGGTCGCGGTCCGGCTGCGGCCGGGAAGTACGCCCGAGACGGTGAACATCGGCGCGGCCTGGCGATTGACCGCCCGGGAGCTGCCGGAGAAGACCAAGCGCAAGGGCATGGTGTCGCTGAGCGGCCGGCATCGCCAGAGTCTGCTGGCCCACCTGCCGATCGCCATCCCGGGTGTGGACGACACCGTCCCGATGAGCCAGTACCCGATCGACGTCGTCGGCGTCCTGCATCTGCCCTCGTCGGGCTGCGGTCAGCTGATCGGCTCCGACGAGGACGGTAACGGCGTCGCGGTTCGCCTTGTCGGACAGGGTATTTCGACCGTCTACGTGGCGGGCGAGTTGTATCTGGCTCAGCAGCTGGTGTTCCGCGCGCTGGCCGTCGGCGAGCGCATCCTCATCCGTACCGATCGCCCGCACGCGTGGGAGCAGCTGGTCACCACCATCGGCAATCCCGAGCGGCTCACGATCGCGGTGGAAACCCATCAGAGCGACGCCGGATTCACCGCGGCCGTGGTCGACGGTGTGCTCGCGCCCGCACCGCACGCCGGCGTAACCACGATCTACGTCACCGGCGATCCGATGGGCTGGCCGGCCACCAATCCGGATCTGTCCATCCACCAGCCGGGCGCGATCGGCAACCATGTGGTGATGCGGACCGGAACCACCCAGGTCGATCTGACGCTGGTCTCGATTCCCCGCGAAACGACCTACATCGGCAATCCACGGGGCCGCCGCCCGATGCCGCAGCAGGATCCCCGGCAGCGAATGGCGCAGGCGCACGACTAGTTTCGTCGGACATCGCGACCGGCGCACAGTCCGACGGCGCGCCCGGACCGCTCAGCCCGGATACGGGTCGGTTCTGCGGGCCGTGCGCAGATGGCGTGCCCACCACGCCCATTGCCGCAGGAGCCGCTGCGCGGCGTCGACGGCGGCGCCGTCGGCGGTGTTGCCGTCCGCGTCGAACTTACGTTTGGCCTCGTGGAAACTCACGCTCTCGCGCAGCGAGACCATGTGGATTTCCGCGACGACCTGGCGCAACTGCTCGATCGCCCGCAGGCCGCCCGACAGTCCGCCGTACCCGACGAATCCGATGGGTTTGGCCCGCCACTCGCGTTTTGCGCTGTCGAGCGCCGTCTTCAGCGAGGCGGGATAGCCGTGGTTGTACTCGGAGGTGACCGCGATGAATCCGTCCGCGGCGCCGATCCGCTCCCGGAAGGCCTCCACCTGCGGCGTCGTCGTCAGGTCGGTGGGCAGCGGAGTGTGTGCCAGATCGATGACGCCGACGTCGAGGCCGGCATACGCGCGAGCCGTGCGGAGGAACCAGTCCGCCACCACGGGCGCGAACCGCTCGGGCCGCACACTGGCGACGATGACCTCCAACCGCAGCGGATCGTCCATGGCGTCAGCCTAGTCGGCACCCGCTCGCCACACCCGAGGCCTGCTCGCCGACCGTGCCGACGGCACCGATACCCTGTGGCCCGGGCGGAAAATCTTCGAGCGCCATATCGGACGGCTGGGGCCGGCCGGGCACCGCGGATCGATCAGAAGGGGGCGAAACTCGTGATTCTCGGACATTGGTTGCTGATCGAAACACTGGACGTTCCGCCCACCTGGTCGGTGCTCGCCGTCGATACCGCACCGCGGCGCTGGAAGTCGTTGGCCCGCACCGTGCCCTCCCGGCTGATGCCGATCCTCACCGCCGCCGCCGCGAGCGGTGAGACCGTCGAGCGGCAGCTGCCGAAATCCCGTCACGCCTGGTCCGGGCACCGCGCCCGGGCGATCGCGCTGACCGGGCCCGACGACCGGGTACACGCGGTGCAGATGTGGGTGGGTCCGGGCGACCCGCCCGCGCCGCCGCCGGTCGCCACCCATCTGCTCGACGCCCGCACCCGGCGCACGGAAGTGCGGTCCGCGGGTCTGGGCCCGGCATTCGACCGCAAGCGCAGCGTCTGGATCGGGGCCGAATCCTTCGAGCATGTCGAACGTTTCGACGATGCCCTGGACCTGGCCGCGATCGTGGCCCGCGCCACCCCCGGATCCCGCTGGTGCGGCGACATCTGCGTGCGCACGCCGGACGGGCTGCGCACGTTGATGATGGCGACGCGCAACTCCGCCGCCGATCCCTACCTGTGGCGCGGCATTCTGGCCGATGTCACCGAAAGCGTTCCGCCCCAGCCCAAGTCGTTCGAGGCGGCGACGGTCGAAACGCTGGTCGGCCGCAATCCGGGAATGTATCTGGCGGTGGTCGACACCGAGCGGGTCCGGGTGATCCGGTGGATCAGCCCGCCGGTGCCGGGACTGGACTGGTCCGGCGGCACCGACGAACGCACGCTGCCACATCCCGGCGACCGGGAGCGAATCATCGCGGCGCGCACGGCGATCCGGGCCGGCGCGCCGTCGTGGACGCTGCCGAATCTGCGGCTGGCGGATACGACCGGGGGGTGGATCACCGTCGACGTGGAGGTCTCACCGCTCCCCCACGGGCCGGACGGAACCGGCACACCGCATTTCGCGCTCGCCCGGATCGATCTGCGCGGACCCGGTATCCCGTAGCGTTCGATGCGGTGCGCCGGTCCGATCCGTCAGGGCAGTTCGAACGGCAGCGCCACCCCGGCGTGCACCGTGCAGTGCTCGCAGGTCTCCGTACCCTCGACACCGGCGACCGCGCGGCGCACCAAGGTCTTGAACGGCACCAGATTGCGCTCGAATTCGGCGAAGACGGCGGCCGCGCTGACACCCTCACCGGCCTCCAGACCCGCATCGAGGTCGGTCACCAAAGCGATAGCGGCATAACACATTTCGAGTTCGCGAGCGAGCACGGATTCCGGATATCCGGTCATGTTCACCAGTTCCCACCCCTGTCCGGCGAACCAGCGGCTCTCGGCCCGGGTGGAGAAGCGCGGGCCCTGCACCACGACCATGGTGGCGGCCGACTGCATCGGCAGTTCGGGCACCGCCGCCCGCGTCGCGATCGAGCGCAGGTCGTCACAGTACGGATCGGCGAAGGAGACGTGGATACCGCCGTTGTCGAAGTAGGTCTGCGCACGGCCGGAGGTCCGGTCCACCAGTTGGTCGGGAACGGCCACGGTGCCCGGCCCCCAGTCCGCGCGCAGGCTGCCCACCGCACACGGCGCGAAGATCCGCCGCACGCCGATCGACCGCAGCGCCCACATATTGGCCTGATACGGCACCGTGTGCGGGGAGTACTCGTGCTTGCGCCCGTGCCGCGGCAGGAAGGCGACCTGGCGGCCCTCGACCTCCCCGACCGTGATCGGCGCGCTCGGTACACCATAGGGTGTCTCGACCTCGAGAGTGGTCGCGTCGTCGCCGAAGAAATCGTAGAAGCCGCTACCGCCGATGATGGCCAGCGCGGGGCGGGGATCCGAACTCATACCCGCAATTCTCGCGTACGCCGCGGCGGCGGCCCCCGCCGCCTCACCCCACACCGGCTACCCTGACAGTACCCCTCGAATAATGTACCCTAGGGGGGTATGAACCACCAGGGCGGGAGCGAGGAACAGCCGGTGAGCGAGGATCAGATCAACACGGTTCGAACGGCCGAGGCCGCCGCGGAACCCGGGCACGACCACGCCACCCACGGCTACATCACCGCCAAGGACGACTACCTCAAGCGGCTGCGCCGGATCGAGGGCCAGGCGCGCGGCCTGCAGCGCATGGTCGAAGAGGAGAAGTACTGCATCGACATCCTCACCCAGGTCTCGGCCATGACCAAGGCCCTGCAGGCGGTGGCCATGGGCCTGCTGGAGGACCACATCAGTCACTGCGTGGTCGATGCCGCGGTCCAGGGCGGACCCGAGGCCGACGCCAAGATCAAGGAGGCCACCGACGCCATCGCGCGGCTGGTCCGCTCGTGAGCGTCGACGGTATTCCTCGCGACCGCCGCTGACCTCGGCGGCGGCGGCCGCGAGGGAGACGATCAGACTCGCGCGGCGAGCACCGGGGCCAGCGCGCGCAGCACCCCGATGTGGTCCTCGTCGGTGACCTGGATGGCCACCTGATCGGCACCGGCCTTCAGATGCTCGATCAGCGCGTCGGCGATCTGCTCGGCCGTGCCGTGCAATGCCAGCGCGTCGATCAGCCGGTCGCTGCCGGGCGGCGTCAGATCCTCGTCGTCGAA
>NZ_BAFW01000033.1 GCF_000308535.1 Nocardia cerradoensis NBRC 101014 | reverse complement strand
GCTCACAATGGAACCGCCGGCGGTGAGAGCGGCGGCGCCGACCGGAAAGCCGGAGTACGGTGCATACGCATGACGCATTACTCGAAATGCGTTGTGACGCAGGGAATCCCAATCAATTTCCGGCATATCGGACCTCCGCTCGAATGGTTGATATGACAGCGTAGAAATGGCATCGCGACGCCGTCGAACATTCAGGCAAGGCAAACCTAACTCCCCGCTCGGAGGCTCAACGCGCGGCACGCCGAATTAGTTCCGCGAATCGCCGGGGATTAGAGTTCTCCACAGATCGGTCCAGGTTTGGCAACGCACCGCCGGCCACCGCCTCCGGATGTCAGCGCCCGAGATGAGCTGGTGTTTCTCCAGATTCACATGCTCGGCGTATGCCGAAGCTGCGACCGGATCCGACTGCCGGCTCGCCGGCGTGTCCATCAACGACGTTGGAGGCACCGCACTCTATGACGACCACACTGGAAGCTCCGGCCCAGCCGAAGCGGAAGACCCTGTACCGCGGCGACCCGGGTATGTGGTCCTGGGCGATGCACCGGATCACCGGTGTCACGATCTTCTTCTTCCTGTTCGTCCACGTACTCGACACCGCTCTGGTGCGGGTCAGCCCGGACACCTACGACCGGGCCATCGAGACCTACAAGAACCCGGTCGTGGCCCTCATGGAGATGGGCCTGGTCGTCTGCGTGCTGTTCCACGCGCTCAACGGCGTCCGCGTCATCCTGGTGGACTTCTGGTCCAAGGGCCCCAAGTACCAGCGCCTGATGCTGTGGATCGTGCTCACCATCTGGGTTCTGGTCTCCGCCGCCGGCGTCGGCCGCCAGTTCTTCTACCTGCTGACGGAGCACTGATATGACCGCACCTGTTCTCGGCAAGTCCTACGACCGGCCCGCCAGCCTCGACTCGCCGCGCACCCCGCGCCGTTCCTCCGGCAACAACTTCGAGAAGTACGCGTGGCTGTTCATGCGCTTCTCCGGCCTGCTGCTGATCGTGCTGGTGCTCGGCCACATGACGATCATGCTGATGCTCGACGGCGGCGTGAAGCGGCTGAACTTCGGCTTCGTGGCCGGCCGCTGGGCCAGCCCGTTCTGGCAGTGCTGGGATCTGGCCATGCTGTGGCTGGCGCAGCTGCACGGCGGCAACGGCCTGCGCACGGTCATCGACGACTACTCCCGCAAGGACTCCACCCGCTTCTGGCTGAAGACCCTGCTGGCCGTCGCCATGATCCTGATCATGGGCGTGGGCACCTACGTCATCTTCACCTTCGACCCCAACATCAGTTAGGAACGCCTCCGCGATGAGTGAAACTCGACCGGTTCAGGAGCACCGCTACGACGTCGTCATCGTCGGTGCCGGCGGCGCGGGGATGCGTGCGGCGATCGAGGCCGGCCCCCGGGCCCGCACCGCGGTGCTGACCAAGCTGTACCCGACCCGCAGCCACACCGGCGCGGCGCAGGGCGGTATGTGCGCCGCGCTGGCCAACGTCGAAGAAGACAACTGGGAATGGCACACCTTCGACACCGTCAAGGGTGGTGACTACCTGGTCGACCAGGACGCCGCGGAGATCATGGCCAAGGAGGCCATCGACGCGGTGCTGGACCTGGAGAAGATGGGCCTGCCGTTCAACCGGACGCCCGAGGGCAAGATCGACCAGCGTCGCTTCGGCGGTCACACCCGCGACCACGGCAAGGCGCCCGTGCGCCGCGCCTGCTACGCCGCCGACCGCACCGGCCACATGATCCTGCAGACGCTCTACCAGAACTGCGTCAAGCACGACGTGGAGTTCTACAACGAGTTCTACGTGCTCGACCTGGTGATGAGCGAGACCGACCGCGGTTCGGTCGCCACCGGTGTGGTCGCCTACGAGCTGGCCACCGGTGAGATCCACGTCTTCCACGCCAAGGCGATCATCTTCGCCACCGGCGGTTCCGGCCGGATGTACAAGACCACCTCCAACGCGCACACGCTGACCGGTGACGGTATGGCGATCGTGTTCCGCAAGGGACTGCCGCTGGAGGACATGGAGTTCCACCAGTTCCATCCGACGGGCCTGGCCGGTCTGGGCATCCTGATCTCCGAGGCCGTCCGCGGTGAGGGCGGCATCCTGCGCAACGCCTCCGGTGAGCGCTTCATGGAGCGCTACGCCCCCACCATCAAGGACCTCGCGCCCCGCGACATCGTGGCCCGGTCGATGGTCAAGGAGGTCCTGGAGGGTCGCGGTGGCGGCCCGAACAAGGACTACGTCTTCATCGACGTGACGCACCTCGGCGAGGACGTGCTCGAGGAGAAGCTGCCCGACATCACCGAGTTCTCCCGCACCTACCTGGGTGTGGACCCGGTGAAGGAGCCGGTGCCGGTCATGCCGACCTGTCACTACGTGATGGGCGGTATCCCGACCCGCATCCGCGGTGAGGTGCTGCGCAACAACACCGACGTGGTCCCCGGCCTGTACGCCGCCGGTGAGTGCGCCTGCGTGTCGGTGCACGGCTCGAACCGCCTGGGCACCAACTCGCTGCTGGACATCAACGTGTTCGGCCGCCGCTCCGGTATCGCCGCCGCGGAGTACGCCGCCCGCACCGAATTCGTCGAGCTGCCGGAGAACCCGGCGCAGATGGTGCAGGACTGGCTGGCGCTGCTGCTGAGCGACCACGGCAACGAGCGGGTCGCCGACATCCGGACCGACCTGCAGGTCACCATGGACGCCAACGCCGCGGTGTTCCGCACCGAGGAGACCCTCAAGACGGCGCTGACCGATATCCACGCGCTCAAGGAGCGCTACCAGCACATCACCGTGCAGGACAAGGGCAAGCGCTACAACAGCGACCTGCTCGAGGCCGTCGAACTCGGCTTCCTGCTGGAGCTGGCCGAGGTCACGGTCGTGGGCGCGCTCAACCGCAAGGAATCGCGCGGCGGCCACGCCCGCGAGGACTACCCCGACCGCGACGACGTCAACTTCATGCGCCACACCATGGCGTACAAGCAGGTCGAGCCCGGTAAGCCGGCGGAGCTGATCGCCGACATCCAGCTCGACTTCAAGCCGGTCGTGCAGACCCGTTACGAGCCGATGGAGCGTAAGTACTGATGACTGCTGTAGCCGAAGCCCCGGCCGGGCAGAAGCCGGCCCCCGTGCCCGACGGGTCGACCATGGTGACGGTCAAGGTCGCCCGGTTCAACCCGGAGGACGACAAGGGCGCGCACTGGGATTCGTTCCAGGTGCCGGTCCTGCCGACCGACCGCTTCCTGAACGTGCTCATCTACATCAAGTCCTACCTGGACGGCACGCTCACCTTCCGGCGCTCCTGCGCGCACGGTGTCTGTGGTTCCGACGCCATGCGCATCAACGGTGTGAACCGGCTGGCGTGCAAGGTGCTGATGCGCGACATGCTGCCCAAGAACGGCAAGGAGCTCACCGTCACCGTCGAGCCGATCCGCGGCCTGCCCGTGGAGAAGGACCTCGTGGTGAACATGGAGCCGTTCTTCGACGCGTTCCGCGCGGTGAAGCCGTACCTGATCACCTCGGGTAACGCGCCGACCCGCGAGCGCATCCAGTCCCAGACCGACCGGCACCGCTTCGATGACACCACCAAGTGCATCCTGTGCGCCTGCTGCACCACCTCCTGCCCCGTGTACTGGAGCGACGGCAGCTACTTCGGCCCGGCCGCGATCGTGAACGCCCACCGCTTCATCTTCGACAGCCGCGACGAAGGCGCCCGCGAGCGTCTCGACATCCTCAACGACGTCGAAGGCGTCTGGCGCTGCCGCACCACCTTCAACTGCACCGACGCCTGCCCCCGCGGCATCGAGGTGACCAAGGCCATCCAGGAGGTCAAGCGCGCCCTCCTGTTCGCCCGGCCCTGAGGTAGCAGAGCCCGAAATCCGAAGGCCGCCCGCATCTTTCGATGCGGGCGGCTTTTTCGTATCCAGTGCCCGGCCCAGCGCACGCACCCATCCACATGGCCGGTGGCGCCGAATAACGGTTGCATCAACCAGTATTGCTCGTCATAAGGGGGCGGACATACCGTGGTAAATATGAAGACGATGATCGACTTGGACGACGAGGCCTTGACCCTGGCGGCGAAGGAGCTGGGCACAACCACCAAGAAGGACACCGTCAACGCGGCGCTTCGGTTCGTCGCCGAACGTCGCCGGCGCGTCGAGGAGATCCTGAACGATCCCTACGGCTTCGGAGTCGGTCCGGATATCGGCGATCCCGAGGTCATGCGCGGGGCTCGGCGGTGATCGAGCCGATCCCACTGCGTCTGCACCTGATCGATACATCCGCATATGCCCGCCTGAGCGACCCCGGCGTCCGGACCGTCATCGCCGGTCTGCTCGCCGATCGTGCGGCCGCAACGTGCGTCACGCTCGATCTCGAAGCAGGCTACTCGGGTCGAAATCTTGCAGACGTCCAGAACATCACGCACAGCCGCCGGGCACGATTCACCACACTTCCGGTCACCGAGCCGATCGCCGACCGGGCTCGTGAAGTGCAGCTGTTGCTCGCCAGACAGGGAAAACATCGCGCAGCCGGCATCGTCGATCTACTCACCGCCGCAGTCGCCGAGTACCACGGAGCCACGATCCTGCACTACGACGAAGACTTCGAACACATCGCCTCGGTCACGCGTCAGCCACATGTCTGGGTCGTGCCGAGAGGAAGTATCGACTGACAATCCGGCCGCAACTAGGCAATTTGCTCAGTTTGCTGGGGGTTTGTTGTCGGATCCGGGTGGGGGTGCTTGCCTGGAGGCATGTTCGCCGAAGCTCAGTTGTATTCGCCGGTTACCACGGGTAGCGACGGCGATGTCACGGTGCATTTGAGTGCCGAGCATCCGGGTGTGCACGATCCGGAGTATCGGGCGCGGCGCAACGCCATCGCCGCGCTGGCCTTGGCGTATCGGGCGGGCGAGACGCTGCCGCGCATCGACTACACCGAGGAGGAGCAGCAGGTGTGGCGCATCGTGTCGGCGGAGTTGACGCGCAAGCATCGGACCTACGCGTCGGCGGAGGTGCTCGACGGCGCCCGGCGGCTGGGCCTGCCCACCGATCACATTCCGCAGTTGGACGAGGTGACCGCGAAATTGGTGCCGCTCACCGGTTTTCGCTATGTTCCCGCGGCGGGGTTGGTGCCGCTGCGCGAGTTCTTCGGCTCCTTCGCCGATCGAATTTTCCACTCCACCCAGTACATTCGCCACCATTCCGCGCCGCTGTACACGCCGGAGCCGGATTCGATTCACGAAATCATCGGGCACGCAAATCAATTGGCGTCGCCGCGGTTCGCCGCGATCTATGCCGAAGTGGGCGCCGCGGTGGCCCGGCTGGAGACCGAGGCGGCGCTGAAATTCCTGGCCGACGTGTTCTGGTTCTCCATGGAATTCGGCGTGGTGCGAGAAAAGGGTGAAGTGCGTTGTTACGGGGCGGGTTTGCTGTCCTCGTTCGGTGAGATCGAGGAGTTCCGGCATGCCCGGCTGCGTCCGCTGAACATTCACGAGATGGGCACCGCGACCTACGACATCACGCACTATCAGCCGATTCTCTATTGTGCGGAGTCGATTTCCGAGATCGAGGATGTGATCGGCGGCTTCTTCGCCACCATGACCGACGACAGCGCGGCCGCCGAACTGGCCGCGTCCTGAGCGCGGGCTGCCGTCAGTCGGATTCCGAGGGGGTCGCCGGCCCCAGCGGCATGCCCGCCTCCATGAATTCCACGATCCGGTCGATCTTGTCCAGGTCGAGCCCCTCCCGGCCGAACGCGGTCATCATCGCCCCGATCATCGCCCCGGAGAAGGCGCGGACCTCGAAGTCGCCCGGTTCGCGGCCTACCCTGCGGGCGAGCAGCGCGGAGACCAGATCCACGTTGCGTTCGGTCTCCTGCATGATCACGCTGCGCAACTCGGGCTCGTTGTAGATCAGCTTCATCCGGTCCTGTTCGAACTGCCAGTCCTGCGGGTCCAGATTGTCGAAGGTGTCCCGCATCGCCTGGCGGAAGGCGGCCAGTGGCGACAGCTCCGGCGGCTGGGATTCGAGCGCGTGGATCATGATCGGATCGACGTCGTCGGCCAGCACCACCTGCTCTTTCGACGGGAAGTAGCGGAAGAACGTGCTCGGCGAGATATCGGCGGCCTCGGCGATCTGCTCGATCGTGGTCGCCGAATATCCCTGTCGCTGAAACAGTTTCATCGCTTCGGCGCGGATGGTGCGGCGGGTGCGCTGCTTCTTGCGTTCGCGCAGACCCATCCGGGGCGAGGTGGTCGCCCCGGAATGGGCCCGCGCGGGTGCCTTCGACTCAGCCGACATGCACCGATTCTCCCGCATCGTCGGCGGAGTGCGGGTCCGGCTCCCCGCTTCGGGTCCGGATCGCGGCGAGCAGCGCCGCCACCGCGCACACCCCGGCACACAGCCACAGCATCGCACCCATCCCGGAGACGAAGGCCGATTGCACCTGGGCGAGCATGTCGGCGTTACCGGTGGCCCGAGCCACCGCCACACCCGCGTTCACACCGTCCGATATCGGCTCGTGGTTGTAGGAGCCCAGGTCGGAGCGATACTGCGTGGCCAGGACGGTGCCCAGCACCGCCACGCCGATGGTGCCGCCGGCCTGGCGCAGCGCCTGCAGCAGCGCCGAGCCGGACCCGGCGCGCTCGGCGCCGAGCTGTCCCATCGCCATGCCCATCGCGGCCGGCATGACCAGGCCCATCGCGAAGCCCAGGATCGTGGTCCAGGCGGCGGTGTAGCCGTAGCCGCTGCTCACCTCGGTCATGGCGCCCATGGCGAGGCCGGCGCCGAGGATCAGGAAGCCGCCGCTGAGCACGATCCGCGCGCCGAGTTTCGGCAGCAGTTTGTCGACCGCGCGCGTGCCGACGACGAGCCCGCCGATCAGCGGCAGCAACCGCAGCCCGCTGCCGAGGGAATCGACGCCGAGCACCGCCTGGAAGTACTGCGGCACCGTGAAGAACATGCCGAACATCGCGAAGTTCACGAACACCGAATACGCGGTGCCCCAACGGAACCCGCGGTTGGTGAACAGCGCGATATCGACCAGCGGATGCGCGATCCGCCGCTGCCACCAGACGAAGCCGCCCAGCAACACCGCACCGGCGACCACCGCCGCCCACGCCGCGCCGTCGCCCCACCCCTGTTCGCCGAAGCGGATGAATCCGTAGGTGAATCCCAGCATGCCCGCGGCCGAGAGCAGCACACCCGGCAGATCGATGCGGAAGGCCGAATCGCTGCGGGTCTCCGGGACCAGCAGCGCGACCGCGATCACTCCGACCACGACCAGGGGGACGTTGATCAAGAACACCGATCCCCACCAGAAGTGGTTCAGCAACCAGCCGCCCACGATCGGGCCGAGCGGCAGCCCCAGTGCGGTGGAGCTGACCCAGATCGTCAGCGCGCGCTGGCGTTCGGCCTGATCCGGGAACAGGCTGGGCAGCACCGACATCGACAGCGGCATCATCGCGGCCGCCGCGATACCCAATACCGCGCGGGCGACGATCAACATCCCCGCGGAGGTAGCCAGCGCACACCACAGCGATGCCCCGCCGAAGACGACCAGCGCCGCCAGCAGGAACTTCTTGCGTCCGTAGCGGTCGCCGAGCGCACCCGCCGGCAGCATCACGGCGGCGAGCGCGAGCGTGTAGGCGGTGGTGAACCATTGCAGCGCAGCGGTATTCGCGTGCAGGTCGATGGCCATGGTGGGTAGCGCGACGACCAGCACGGTGGTGTCGAGTCCGATGGTGAGCATGGCGAGCGCGAGCGCACCGAGGGCGAGCCAGCGCGCCCGCCCGGCGCCCGCCGCATCGGCAGTGGGCGCTTCGCGGTTCGCTGCCGACGACCCGCCGGTCGCTCTCGGGCTGCCGGTCGCGTTCTCTCGCGCCGCGGTCTCGGCGAGTGCGGGCGATTCCGATGATCTCCGCAAGTTCATGACATGTCCATTCAGTTGGGTGTGCCTATATTTTGATAGTAGCTCCCATTTAATGGTCTCTGTCAATACTTGACCGCCCCAGGGTTCGCGGCACCATCGCGCCACGCCGCATAAGCTGCATATCGATGAACACCCGCATGTCCCGCACCGTCCGCTTCCGCCGATGCCGCGCGCTGGCGGCCGCCGTACTGACTGCCGGGCTGCTGGGCGCCACCACGGTCACCGGGCTCGACGTGGCAGACGCGGCCCCCGCGCCGCCATCCACGCCGTTCACGACCCCGAATACGGATTCGTGCCCGAACAAGACGGCCCCGCCGCCGCCGATCGACACCTCGGAGGTCCCGGCACCCGGCAGCACGACGCCGTCGCCGCTGCCGGTGCCGTCCGATCCGATCGGCGGCGACAAACTCGGGCGCTGCGGAGTGGTGGTACCGGCCGGAGCGCCACCGCTGCCCGCCGACATCTCGGCGACCGCGTGGCTGGTGGCCGACCTCGACACCGGCAAGGTGCTGGCGGCGAAGGATCCGCACGGTCGCTACCGGCCGGCGTCCACGATCAAGACGCTGCTGGCCGCGGTCGCGCTGCCCGCGCTGGACCCGAACCAGGTCGTGATCGGCACGCAGGACGACGCGAATGCCGACGGCACCCGCGTCGGCATCGGTCCGGGTGGCCGCTACACGAACGACCAGCTGTTCCACGCGCTGCTGATGTGCTCCGGCAACGACGCCGCCCACGCCATCGCCACCCAGCTGGGCGGCGACGAAGCCACCGTCGCGAAGATGAACGCGATGGCGAAACAGTTGCGGGCCATGGACACTCGCGCCGCCACCCCCTCCGGCCTGGACGGCCCCGGGATGAGCACCTCGGCCTACGATCTGGCGACGATCTTCCGCCACGACATGCAGAACCCCACCTTCGCCTCGATCATCCACACCGAGCAGTACGACTTCCCGGGTTACCCCGCGAATCCCACGATCCCCGACGACAAGGACCACCCCGGCTTCCCCATCGCCAACGACAACCACCTGCTCTACGACTACGACGGCGACCTGGGCGGCAAGACCGGCTACACCGACGATGCGCGGCAGACCTTCGTGACCGCCGCCGAACGGGGCGGCCACCGCCTGGTCGTCACCCTGCTCAAGGCCGACGTCCTGCCCATCCGTCCACCGGAGCAGGCCGCCCGCCTTCTGGACTATGCCTTCGCCCTCCCCGCCGGCGCGACCATCGGCTCCCTCCCCGACCGGAACACCGGCGAGGACTCGAACACCAACGTCGCGCTGGCGTCCCCGCCTGCCCACGACACCCCGACCGCCGCCGCGCCGACAACAACCCACGGCAACTCGAACCTGCGGACGATCGGCATCATCGGCGCGCTGGGCTCGGCCATCGCGCTGGGCTTGTTCGGCTGGTCACGCATGGGACGGTCGCGGCGGTAGACGGCCCGTCGAGACAGCGTGCGAGCGTGACGCGGTGATACCCGCCGAGCCAGGGACCCGGCCCGCACACCCCCGCATCCTCGTCATCGATCCCGCGCCGGGTGAGTTGGCGATCCCGGAGCTCGAGGGCCTGGCGGCGCTCGGACTCGCTCCGACGGCCAACCTCCGGCGAGTAGCGGATCCGACGCTGCGTTCGGAGATCTCCCGCCGGTGGCACTCGATCGACCTCGACGGTTTCCGTGCCGACGACATCGTTGCGGCATTCGACCGCCACGGCGGTTACGACGCGCTGAAATGCCGCGCCGGCATCCCGCTGACCTGCGACGTCTTCGAGCGGCTGACCGCGAGCACGCACGATCAACCGCTGCGCCTGGTCGCCAGGGCCGCCTCGGGTGTGGACAGCTTCGACCTGGACGCTGCCGCCGAACGAGGCGTCACCGTGCTGTCCACGCCGGGCGCCAATGCCGGCGCGGTCGCCGAGTTGACGATCGGTCTCATGCTCGACGCTCTCCGCGGAATCAGTAGGCGCGATACCGCACTGCGCGCCGGTGACTGGACTGCGGCGATCGGCGGTATTCCGACCGGAAGCCTGGCCGATGCCCGCGTGGGCCTCATCGGAAGTGGTTCGATCGCACGGGAAGTCGCGAAACGACTCGCGCCGTTCGGAGCCGAGGTCTGGGTCCACGGCTCGCCGCGTTTCACCGCGCGGGATGCGCAGCACTGGCCCGCGCGATGGACCGGCACCCTCCGCGAGCTCATGACCGGCTGCGACATCATCTCCGTACATGTGCCGGCCACCGCCGCGACCGCCGGGCTCATCGGCGCGCGGGAACTGCGGTGGATGCGACCAGGCTCGATCCTGGTCAATACCTCACGGGCGCACGTGGTTCCCGAAGACGCTCTCGATGCGGCACTACGCGACCCGGATTGCGGTCTCGGCCACGGCGCCCTCGATGTATTCGCCACGGAGGGAACATCTTTCACCTCTCCACTGGCATCGAATCCGCACACCACGCTCAGCCCCCATGTGGGCGGAATGACGGAGCAGGCGATGAAAGCCAGTTCCGCGCAGCTGCTTACCGCGATCTCGCGCTTCTATCGGAGCGGAGCGGAGTTCACCGCGCGACCGGGCTGACGGCAGCGCCGGGCCCCACCACGGCCGTCGGCGCTATCAGCAGTCGAGGTCGCCACGAGCGGCGGACGCGGTGAACGACGACCATTCGGCTGCGGTGAAGATCAAGGCGGGACCGGCGATATTCTTCGAATCACGCACTCCTACAAGGCTATCGGCCAGGAACGCTACTTCGACACAGTTCTTGGAGCCGCCGCTACGGCTGCTCTTGAACCACCGCGCACCTGCGAGATCCACCATCACACGTACTCCTTCGCTATCTGCCGGAGCAGGGATCGGCTCGCGACCGGATCCATCACGCTTTGCCGGAGACCTTCGTAGGCTTGATGGTACCGCTGCACCGCTACCGGTTTTTCGAGATACATATCCCCGATGAAGCCTTCGACATAGACAACCGGTGGCTCTGCGAGCTGCCCGCCGCGGTCTTTGCCGAAGTCGAGGATCACAAAGGAACCGACTGCTTCGCCTAGAGGAAACCCGGCGCGATCCGGCAGTACCTGCACGCTGACGTTCGGGAGACAACTCACGTCCGCGAGGTGTTTCAACTGCGCAGACATCACTTTGGGGCCGCCCACCACGCACCTCAGGGCTGATTCCCGCAGAATCACGTCCAGTACGGCAGGCTGATACTTGCGTGTGATTCTGGTCTGCCTGCGCATCCTCAGTTGCACCCGACGCGCATGTTCTTCGGCGGTGTCTTCTGGATGAGCAGTTGAGCACATGGCGCCGGCATACGCGGGCGTTTGGAGAAGACCGGGAACGCGTTCCGGTTCGTAAGTTTTCAAACTTCGCGCTGATGCCTCCAACCCGACATAGAAGTCGAAGTTCTCCGGAATCACGTCTCCGTATTCGCACCACCAGCTCAGCTCTTTGCCCTGGACCGCAAGAGCTTTCATCGCGAGCACGGCGTCCCCCTCGAAGCCGTAGATCTTGCACAGCGCTTCGATATCCACCTCCCGCAGTTGCGCGACCATGCCGTGCTCGATGCGTTGCAGCGTGCTCGCGCTGCGCTGAATGAGCGCCGCCGCCTGATGCAGGGTCAGCCCGCATTCCTCGCGGCCGTTGCGCAGATACCTTCCGAGCTGCCGTCGCGGCAAGGTGGACCCGTACTCCGACATGGCTGCCTCCCAACAGGTTCCGATTCGACGCCGCCAGCACACCATCACCCGAACCACCACGACGCGCCCACCGCGGAATTTCATTCGATCTCCGCATAATCCCAGGAAGCTTTGCACCGACCGGCGTCTTTCGTCCCGCCTCCCGGACGGTGCACCGGGGCACGCACGGCTCGGGCCCACGACGGCCGCCGCTCGGGGCGTCGACGCGTCCGGTATGGTCGGGGCGAATTTCAGGGTGGGAGGTACAACCGGTGGCTCAGACACTGGTGCACGGGCAGGTCTTTGCCGGATACCGGATCGAGCGACTGCTCGGTGCGGGCGGTATGGGCGAGGTGTATCTGGCTCACGATCGCGATCTGCCGCGCTACACTGCCCTGAAGGTGCTCAATCCCGCCTTCGCGGGGGACGAGGACGCCCGCCATCGGTTCCTGCGGGAAGCCGATACCATTGCGCGCCTGTCACATCCGAACATCGTGACCGTCTACGCCCGGGGCCAGGAGGGCGATCGGCTGTGGATGGCCATGCAGTACATCGAGGGCACCGACGTCGCGGCGGTGCTGCGCAACGGCCCCATGCATCCGGAACACGCGGTCGCGATCGTCACCGAAGCGGCCAAGGCGCTGGACTTCGCCCACCGCGCCGGGGTGCTTCATCGCGATGTGAAACCCGCCAACATCCTACTCGCACAGGGTGATTCGAAGCAGGTCTTCCTCGCCGACTTCGGCATAGCGAAGATCCTCGATCATACAAACGAGTTGACGCGGTCCGGCGAGGTGCACGCCAGCCTCCGATACGCCGCGCCCGAACAGCTCGACCCCGGTGTGCCGGTCGACCACCGAGTCGACGTCTATGCCCTCGGCTGCACGCTGTATCACATGCTGACCGGAGCGCCGCCGTATCCCGGCGCCTCACCCGCTCAGCTCGTCCATGCCCACCTCAAACTCCCGCTTCCGGCGGCGAGCCAGCAGAACCCTTGGCTACCACCGGCTTTCGATGCGGTGATCGCGCGGGCCACGGCCAAGAATCCGCAGGAGCGGTTCGGCAGCTGCGGCGAACTCGCGGCGGCCGCTCACTACGCATCGGCCGCAAGCGCGTCACCCGCGCCGCACCCGGCACCGGCGTCCGGCTCCGGTCGCCGCTGGGTGTGGATCGTCGCCGCGATCGTGGCCGTTCTGGTGGTCCTCGGCGCGGGCGGGGCCGGCGCATTCGTCCTGTACCACAACAGGTCCACCGACGACTCCCAGCGTTCGGCCGACGCCGCCCGCGACGCGGCCTGCGCCTTCGGCCGCACCGTCTCCACCTACGACTACGACAAATTCGCGGATTATCAGACGGCAGTTCTCGATGCCACCACCGGTGATCTGAAGACCCAGATGCAGTCGACCATGCCTACCTTGCAGGGTGTCGTCACCCAGTCGCAGGCGCGATCCCATGTGTCCGACGCTCAGTGTTTCGTGAAGACCTCCGATGCCGATCGCGCGGAGGTCGCCGCGATCATCACCCAGGCCCTCACCAACAACACGTCCTCGACCGAGCGGAGCAGTCAGGTCTCGGTTCTGCTGACCATGCAGTTCGTGGACGGACGCTGGCTCGCCGCGAAGCTGGAGCAGCTGGCGGCGCCGAAGTAGCCACGGCGCCGCTCCACACCGCCCTCACACCAGTTCCGGCACCCGCAGATGGGCCAGCGCCAGTTCGAACTCGCGCACGTCGATCGCCTCGACGCCGACCTGGCGGGCCGCGTCGACCCGCAGTGCCGCGGACTGTTCGCGGTTGCGCTGCATGGCCTCGGCGCTGTCGAAGACGCCGCAGGAGACGGCACGGCCGGATGCGCGGTTGATCAGCAGGCTCGCGCTGCAAAATCCCTCGAGTTGTTCCATCCCCGGCAGGATGTAGTTGCGGTAGGCGTCGGTCGACATGTCGAGGCGGCTCGGATCGGTCTTGATCCAGGTGACACGCACGCAGGCTCCGGGCATCGTGCGATGGTCCCGGTGCAGGACGGCGATCTCCCATTCCGCGACCTGCGCGGCGGTGCCGCCGAAGACCGTCACCGCCCGGTCGCGCGCGGCCATGAAGGCGCTCTCGCTGTCGTGCATCGCGGCCTCGGATTCCCAGCCGGTGGTGGAGATGCAACGACCGAAGGTGCGATCGACCAGCAGAGACAACCCGCTACAGCCGGGCGTCTCGGCCAGCACCGGCATGACCTCGTCCCGCATATGCGCAATTCCGGCATCGATAGCGGAGGGTTGCGCCTGAATCGTGGTAGACCGTGCGAACACGACCCACCCCCTCTCTGCTCGGGGCAGCGCCCGGCGGCGCCACCGGTGCATCTCAGCCTGCTCCGATGCGCGGGCGCTCGCAATAGGCCGTTTCGGCGTCAGTCGAGGCGCAACCGGCCGCCGTTCTCCTCCCGGTAAAAGGTGTCACCGTCAAGATCCAGACTGAAACCGGAGCCGCCGCTCGCTACGGCGCTACTCACGGCCGGCTGCGGTGACTCGGCATTGCCGCCGTCCGGGCGCGAGTCCGGGTACAGCACGGACGGATCGTCGCCGCTACCCGGCACCGTTGCGCCGGACGGGCCGTGGTCCAGCCCGCCGCCGTCGGGGTTCGCATCGGGATACCAGCTGTACGGATCGGTGGCGCTGTCCGACAAGAGGTTCGGGGTAGAAGACGGCAGCTGCGCGGCAGAAGTCGGCGTACTGCTGCCGGAGTCGTGGCCGAACCAGTGCTTCGCCAGCTGTGTGGCGTCGGTCTTCAAGCGCTTCTTGTCGTCCTGCGGACCCTCGACGACCTCGCCGGCGACCTTCTCGCCGAAGTCACCGACCTTGCCCTCGAACTTCTCGCGCTCCTCGGTCTTCGGCGCGCCGGGGCTCTCCGGCTCGTGGGTGTGCGGGTTGCGCCCGTCGGGGGACTTGTTGTGCTCGTCCACCCCGACCTTGCGCAGAGCTCCGCCGAGCGCACCGCTCGCGGCGCTCGAAATACCGTTGTGCAGACCGGCTTTCCCGATGTCGTCGAGGCTGAAGCCGTCGCGCAGGCCGAGCGCGTTCTCCCCCGCCTCCCAGGCCAGCTCCTTACCGGCTCCCTTCATGAATCCCTTGAAGCCCTCGATGGCGGTTTCCTTGATGATGCGCGTCAGTAGTTGCTTCAGCGCCTGCTGGATCACCACGCGGGTCGTGACCTCTGCCGCGGCCGCCTCGGCCATACTCGCGCCCAGCGTCTCGACGGCCGCCGCGGCGGCGATCGCGAGGTTGATCGCCAATTCGACCAGCATCGCGATGATGTAGAGCTTCACCGCGAGAATCAGCACGGACATCACCCGGCAGGCGATGGCGATCGCCTTGCAGAAGGTGACCAGACCGTCCAGGTCGTCACCGGCGGTGCGCCAGAACTGCTGGATGGATTCGTGGGTCCGGCCGTCGATGCGGGCGAGAATCGCGGTGGTGACGGCGTCGCCTTCCGCACGGATCTGCGACAGCGTGTCGCCCATATGTTCCCAGTGGTCGGCCATCCGCAGCAGGGCGGTTTCGTCGGCCTTGGGCCAATCGCAAGCGACGAGGGAGGCGACCGGCTTCAGATAGTCGGGGATCTCGATGCCCATCGCTTACGCCTTCCCCCCGTTGATGCCGTTCTTCTCGATGGCCTCGCGCACCGTGTTCAGCACCCCGGCCAATCCCTCGTCGGCGGCCTCGAGCGTATCGGCGGCAGCCCCGGACGACTCCTCCAGATGTGCGAACATCAGCGCGGCCTTCGCGATGTCCTGCAGCGCCTGTTCGGCTTTCGGCAGATAGTTCTGCGCGAACGCGGAGCCGAAGATGTCGTCTCCCCATTTGCCGGTGACCTCACCCAGGTCGACCGTGAGATTTTTCAGATCCTGCTCGAGCTGCTTGCCGAGTTGGCCCAGACGCGGTGCGTGCCGCCGGAATTCGTCGAGCTCGATGCGAAACTCGTTGCCGCTGGTCATCTCCGGCTCACCAACCCTTCCAGTGCGGCCCGTTGTCCTCGTCGTCGTCCGCGACACGCGGCGGCTCCGGAACAGGCTCCGGCTCGGCCACCGGCTGTGGGGGCGGCGGCAGGATGCCGCCCACGACACGCTCCAGATTCAGGTCCTCGCCGAGCGGATTCGTGATGTGGAAACGCTTCTCGTCGGCGAGGATCGGGGCCATCGCCGCACCGATCTCCGACTTCGCCGCACGGGCAGCGGCTTGTGCGGCCTCGGTGATGGCGTCGCCGAGCTTATCCGGAGTGGTGCGTTTGAACGCGGCCGGGTCGACCCACACCTGGATCGGGATGCCGGCCGAATTGCTGGTGACGCGGATCAGATTGTCCGAGGACCACCCTTCCGCGGTCGCTGCGGCCAAAGTGTCTCGGGCCGTGGCGATTTCGCGCAGTTGATGCTCGTAGCTCTCGAGCATCGAATCGACCTGTACCTGCAGGGCGTCGGTTCGCGCGCGCAGCTGATCGTAGCCGGATGAATCCACTGGTTCCCCTCAATCGGACTTGTCGCGTCCTGTATTCCGACGCATCGGATCGGTTGCCGGTTCCCGCGCCCGGCAAACCTGTCCGTTGTGTCAGGATGGTCCCCGTGGATCCGAACGACCCGGACGGCGCCGCCGATCAGCTGACGGCCTGGGCCGACGACCTCGAACACAAGGCCGAGCGATACCGGGAGCTGCGCGACCGGATGGCGAGTCTGAGCGTCACCGAAACCTCACGCCAGGGCATCGCGGTGACGGTCGACGGCGAGGGAATCCCCACCGATATCCGCTTCGCCGATTCCGTCCGCGGCATCGAGCCCGCCGCGCTGTCCGCCGAGCTGATGCACACGCTGCAACGCGCCCAGGTGCGGATGCGCGACCAGATCGCGGCGACCGTGCACGAGACGGTCGGCGACGACGAAGCGGGGGCGAACATCATCGACCGCTACGCCGAGCGCTTCCCCGACCCCGCGGAACCCGAGCCGGACTTCGGTCCCGATACGGACGGTTCGCCGCTGAGACCACCGGGCGGACAATAACTTTCGGGCCGACGGCCCGCCTCACCGCTTCCGGCGCGCGATACCGATCATCGACCCCAGCGCCGCACCCACGCCGAACAGGGCCAGGCCCGTCGAGGCCGTCATGCCCGCGTGCATCCGCGGCTCGATCACCGCCGGTCCCGGCGCCGGGATCTCGGCCTCCACCTCGTTCTCCCGCGCGGTGGCGGCCCAGGCGGTGGCGAACAGGATGATGCGGGCGGTGATGTAGGCGAAGACCATGAGGCCGATGATCGAGCCGAAGGCGACGCCCGCGGGGCTGGTGAGCACCTTCTGCAGGTAGAAGGAGGCCACCTGCTTCCAGATCTCGAAGGCGATCGCGGCGATGAACGCCGCACGCACGGCGCTGGTGAAGGTCACCGGCTGGCGTGGCAGCCGGGCGATGATCCAGACGAAGACCGCCCAGGACGCGAGCACCGCGAGGACCAGCGTCAGCAATCGCAACAGCCATGACACACCGGGCGCCTTGTCGAGCCCGACGCTCTCCAGCAGTTGCAGCGCCAGCCCACTCGACGACAACGCCGACAGGCCCAGCGACACCACCATCGCGACGCCGAGCCCGGCCAGCGCCATCAGATCCGACAGTTTGGTCTTGAACCAATTGCCTTCGTGCGCGGGCTGTTCCCACTGTTCGGTCAGGGCGGCGCGCAGGTTGGCCATCCAGCCCAATCCGCTGTAGGCGGCGATGAACAGACCGATGAGGCCCACGCTGGTCCGGGACTTGATGGCCTGGTCGATCAGATCGTTGACCTGGCCGCCGAACGAGCCCGGAATGTTCTCGACAATCTTGTCGCGCAACTCCTCGAGCAGGTGCGGATCGCGGGCGAGGACGAACCCGGCGACGGCGAAGGCGACCATCAGCAGCGGAAACAGCGAGAGCACCGTGAAATACGTGATACCGGCCGCGAAGTAGTCGCCACGCTGGCGCTGGTAGCTGCCGCCGGCGCGGACGGCGTGGTCCAGCCACGGCCGTGCTCGCACCTCACGTTGGATCCGCGCCTTGACCTTGTCGAGCACCTGTCCTCCCGAACCTGTTCAACCGCAACACACGGCCTCGCGCGGACAGATCAGCGGTGCAGGAAACCTACTCGGTCGTACACCTGCGCGAGGGTCTTACCGGCGATCTCGCGCGCCTGCTCGGCTCCGGTGGCGAGAATGCGATCGAGTTCGCCCTGATCGTCCAGATACTCTTGCACTTTCGCCTGCAGCGGTGTCACGAATTCCACCACGGCGTCGGCCACATCGGCTTTGAGCTCGCCATATCCCTTGCCCTCGAAGCCTTTTTCGAGTGTGACGATGGGCGTGTCGGTGAGCGAGGACAGGATCACCAGCAGGTTGCTGACGCCCGGTTTGGTCTCCGGGTCGTAGCGAATCTCCCGTTCGGTGTCGGTGACGGCCGAACGGATCTTCTTCGCCGAGACCTTCGGATCGTCGAGCAGACTGATCAGGCCCGCGTCGCTGGCGGCGGACTTGCTCATCTTGGAGGTCGGATCCTGCAGGTCGTAGATCTTCGCCGTGCCGGTGACGATATGCGGTTCGGGGACCACGAAGGTCTTCTTGAAGCGAGTGTTGAAGCGCTGCGCCAGGTTTCGGGTCAGCTCCAGGTGCTGGCGCTGATCCTCACCGACCGGGACCAGCTGCGGGCGGTACAGCAGGATGTCGGCCGCCATCAGGATCGGGTAGGTGAACAGGCCGACGGTCGCGTTGTCGGAACCCTGTTTGGCCGACTTGTCCTTGAACTGGGTCATCCGGCTGGCCTCGCCGAAGCCGGTGATGCAGCTCAGCACCCAGGTGAGCTCGGCGTGCTCGGGCACCTGACTCTGCACGAACAGGGTGGACCGTTTGGGGTCGATACCTATCGCGAGCAGCTGCGCGACACTGTGCAAAGTGCGGCTGCGCAGCTGCTTGGGGTCCTGCGACACCGTGATGGCGTGCATGTCCGGGATGAAGTAGAGCGCCTCGTAGTCGTCCTGCAGCGGCACCCAATACTGCAGCGCACCAAGGTAGTTGCCGAGGTGGAAGGAGTCGCTGGTCGGCTGGACGCCGGAGAGGACCCGCTGCTTGCGTTCGCTGGGGGCAGGACTGGACATGAACCGATCTTCCCATGCACGCCCAAGCGGTTTTTCCCGAGGGAGCGAGGACGTGCGCCACCCCGCACGGCCGGCGCTCTCGGCAGCGTGCGGGGCGGCCTCGCTCAGACCGCGTGCCGTTCGGCGTAGTTGCGCGGATCCACCCCCGGCATACTCGACCTACCGCTGGCGACCAGGTCTTTCTCCCGCCGCGTGATCAGGCGATAGACCGGGGCGCTCGGGCCGGACAGGGTGTCGCGCAGCACCGGCGGCGCGAACGGCGGGCGCACGTGGGCGGTGCGCACGGCCTGCGCGAGTCCCCGGTACGCGAGCTCTTCACGCCGACCCCATCGAATGTCGTACATCCGCCGGATCCGCGGTGGCAGCGAGCCCTGGACCAGCAGATGCGCCCCGCTGCTGGCCTGCTGGAACGGGCGCGGCAGCGGATGCGGCACCTGCTTACCCGCCAGATACGAGCCCACGAGCCGCGCCTCGTCGGTCAGATACAGCTCGTCCGAGGCGAGGTAGGCATCGAAGACCCGCCGGAAGGCCGGATAGTCGGCGGGAGCGGCCGAACGCGGCATGCCGAACAATTCACCCCAGCGCACGTAGTCCTGGTACAGGTCCTCCCGCTCGCCCGGAGTCAGTTTGCGTACCAGCAGGTCGTGCATGACCTCGGCGGAGTCGGCGGTGAACGCCATGGTCATGAACATCAGGTGCGGGTCCAGCGCGGAGTAGTGCGAACCCGCCGGATGATGCGGGCCCGCGTCCTCGGGCAGCACACCTTCGACGGGGACATGCCGTTTGCGGGTGAACGCGAGCGCCCGGTCGGCCTCGTCCCTGTCGCCGAGGAACACCGCCTCGAACAGCCGGCCGGTGAGCGCCAGCCGCGTGTAAGGGGTGGCGCGGTGAGCGGTGTTCTCGGCGGTGCCGACGAACAGCAGCGGATGGACCGCCCCGATCACGAGCGCCCGCAGGCCGTAGGTCAGTCCCAC
This sequence comes from Nocardia cerradoensis NBRC 101014, assembly GCF_000308535.1. Classification (GTDB taxonomy): domain Bacteria; phylum Actinomycetota; class Actinomycetes; order Mycobacteriales; family Mycobacteriaceae; genus Nocardia; species Nocardia cerradoensis. The sequence continues at coordinate 99,708 of NZ_BAFW01000033.1, read as the reverse complement.
CGCGCGCTTGCGCATCACCCGGCGGATCATCGAATCGTCGGAGAAATATCCCGGACCAGGCATCGTCGCCCTCCTCGCATGGAATCTGGCAATAGCATCCACCAGAAACCCGTGTTCTGGCAAGAGTCCATGCCAGAATTGCGTCCGTGCCACAATCGGACCGTGACGGCACAGCGGACCTATGGCGGTATCTCGGCCGCCGAGCGGCGCGCGGGCCGGCGTGCCGCGCTGCTCGACGCGGCACTCGAGATCATCGGCACCCAGGGCGTGGACAAGCTGACGGTCGCCGGGCTGTGCGCCCAGGCCGGGCTGAACGAGCGGTACTACTACGAACAGTTCACCGGCCGCGACGCCGTTTTGACCGCACTGTTCGACGGCATCGCCGAGGAGCTGGCGTCCGCCATCGTGCAGGCGTTGCAGGAGGTGGCCGGCGGATCCGCCGCGGACACTCCGTCTGCCGCGCGGGAGAACGCCGCCAACCCGTCCGCACGCCGGATGCGGCCGGAAACCCGCACGATGGCGCATGCCGCCGTCGCGGCCGGTATTCACGTGCTGACCGACGATCCACGTAAGGCCCAGGTGGCGCTGGCGGTGAGCGCCTCCACGCCGGAGCTGCGCTCACGCACCCTGCAGACGATCGCGTCGTTCGCGAATCTGGTCGCCGCGCGCGGCATCGACTTCTACGCCCTGAGCACACCCACTCCGGACCCGGCGATCGGTTTCCGCGCGACCTACCTGGTGGGCGGGCTGGTCCAGACGCTCACCAGCTGGTTGCAGGGCGACATCGATATGACGCGGGAACAGCTCATCGACGAGACGACCGACGTGTTCGTCCTCCTCGGTGAGGATCTCGCCCAGCGACTCCGCTGAAGGGCCTCACGCCGGATCGGCCATGGTGAGCTCGACCGGCGACAGCACCGCCGGATGCTGTTGCAGCACCACCCGGAAGACCGTGCCGTGCCCGGCCCAGTACTCGGCCGCCTGAGTCATCGCGTCGGCGAACCATTCCAGATCCTCGCGCTGGTCGGCCAGCAGCCCGCTCGAATCACGGATCACCACAACGTAACCCGGCGCTTCGCCGACGAATTCGTCCAGATCGCGCAGACATTCGTCGAAGGCGTCGCGGTTGTCGCCGAAATAGTAGGGAAACTGCAGGGCGGCGGCGAATTCGTCGAAAACGCCCGCGGTGGTGCGCATCTTCGTGCCCCGGAGCTCGCGGGCGATAAACCCGTCCGGGACCTGGAATCGCACCCCGCTGAACGGTCCGGCGTCGACGTCGAGGGCGCCGAGGACCGGCCCCGCCGCGGCCCGGTGGGCGCGGCCGTTCTGCCGCGCCGCAGCCGCATCGGAGCCGGCGGCCGGGGCCAGGAACTGCGACAACGACATGGTTTCGGCCATCAGCGCATCCTCGTGAAGGTCTGGTAGTGGTCGCCGGTGTAGTAGGCCGATCCGTCACTGCCGGTCACGATGCGTTCGGCGTCGCGGGTCTGGCCGCGTTGCTTCGGGTTGACGTCCCATTCCTGATAGGTGATCGCCTTACCGCTCGAGTCGGTCTTCGGCAGGGTCCCGGCGCGGTTCATCCACTGATCACCACCCTTGGTGCCCGGCGCGTTCGCCGAACCGGGCCAGCGTCCGGCGTCGATCTCGACGAGGGTGGCGTAGGCGCGATCGGGCACGCCCGGCGCCCGGGTCGCCGACGCGGCGGGTGTCGCGCCGTTGCCGGGCACGGGCTTGGCGGATGCGGTGGTGGACTGCGCGGCCTTGGTGGAGTGCACGGTCGCCGCCACCGAACTCGCGGTGTCGTGCGTGGTGGAACCGCCGCGCAGGCCCAGGACCCCGGCCACGATCGCCGCGATCACCAGCCCACCCAGAACCATCAGGATGCGAATTCTCTTGTCGGACATGTTCATCGGTGCCTGTTCATCGGTGCTGCCGGACTTGCGGAGGTCCCGTCCACACTGACGGGGAGAACGACGAGTCGACTCGCCGCCCCGTCGGCCGGATGGTAGCGCGGCCCTCGTTCACGACAGACAAACCTACGGGACCACCCGGTGTCGTGTCCGGAAAGGTTGATGCGGCGTCACGGGGGCGAGTTGTCATCGCCGCAGCTATCGGTAGCGGGACGGATAACTCGCACTGCCCGTGACGGCGAACAAATCGTGCAAACCTAGCCGTTTTTCGCATTTTTGCCGCAGTTTTGCGGAGGTTTGCACGGAAAGTTCACGGGCGCCCAAACCACGAACACATACCGGTAATCCGGTACACCACCCTGACTGTGCCGGTGACGGCTACCTGTCACTCGGACGGATAGAAGCCGGTCTCACCCGTACCGATTGCCGGGGCAGGTGTGTAGCGCTTGCGTTCACCTCCGCCGGTGACACCGCACAGCTCTTCGTCCTCTCCCAACGGCATCGCGTAGTACCGCATCCCGAAGTGAGCTTCGGTCTGATCGGCACCGACAGTCACCACACGGTGAGTCGTCTCGATCTCGATATCAGAAAATTCGGCAGGGAACCGAACCCCGACGAAGGTCGGAAAACCGTCGTCTTTGCCGACCCAGAAGCGGACCCCTTCGTCCGGCCCTCTTCGGCCCCCGATGCCTCCGGCGAACACCCGGCCGGCCTCGCTGCGAGCTTCCACATAGGTCCAGTCCGGCTGGTCAGGGTGGCACCACACGCGCCACGTGTAGCCACCGTCGGTCCGCTCCGCGGTTACCGGCGTCCAGCCTTCGTCTGCGAGCGATGTCACGAATGAATCCTCACACACGGATACCCCGGAATAGTGAGGTGTCCCAGCGGGTCCCACCACCCCGCACACAGCTGGGTACCGTCCAGGAACCCACCCGTCGGACCGTAGGAATCTCGGGCTACACCTGGTCGCAACGGACCCTCGAACACATGCTCGCTGTACTTCTTCTCAGCCTTCGCAGCGTTGCCACCCGGAGGCACGATCAGGTAGTACGCCTGAAGGTTCCCGCTGTAGCCGTGCGCCACGGCCAGCGTCGTAACCACTTTGTAGACAATCAGCCCTTCCCCCGACACGTACAGCGTCACCGGGCCGTCCTGCCGTTCAGCGTCGGCATGAGCGGAGCCGGCGCCGAGCGTGAACGCCGAAACTATGCCGATGAGCGCCGCAGCGAGAACGAGACTCCATCGCGTATTCATGTATCCCCCTGGGTATTTCGGTTGTCACTTACGGATTCGAGGGCGTCACGGAACCGCATAATCACCTCCACCGGCAACAGCTCCGCCTTCGTGCCGGTAGCCAGTTCGCGGACCATGTAGGTTCCCGGTTCCCTGCGTTCGCCGAGCATCTCTTCACTGCTTTCGAGGCCAGAACAGCACTGCCAAGAACGCCACCAACGGCACCGCGAACGCGACGAACAGCCCCATCAGGCGCCCTCCGCGTCGATGTCCGCCGAACCGAGCCGTTCGGCTTCGCCTGGGCCCAACGTCCGAGCGCTATTGCATGACTGCCGGTACTCCAGATACACGCCGACACCCGGTTGGTCTCCGGGGTACGCCTGCACCTCCAGCACTCCACCCGGAAAGGTGTAAAGCCTTGTGCGCCGGGCTGGTCGGTCTCCATGTCCACTCATCTCGGCCCCTATGTGCGGTGAGTCTCCAGGGCGGACCGTTCGTCCGCTTGGTCAAGCACCCAGCACCGGAGAAGTCGGTTTTCGATCCGGTGCCGGGGCTCGGTCGGAACGGTACGAACACACTCTCAGGCGGGTCCATGAGTTTGATAAAACTTGCTCGTATTTAGTGACCAGCTATCTAACTGGGACTACTCGAGGGATCATGGAACTCGGCACGGAAAGTCCGTGCATACAAGCAGATACGGAGCTGGACTATGCTCTTGCGTTTCCTTGGTAAGGGTGGTTCGGGAACCAACGATTGCCCGACCCTCTATGCCACTGACCAGGCCAGTTACGCGATTATCGGTTGGGTGACCGACCGGCCGGAGACGGTGGAGATTCCTCACCTGCTGCTCGGCTTCCTGGAACCCGACACGTTCGTCGGTACTACCTTGACCGACACCGGCCGAGGCACGTTCCTCGTGTCGGGTCACCCGATCACCGACCGTGAGACGCTGGACCAGATGATGATCGAGACCGACGAGACGGCTATCGAAGTCCCGAAGGCAGAAAGGACGTTCTACGGTGCAACTGCTTCACGGCGATCCGTGGCCTGATCTGTTCGGGCAGTGCCAGCGGGAAGCGTTTCACCTCGAGGTCAGGGACACCTATGCGGTACCCAACGAATCGGAGCCGCTGCGGCGGTTCCTGAACGGTGAGCCGGACGACAACGCCTGGTTCGAATCGTGGGGGCAGCTCGTCCGTGAGACGACCGGGAGGGGTGTGCGCGTGACCCGCGTCCGCGTCATCACCGTTCCGCACGTGGACTACCAACGGTGGTCGCTCACGATTACTGCGCTGAATACCGAAGCGGGTGAAGATATTCGGTACTTGCCCCGGCATCTCGCAGGAGCGGTGCCCGCAGATGACTTCTGGCTGCTGGATGACGAACGGGTGGTGTTCAACCTCGTCGACGAGAACGGCCGCGCGGCCGGGGCTTCGGCTCTAACCACCGACCCGTGGATTGTCGACCGATGCCGACAGGTGAAAACGCGCCTGTGGCAGCTCGCTACGCCGTACACCGAGTATGCGGTAGACCTTCGAAGGTGAGCAACGGCGTGCATGGGGCCCGGCAGGCGCTCGGGCAGCGGCTTCGTGAGATTCGGCGCAGATCGGGAATCTCGGGCCGTGAGCTTGCGCGCCTGTCCGGCTGGCACGAAACGAAGGTCTCCAAGCTCGAGTACGGCAGAGTCACGCCTTCCGACGCCGATATTCGCGCCTACTGCGCTCACACGGGCGCAGGTGATCAACTCGAAGACCTGCTGGCGACGGTCCACAACATAGATGCCGCGTACATGGAGTACCGGCGTCAGCACGCGGCGGGGCTGAAGCGGGGACAGCAGAAGTCGGCCAGGCTCGCTGAGCGCTCGAAGCTGATGAGGATCTATCAGCCGGTCGTTGTTCCCGGCATTCTTCAGACTGCCGAGTACGCCGAAGCCATCCTGAGGCATTCAGTCGCTTTCTATCGCCTTCCTGACGACGTGGACGAGGCGGTCTCCAAGCGGCTGGAACGTCAGCAGTACCTGTACAAAGGTGAACGGCGCTTTCACATCCTCATCGCTGAGCAAACTTTATATACCTCGGTTGGCACCGACGCCGTAATGGTTGGGCAACTGGACAGGCTGATGGCGGTGATCGGCCTCTCCCGGGTTCGGCTCGGAATCGTTCCGGCGCAAGCAGGCCCGCCGATGCAGACAACGAACTTCGTCATGTTCGACTCACATATGGTCACGGTGGAAGGCATCACGGCGGAGCTGACGATTACGCAACCGCGAGAAATCGCGATCTACGCCCGCGCGTTCGATGTGCTGGCCGCTCAGTCCGCAACCGGTGAGGCCGCACGAGATTTAATCCGCAAGGCGCTCGACGCACGCACACCTTGATCGTGCCCTGAGCCGCGGAGTTGTTCGCCGGGCAGACGATCCCCAGGCCGAATCGGGGCGAACTCCCTCCGATGCGGACACGACATCAGCACCGCAGTTGATCAGGTTCAGCGGTACTGCACCGTGACCGGGGCGTGGTCCGACCAGCGCAGTGCGTACTCGGGGGCGCGTTCCACCACGGCCTGCTTCGCGCGGCCGGCGATCGCGCCGCGCGCGAGGTGGTAGTCGATCCTCCACCCGGCGTCGTTGTCGTAGGCGCGGCCGCGGTAGGACCACCAGCTGTAGGGGCCGGGCACGCCCGGATGGAGTTGGCGGACCACGTCGACGTAGCCCGCGGCCAGCATCTCGTCGATCCAGGCCCGCTCGCCGGGCAGGAAGCCGGAGTTCTTGACGTTGCCCTTCCAGTTCTTGATGTCGAGTTCGGTGTGGGCGACGTTCCAGTCGCCGCAGATCACGAAGTCGCGGGTCTGCGCCTTCATATGCGCGCCCAGTTCGCCGAGGAAACGATATTTCTCGTCCTGCATGGGAGTGCCGGCCTCGCCGGTGTGCACGTAGACGCTCGCGACGGTCACCTCGTCGAAGTCGGCTTCCACGTAGCGGCCGACGCCGTCGAATTCGGTGCTGCCGAGGCCGATTCGCACGCGGGTGGGTTCGCGGCGCGACAGGATGCCGACCCCGGCGCGGCCCTTGGCTCCCGGCTCGGCGTGGGCGAGGAACCACCCGGCGTCGAGGACCGGCGCCAGCGCCCTGCGGGTCTGCTCATCGGTTGCCCGGGTCTCCTGCAGGCAGATGATGTCGGCCTCGGTCACTGCGAGCCATTCGAGCATTCCCTTCCCGGTCTTGCCGGTAGCTGCGCGTATGCCATTGACGTTGACGGAACTGATGATGCTGGCCACGTATCGACCGTACAATGCGGGAATCAACCCGTCCTCGCGGACATCGCGGCCACGCCGAGCAGGCCGCCGCCGATCCGGAAGGGGTGACGACGATGACGTCCGGCACCACCCAACCCGCCACCTCCCTTGCGCCGATGACAGCCCTGCACACCGGATCGGGTGATCCGCTGCTGCTGTTGCACGGTTTTCTCATGTCGCCGCACTGCTGGGAGGACGTCGCGTCCCGATTGTCCGCTACTTGCGAGGTGTTCGCTCCGGCCTTCGCCGGGCATTGGGGCGGCCCCGACCTCAGCGGCTGGTACATCGACGTGAATCTGCTCGCCGACCGAGTGGAGGAACAACTCGACGAATTGGGCTGGCGCACCTGCCATATCGCGGGCAACTCGCTCGGCGGCTGGGTCGGCTTCGAATTGGCCCGCCGCGGCCGGGCACGCACGCTCACCGCCATCGCACCCGCTGGTGGATGGCACAATCCGTCGCTGGCCCAGTTGCGGGTGGGGCTCGAGTTCCTGTCGCTGGTTCCCATCGTGGAAATCGGCAAGCGCCTGCCCGCCTCGATCCGGTTCAGCGCGCCGGTCCGGCGTGCCACCGCCATGCTGCTGAGCAAGAACGTCGCCGCGGCGCCCCGGCGCGGAGTGGAGGCGGCGATCATGTCGGCAACCCACTGCGCGGCCATGCTGCCGTTGATCGCCAGTGGTTTGCGGATGGCCGTCCTCGACGATCTGTCCACGGTGCGGACGCCGGTGCGGCTGCTGATGTGCGAATACGACCGGATAATCCCGAATCGCATGTACGCCAAGCGTTTTCTGCGGGAACTGCCCGAGACGGCGGACCGCATCCTGGTGCACGGCGTCGGTCACGTTCCGATGCTGGAGGCTCCCGACCGCATCGCGACCCTCATCGCCGAGCACGTCTATGCCAGCCGCACGCGTCTGCGGGCGGTGTGAGAAAGGCCGGCGGATCGGTTCGAACCCCTCGGCGCCGATCCGCCGGCCGCCATCACGTGGCGATCACCGGCCCAGGAGCCCCTTCGCGATATGGGTCACCTGGATCTCGTTGCTGCCGGCGTAGATCATCAGGGACTTGGCATCGCGGGCGAGTTGTTCGACGCGATATTCCTGCATGTAGCCGTTGCCGCCGAACAACTGCACGGCCTCCATCGCGACCTCGGTGGCCGTCTCCGAGCAGTACAGTTTGATCGCCGAGGCCTCGGCCAGCGTGGGCGGTTTCCCCGCGCGGCCGCGTTCGAGGGTGTTGAAGACCATGTTCTGCACGTTGATGCGGGCGATCTCCATCTTCGCGAGCTTGAGCTGCACCAGCTGGAAGCGGCCGATCTCCTGACCCCACAGCGTGCGGGTCTTGGCGTATTCCACACAGAGCCGGTGACATTCGTTGATGATGCCCAGCGCCATGAATCCCACACCCACCCGCTCGGCGACGAAACTCGTTCGCGCGCTTTCGCGTCCGTCGCCGCCCTTGTGTTCCTCGGCCTCGCCGAGCAACCGGTCCCTGCCCAATCGCACGTTGTCGAAGAACAATTCGCCGGTGGGCGAGGAGTGCAAACCCATCTTCTTGAACGGTTTACCCTGGGTGAAACCCTCCATGCCCTTGTCGAGGACGAAGGTGAGCACCTTGCGATCGCGCCTGTCGGTGCCGTCGCCCTCGTCGAGTTTGGCGTAGACGACCACCACATCGGCGTAGGGCCCGTTGGTGATGAAGGTCTTCTGGCCGTTGAGGATGTAGTCCTCGCCGTCGCGCTTGACCGAGGTCTTCATGCCGCCGAAGGCATCCGAGCCCGAATCCGGTTCCGTGATGGCCCAGGCCGCCACCTTCTTCAAGGTCACGATATCGGCGAGCCAGCGCTCCTTCTGCGCGAGCGTGCCGCGCGACATGATCGTGGCCGCGCCGAGGCCGATCGAGACACCCATCGCCGCGACCAAACCCATACTGACGCCGGACAATTCACTGATCAGCACCGCCATCAACGACTGCTGCTCACCGAACGGGTCACCACCGGATCTGGGCTTCTTGTCGCGCTGCCCGGCCTCCTCCGGCGCGGCCTCGGCGGCACGCTGTTTGGCAAGCATCTTCTCGATCGCCTCGGCGCCCATGACGTCGATGCCGAACTCGCCGAACAGTTTTCGCAGGATCGGATACGGCGGCATCTCACCGCTGTCGAGAGCGTCCAGATGCGGCCGGATCTCCTTGTCGATGAAGGCGCGCACGGCCGCGCGGATCATCTCGTCGGTCTCGGACCATTCGAACATCGTCGTTCTCCTCCAGCGTCAGGGCAGCCGGGCTGCGATGTCGTCGATCAGCCAGGGGCCGTCGGTTTCGATGGTCTTGACGTCGTGCCAGCCGCCGAGCTCGGAGATGGCGCCGCCCTGGACGGCGAAAACCTTGCCGGTGACCGGGCATTTGTCGGTGGCCAGGTAGGCGACCAGCGGTGAGATGTTGGCCGGGCTGAAGGCGTCGAATTCACCCTCGCCCACCTCGGCGGCGAAGATCGCCCCCATCCCGGGTGTGGCCAGGGTCAGGCGCGTGCGTGCCATCGGGGCGATGGCGTTGACCCGCACGCCGTAACGCTCCAGTTCCTCGGCGGCGACCAGCGTCAACGCGGCGATACCGGCCTTGGCCGCGCCGTAGTTGGCCTGGCCGGCGTTGGGCAGGGTGACGCCGGAGGCCGAGGCGGTGTTGACGACGGCGGCGTTGGGCTGCTTACCGGCCTTCGACTGGTCCTTCCAATACGCCGCGGCGTGGCGTAGCACGTTGAAGTGGCCCTTCAGGTGCACCGCGATCACCGCGTCCCACTGCGATTCCTCCAGCCCGGCGATGAACCCGTCACGCAGGATGCCGGCGTTGTTGATCACCACGTCCAGCGTGCCGAACTCCGAGATCGCCTGGTCCACCAGGTTTTTCGCACCGTCCCACTGCGCGACGTTGTCGGTGTTGGCCACCGCCTTCCCGCCCGCGGCGCGGATCTCCTCCACCACCTCCTGCGCCGGTCCGGCATCGGCGCCCTCCCCGGCGTTGCTGCCGCCCAGGTCGTTCACCACGACCGAGGCACCCTCCCGCGCGAACAACAGCGCGTGTTCGCGTCCGATGCCGCGGCCCGCGCCGGTGATGACGGCGACCCGCCCATCCAAAACACCCATGACAGTCTCCTCGACTACGAGTTGTCGGCGACGACCGCCAGGCCGTCGGTCAGAACGAGATCGGTTCCGCGTGCGGTGCGGAACGCGTAGGTGGTGTCGGAGCCGGTCGAGCCGGTCTTCCAGATCTGGGTCTCCAGATCGTCGCCGGGGAACACCATCTTCGAGAAGCGCACCGCGAACCGCTTCAACCGCTGCACGTCGGAACCGGCGACCTCGGTGAGAACGGCCCACGACGACATCGCCATCGTGCACAGACCGTGCGCGATGATGCCGGGCAGTCCGGCATCCTTGGCCACCTGCTCGTCCAGGTGCAGCGGCACCGGATCGCCGGAGGCGGGGGCATAGCGGTAGGTCTGATCGTCGTCCACGTGCGCGGCGACCCGGGCCAGCGGCGGCCGCATCTCCAGTCCGGGATCGAACTTGTGCGGCGGCGCGCTCTCACCGACCTGTTTGCCGACATCGATGTTGCGGAAGAAGGCGGTCAGATACTGCTCGTTGACCAGCTCACCGTCGGAGTCCCGGCATTCGATGAGAATGGTGATGGTGGTGCCGTTCTCGCGACCCTCGTAGCCGACCGCCTTGGCCCTCGAGACCAGCCGGTCACCGGGCCGGATCGGGCGGTGGAAGTGAAAGTCCTGCTCGCCGTGCACAACTCGGCCGAAGATGTCCATCGGGACGACGTCGATCACCGGCATCATCATCGCCTCGAAGACGGGGACGATGGCGAAGACGGGTGAGGCGATATCGCCGGACAGGTGAGCCGGAATCGGGTCGTTGGTGGCGGCGGCGTACTCGGCGATCCGCTCCCGGGTGACCTCGAACCGCTCCTCGTCGGACCAGACGTTGAGGCCCGCGTCGTCGAATTCCACGGGCCGGGGCCCTGTTTCGGTGGCCATATCGCTAGGCCGTCGCCAGGGCGTCGAGCTGTTCGAGGGTGGTGTCCAGCTGCTTGGCGCCGTCCTTCTCGACCGCCTTGCCCAGCGCGCCCTTGATGAGGGCGCCCTCGAAATCACCGGAGACCGAGAATTTGCTGCCTGCTCCCTCGGGTGCGATGTCGAAGGAGAACTTCACCTTCACACCGGCCATCCCGGCGCCGCTGAGCACCAGGTTGTTCGGCGAATTCACCTCTTCCACAACCCATTCCATCTTGTTCGCCATGCCGAGCATCATGATCTTGGCGACCAGCTTCGAACCCGTGGTCAGCGTGGCCGGCGGCTCCTCCATCCAGCGTTCGTGAATGGTGAACCATTTGTCCCAGGTCTGCGGATCCGAGACGACCGCCCACAGCGCGTCCGGGGTGGCGTTGAGATTCTTGGTGGCTTCGATGTGACCCATGTTCGTACTCCTTCAGCGCTCGGCGCGTTGGTAGGCGGTGACGACCGCGGCTCCGCCGAGGCCGATGTTGTGCTGCAGTGCGGCGGTGACGCCCTCGACCTGGCGTTTGTCGGCGTCCCCGCGCAGCTGCCAGGTGAGCTCGCTGCACTGAGCCAGACCCGTCGCCCCCAGGGGATGCCCTTTGGAGATGAGGCCGCCCGACGGGTTGACCACCCACTTGCCGCCGTAGGTCGTCTGATCACCGTCGATGAGGCTGCCGGCCTCGCCCTCGCCGCACAGGCCCAGCGCCTCGTAGAGCAGCAGTTCGTTGGCGGAGAAGCAATCGTGCAGTTCGATCACCTGGAAGTCCTGCGGACCCAGGCCGGACTGCCGGTAAACCTGCTGCGCGGCTTGCACATTCATGTCGTAGCCGATCAGGTTCTTCGCGGTGCCGTCGAAGGTGGAGGCGAAATCGGTGGTCATCGCCTGGCCCACGATCTCCACCGCGCGCCCGGCCAGACCGTGCCGGTCGACGAAGTCCTCGGAGGCGAGGACCACCGCGCCCGATCCGTCCGAAGTCGGCGAGCACTGGAGTTTGGTGAGCGGGTCGTAGATCATCCGCGCGCCCAGGATGTCGTCGAGCGAATACTCGTCCTGGAACTGCGAATACGGGTTGTTCACCGAATGCTTGTGGTTCTTGTAGCCGATCTTCGCGAAATGCTCCGCGGTGGTGCCGTACTGCTTCATATGTTCGCGGCCCGCGGCGCCGAACATCCAGGGCGCCGGCGGGAACAGCACCTCGGAGATCTCGGCCAGCGCCATCATGTGCTTGGCCATCGGCTGCTCGCGGTCGTCCCAGGTGGAACCGAGCGAACCGGGCTGCATCTTCTCGAAGCCCAGCGCCAGTGTGCAGTCCGCCAGCCCGCCCCGAATCGCCTGCGCCGCAAGGTAGAGCGCGGTGGAACCGGTGGAACAGTTGTTGTTGACGTTGATCACCGGGATACCGGTCATTCCCAATTCGTAGACCGCGCGCTGACCGGAGGTGGACTCGCCGTAGACGTAGCCGACGTAGGCCTGCTGCACCTCCCGGTAGTCGATTCCGGCATCGGCCAGCGCCTTGGTGCCGGATTCGCGCGCCATATCCGGGTAGTCCCACGCACGGGTCGTGCCGTCGGCCTCCTCGACCTGCCGCCGACCCGGTTTCTCGAACTTCGTCATTCCGACGCCGACGACGTAGACCTTGTTCGCCATCGAACCACCCTTCTCCCAGTCGGCCGCCCCGGCGAGCGGCAGTGGTCGATCCGTTCCGATCGAACTGGAAACAAACATACGGAGCTGTATGTAAAGACGCAATAGGGTGCGCGCTTTCGCCGTCAGGTCGGGAGATATGCCCAGCTAGAACGTTTGTGTTGATACGTACAGATGCATCTGTAGCTCGCTACAGCTCACGCGTCGACGCCGGTGCACCGGCATGGCGGTACGGGGCGTCAACCGCCGATTCCGAGGCCCGGGAGTGCGGATTCGGCGGCCCGGCGCAGATGCGCGGAAGCGCGCTGCCAGCGGCGGTGGGCACGCTCGGGATCCGGAGAGACGAAGTTGGAGACCAGGATTCCGCGCAGGGTATCCATCGCGGTATAGGCGAAGTCCCGGACTTCCTTGCGCCGCAACTCATCCGGGACCAGCTGCGATACCGCCATCAGGACGGCGTTGTTGACGAACGGTTCCACCTTCTCGGCCTCGGCGGCCAGCACCGGATCGGTGCGGCCGGCCACCCACAGCTCCATGGCCGCGATGAACAGCGGTCCCTGGTGTAACTCCCACATCGCGTCCAAGGTGGCGCCGATCGGATCGTCACCGGCGCGCAACCGGCCCAGCTCCTTCATCGCGGCCTCGGTTCGCCGTTGCGCCAGGTGGGAAATGGCGGCCACGACCAGATCGGTTTTGGAACCGAAGTGATGCACCTGCGCGCCGCGGGTGACCCCGGCCCGCTCCGCGACGCGCGGCGTCGTGGTGCCCGCGTAGCCGTATTCGACCAGGCAATCGATGGTCGCGTCCAGCAATCGCACCCGCATCTCGCTGCTGCGCTGCTCCTGGGTACGACGCGGCGGCTTACCGACGACAGATCTGGCCATCCGGAAATCCTACACTTACATACACACGTGCATGAAACTCACTCGGGCTCGCGCGCCGCCCGTCCGCGTTGTATCGCGGCCAGCAGCACCCGCACCCCGGCGCCGATGAGCGCCAGATCGGCCAGAATCTGCACGGTCACCACGACACGCGCCGCCTGCGAGGTCGCCGCGATATCGCCGAAACCGACCGTCCCCAGCACGGTCACCGTGAAATAGAGCGCGTCGATCCGGGTCAGCAGCGCCGAGAAACTGTCCGGCGCCGCCGCCGACATCAGCACGTACGTGGTGGCGAACATGAGAATGAAGGCCACCGCGATCACGGTCAGCGCCTCGGCCCCGCGCAGCCCGGGATAAGGCGCGGCCACGATGCGCGTGGTCTGCCGCACGATGAGCACGACGACCGCCACCAGACCACCGCACAAGCCCAGAATCGGACCGAGCTCGTTCAAATGATGCAGGGGCATGACGAAATACAGCGCCACCAGCACGATCGTCGTCAGCGCGGTCCGCGCGGCGGCGAACAGCACCGCCCGCCGCCGCGGGTCGCCACCACCACTCCCCTGCACCTGCGGATCCATCCTGACCTCCCGGTCGAGTGCCGCCGCCTGCTCCGGATCACTCAACCACGCCGAGGGCCGCCACATCGGGAGGTTGACGCGGCGGCAAGCCAACACTTCCCCACAGTGGGAAATCACGCCACCGCGCGGCGGCGACCCGAGTTGAGACACTGAACGTCGACCAGTCGGTGGCGAGCCGCGCCTGGCCCGGTTCGGCGAGCCGGCAGGGCTTGCGGGGCGCCATGTCGGGATGTCCCGCCGGAGCAGCGTGAGGATTGATGAGAGAACTTCACCCCGATGTGCGCGTGGCGATGGCGATGGGACGAGAACTGAAGCACCGCATCGCCGAAATGCGTGAGCGTGCCGACGGCATAGTCGCGCGCCGACCCTCGCCGAGCGGGATGGTGATTCCCGAGGTCAACGTCTACGGCCAGCTGACGGACCTGTACCTCGCACCCGGTACCTGCGATCGTTTCGGCAATGACGAGCTGGTCGCCGAGATCGTGGCCGCCATCCGGGAAAGCACCGTCAACGCGCGCCGGCAGTACAGCATCGCCATGAACGAGGACCATCACCATGTGCCGCTGGCCGAGAAGGCACGACAGTGGCGGGCGGAGATGGACGCGCGGAAGCCCTCCACCACTGGGAACCCAGAAGAATAAGGCTCGGACGGCTGGGCGGGAGGATTGGCCAGTTATGGCGAACTATCTGGATCTTGATCCTGATCAGCTGCGCGTATATGCCGAGCAACTCGAGAGATACGCAGCTGCCATGCGGAAATGGGGCGAGATTCCGGAGAGCTGGCTGACGGAGTTTCCGGACGGTTACGGCACTATCGCAGATCCGATGCACGGGGCGCTGAAGGATTACTACCGGAAACGCCATGAGAAGGCCGAAGCCCAGGCGGCGTCGGCCGAACGGACCGCACACGATCTGCGAGCCGCGGCCGGACGAATGGAAAACACCGAACTCTCCGGGGGCCACCAGATTTCCAACGCCGGTCCGCATGGCGGGCCGAGTCCGGTCACTCACGGCCCCGGCGCACCGGACGGTGACACTCCGAAAACGCCGGGCATATCGAATGATTCGCCGCAACGCGCGCCGGATGGTCCCGCGCGGCCCGTCGTCGGCCATACCGACGGAGTGACCGACCCAGGGGCGGCCACCCCCGACCAGCCGGGCCATGGCGGCGCTCCAGCGTTTGCCGGAGCGAATCCGGTTGCGCCCATGGATGTTTCGCATTCGATGCCGAGTCCCGAACATCGCGTCGACGGTTCGGCTCCACCTCCCCCACATGGAGTGCCCGGAGATGACAGCACGCCCGAAGATGCCGGTGTCTTCACTGCCGAATACGGGACCGGTACGCAGCCCGACGCGCCGGCCGTCGCTACCGCCCCACCCACAGGGCCGACGGGCCCACTACCCGCCGGTCCGGCCCCCGAACCACCGAGACCGCTGCGGCCAGGACCGCTTGCGGTCTCGTCCCAGCCCGTCCGCGGCCACCGGCAGGGTCTGCCGCAGCTGATAGTCGGTGGCGGCGGGGAGGACGATCTGACGCTCGCCCGGACATTATTGAGCGCCGTCCTTTTCGCCGTCGGCGATTCCGCGCCTGGCGTCGAGTGGGCGACGGGCGTGGTGCGGAACAGAAGAGGTGCCGTCGTCCTGCTGACGTCGACCGAGGGGCGCGGATGGCTGCCCGCCGGCTTGTTCGTCCCGTCGGAGGTTTTGATCCCATGGCGATGGGATTCGATCCTGGACGCCGAGGGCCGCCGCGCCATCACCGCGTTCGAGAACAACGCCGATCCCGCGCGGATCCTCACCGAATTCGCCCATCATGCCGCGCGGGCGAAACGCGGACATTTGCGCGCTCTCGCGTCGACGTCGGGAGTGGGCGACTATGTGCGTGCCACGCTGGGCAGCGAGGTCGCCGTTGCGGACCTGGTAGTCGCAACAGAGACCTCTGTCGATCTATCCAGTCCCGGCGCGGGTCTTTTCGATCGGCTCGACGCTGGTGGCTCCGCAACATCGCGACAGCGTGCAGCCGAGGTAGCGGACTCCGACATCCGAGCGGTCTGCGTGCAACTGGCCCGCGAGGCCGATGCTCTCGCCCGGCAGGCTATGCCCGACGCCACCCCGGAGGTTCGGGCGCAGCGAGCCCGGCGACAGGAGGTCCTGCACTCCCTCGGCGCCCGAGACCGGGTGTCCGCGAGCAGTCGGCCACATCTTCCTCCAGCCGCCCAAGACCTTGTCGCGCCCGCCTCGGCCGTATTCGCGCCGTCCGGATCATCGCGTGCTGCGGCCACGTCTGCGATCATTTCCAGCAGTTTCTCACCGCCACCGGATGTGGATACCGAACGCAGCCGGATGTTCGAGCGACGGGCCGATGAATTGATTTCGCTACTGCTCACAGAAAAAGATGACCATCGAATGCTGCGCGATGTGTTGTACGTCCACGATCAGATTGCCGAGCATCCGCAGCTCCAGAGCATCCTAGGAAAGGTGCCGGCAGCGACCGCGAACGCTACTTCTGTCGATACGGGTTCAGCCGGGCCCAACCTCTCACCTGCCGCCGAATATCGGAGTTTCCCTGTGAGCCCGGGGCGCTACGGTGAAGAAAGGAGCATCCGATGACCGGCAAGGATCCCGGTACTCTGATCAAAGAGATCCAATCGACCCACGACAAAACTTGGGCTGACGACACTTATACCAAAGATCAATCACTCACCATCCTGAAAGAACTCGACCAACTGTCTCCGGAAGACTTCAAGACAGTATGGAACGGTTTGGACAAAGACGATAGGCAAGATCTCGTAACCTCTATCGGGCTGAGTGATGCCAACGGCTGGGATCCACGAAAAGAC
The DNA here is from genome assembly GCF_000308535.1 of Nocardia cerradoensis NBRC 101014. GTDB lineage: Bacteria > Actinomycetota > Actinomycetes > Mycobacteriales > Mycobacteriaceae > Nocardia > Nocardia cerradoensis. The sequence continues at coordinate 83,273 of NZ_BAFW01000033.1, read as the reverse complement.
AGCGACTACAAAGAGCTCGCCAAAGCGCTGGGCGACGATAATCTCGACGAAGCGATGGCGTACAAAAACGCCCAGAAAACTAAGCAGGACAATGAGAAGACCGACGCTCCGGCTAAATTCGACAAGGATTTCGGCTTTCTCCCCAGCGATGGCAAGAAGCATTTCGAGGAGGTACTCCTTTATGTTCCCAAAGGACGGAGTGAATCACTCCTCGAACTGATCCAGGACACTCAGGACACCATGCAGGCCGGTTTCGATTCACTCGGCTCGCGCAACCCGAAGGACGCACCGGACTTCAATTCCCTACTGGAGCAACACCAACTCGACAAGCCTGAGGGCTGGTCCAATGTCATCGACAGGTACGACACCTTCAAAAAGACCTTCGACTCGCGAGAAGAAACGTATAAAGATAAAAGCAAGGACGTAAATTTCACGACCAAGACCACCCAGAAGGACCTTCTCGACTGCGCCTCCAAGCTCCGGGGCGTAAAGGATGAACTCAACGGCTTTCTTCAGCAGGACTACAGCACGTACACCCAGAAAGGGAACACGATAGTCCTACCCGGAGCGCATGTGAGCGCCACCACCACCGAGCCCGACGAAACCGTCTACACCCGTAAGACAGAAAACGACAATTTCGTACTCACTCCGGAAGCGGAGCAGAAGTACTACGTCAGCCACATCCAAACCGCCGTCGACAAATGGAACAAGATCTATGACGACACGGCGATGAAGTTCCAGAAGCAAGCCGATCATGTCGACGATCCGGGCCCGAAGGAACCGCAGAAACCGGCGGCGCCCGCCGCACCGGCGGCCCCCGCAGCGCCGGCGACGCCCTACACGCCCGTCACCGACACCTCCGGCACCACCGACCTGGCCGACCAGACGGACTACAGCGACAGCATTTTCGGCGGTCTCACCGACGGCCAATTCCAGACCGATACGACCGATATCACGGATCCGTGGAACATCGACGGAGCGAACGGAACAGGCACCGGCACCGGAGACGGCACCGGTTCGACCAGCGGCACGGGCTCGGGCGATTCCACGGCATGGGACCAGATAGAGAACGCCCTCACCGGTAACAACGGGGGGAGCGGAACCACCGGTCAGAATTCGGCCGGCACCACCGCCGCGTCGACGAACCCGTTCACGGGAGCCATGAATCCCTTGGCTGGATTCACGAATCCTATGGGGAACTTCGGGTCGGGCGGATTCATGAACCAGGGGGGCAATCAGAACAATCCCGCCTCGCATTACGGCCAGAACCCCCTGTCGTCGGCTCTCGGACGACAGGCGAATTCGCTTCTGCCAGAGGCTAATTCAGCGCAAACGGCGACGGGAGCCACCGCGCAGCAGGCCGCCTACACGAATCCGGCCTCGCCCGTCTCGGCCACGCCGGCTTCCGGCACGGCCCCGCATATCGGCAATTCCATGGTCGACATGAAACTCCCGGACGGCAGTACGCCGCAGAAGGTTCCCGCAGTCGTGGCCGACGCCGTGAACAGGGCGTTCAACAATCCGAACGGCAGCGATGCGGCCGCCGCCTACGGCAGCGCCTTCGCGCAGGCCACACCGGTCGACGGTTCGAATCTGCACACCGGCGACGTCGTGCAGTGGGCCGATCGCAGCGCGGTGATCGTCCGCGAGGGTACCGACAATTACTACATCATCACCGACGGCCAGATGCGGCACGTCAGTCTGGAAGAACTTCCCAATTACGACAACGGAGCGTTCGGCCGATTCCAAGGCTTCTTCCGACCGGCCGGGGCAGGGGATTCGGACCAGCAGGGGCAGCTGCAGGCGAACGCGGTTGTCCAGCCGACCACAGTGGTCGCCGCGTCGTCGACAACCTCTGAACGCCCGCCGAGCACCGACACGCAAGAGACGTGACAGCCGCGGTGGCCCAGTCGGCCGGCGACTTCCTGGTCGATGTCGCCGAGCGGATCGGGACCGGTTGCACGCCGGAATCTGTTCGCTCGGTGCTGCTTCGGGCCTGCGGGGGCCGATTGGACACACGCACCCCGGGCGGGCGTCGCTCCAGCGGGATCACCGTGTCCGGGTTGCCGTTCGAGGCCAGCGTGACCGGCGGGCGAGGACGCTCCGCCCGGCTGCTGCGCTACATCACCGAAACCACCACCTGGGAACCGGAATTCGCCGTTCGGCTGGAGGCGTACCTGGCCGCCATCGCGGAGCTGGCCTTCCGGCTGCCGGATGGGAACGACGAGATGATCGGCCTTCTGCACTCATTCGTCACCACTGTCTACCCCGATCCTGCCGCGATCGAGGCGGGTCGACGCCCGGCTATGTGGCTCGGGATTGTGCACCACCCCGCCGAGCCGGATCGCCTTGCCGGTCTCAAGGTGTACTGCAGCCCGGCCGGGAGGGTCGATGCCGTCGAGGCCGTGAGTCGACGATGGTCCGGGTTCGAGGGATTGTGTCCGATACCCGTGAACGACGATCTGTTTCGCAACGCCGGACTGGCGATAGAGGTCGACGCGTGCGCCCACCTGACGTACAAACTCTACGTGCGAGCACGCTTCCGAGACGTAGCGGTGCCGATGAAACTGGTCCGCTATTTCGGCGATTCCGCGTGGGAAACACTGTCCGAATTCACCCGGTGCGGTGTAGACGCCGCCCACTTGCACGACTTCAGCTACTTCGTCTGCTGCACCCGCCACGGAGATGAAGACCCTTCATACACCGTGTCATTGGCCACGAGGCGCTCCGACGACATCAACACGCTCGTACGTGAGCTGGCGGTGCGGCACCACGGCGGCACACGGGCGATCGATGCGATGGATCACGCCGCGCGGGCCTGTGGCGCAACCTGGCGCTGTTCAGCGCTCGCACTGGGCTTTTCACCCGAGCACGGCATCGACAAACTGAACGTGTACGGAACACCGACGTGGGAGATCCCCCGGTGACCGAGCTCAGGTCCGCTCGGCCGCTCGCACGATCGGAAGATTCGCATTGACGTGCCCGAGCCGCAGTGAGGCACGCAGTTCGGCGAGCCTGTCGAGGTCGTCGCCGTAGAGGCCGGCAGTCTTCGCGTCGTCGAGGTCGACGACGCCGTACAGGTACGGGCGGCCGCCCAACTCGCAACAGCGTCGCTGCAAGTCGCGAAAGGTCTGCCTGACATCGGCTTTCGCGGCCGGATCGCGGTCGACAGTGGCGTACAGCCCCACACCGACCGAGACGGGTGCGATGAGGACGGGCGCGAAGGCGAAGGGGGCCGGGTCGGGCGGACGGCGCACGACCAGCGCGTAGACCATGGTCGAGGGATCGTCGAAGGGAGCCCGGTCCAGCTGCGCCGCAACGACTTCGAACATCGCGACACAGTGTTCGGCCGGTACCACGTAGTCGGCCCACATCCGTCCCCGATCGGCGGGAGGCGGCGGTGCGGCATGTGGATCGGTCTCCCACATCGGCGACTCGGTGAGGACGGCGCAGTTCTCGCCGTCACACGGCCGGGCCGGGCCGTCGCCACGCCATCCCGTGACCGACCGGATTCGGCCGTGCCGGGACATTCCCCAGTAGGAGTCGACGTCGCCGGCCCGCGCGACTCGGGCGGTGTGTTCGGCGAGTGCGCCTAGCGTCGCGTGATCGGCCCGATGTTCGTGTATCCGCGGCTCGTATTCGACCGTCCGGAGTACCGCGCGCTCGATCAGGCCGACGGCGCCCAGTCCGCCGAGCGCGAACCGGAACAACTCGGCGTGTTCGGTTCGGGAACACCAACGGCTGCTTCCTGTTCCGTCGATCAGCTGAATGCGTTCCACCTGGTCGAGCTGCCAGCCGGATCGGATCGACTCGGACCCGGCGCCGCCGACGGACAGGGTGCCCCCGACCGACATGTGCAGATAATTCGGCAGAACCGGAAACGCCCGCCCGCGCCGGTTCAGATATCGCTCCAGCCCGTGCCAGCTCGCACCCGCCGGGACCTCGAACAATCCCTCGCCGAGGTCCCGGATCTCCCGGGTCGCGCTCTCGGGCGCGTACGTGACCAGCAGTTCGTCGGCGGTGACCGTCTGTCCCGCGCAGGAATGCCCGGAGCCCCGCAGCGTCAACGGCCGGCCGGAGCCGAGCAGGGCGGACGGGAAGGCGGACGGCAGCCGATGGACGGCCCGAGGTGTGGCTCGGTGCAAGCCACCGAAGTCGGTGTCGAATTCGCCGGCGGAAACCTCAGCGGCACTCATGATTTCGGCAGCGGTCGGGTCACCGTCCGGTCAGCGGTATGCGGCACGCCGTCATCGTAGCGATCTGCCGGGGCGGCTTCTCACTGCCAGGAGTAGGGCGCGGCCGGATGTTCAGCCGCGCCCTACAGCAACCTCGCGGTGCCCCGCGACCCTGCGGGCCGACCACGCGGTGATGGTGAACAGCACCACCCCGGCCACAGCCAGCCCCGCTCCCACGACGGCCGGTGCGGTGTATCCGAGGCCCGCCGCGATGACGAGACCACCCAGCCATGCGCCCGCCGCGTTGGCGATGTTCAATGCGGCGTGGTTGAGGGCGGCGGCGAGAGTTTGGGCGTCGTGGGCGACGTCCATCAGGCGGGTCTGCAGGCCGGGCGCCAGTGCGGCTCCGGAGGCGCCGACCAGGAAGGCGCCCGCGGCCGCGGTGAACGGGTTGTGGGCTGCCGCAACGAAACCCGCGAGGATGACGACCATCGCGATCAGCGCGACGAACACCGAGCGGTCCACGCCGCGGTCGGCGAGGATGCCGCCGCCGATATTGCCCGCGACCATGCCCAGGCCGAACAGCGCCAGCACGATCGGTACGAGGCCCTGTCCCATGCCGGCGACGTCGGTGAGGGTCGAGGTGATGTAGGTGTAGACCGCGAACATGCCGCCGAAGCCGACCGCGCCGACCAGCAGCGTCAGCAGCACCTGCGGACGGCGCAGGGCGGTGAGCTCGGTGCGGGGATCGGTCACCCGCACCCCGTGCAGATCGGGTACGAAGCGGCTGATCGCGAAGACCGTGGCCACCCCGATGACGGCCACCACCACATAGGCGTCGCGCCAGCCGAGGCCCTGCCCCAGCCAGGTGGCGGCGGGAACGCCCACCACATTGGCGGCGCTCAGGCCCAGCATCACCGCGGCGACGGCCTTGGCCCGCTGCCCCACCGGGGCCAGCGAGGCCGCCGCGAGCGAGGCCACGCCGAAGTAGGCGCCGTGCGGCAGGCCCGCGACGAACCGGGCCGCGACCAGAGCCGGGAACGCCGGGGCCAGCACCGAGGCGATATTTCCGACCGTGAACGCGACCATCAAGGCGATCAGCAGGCGCTTGCGCGGCATCCGGGCGCACAGCGCCGCGATCACGGGCGCGCCGACCACCACGCCCAGCGCGTACGCCGAGACGGCATGTCCGCCGGTGGGCTCCGAAACATGCAGGTCCGCGGCGATGTCGGGCAGCAGTCCCATGGTGACGAATTCGGTGGTGCCGATCCCGAAACCGCCGAGCGCCAGCGCGAGCATCGCCGGAATATGCCAACCGGTGCGAGTCTGCGGCGCCCCCTCGGAGCCGAGCGGCGCACGGGACGACACGTCACTCGCGGGTGACTCCGGCGGGAAGTCGACGGGTGGTGCGGTGCGCACGGAAGCTGAGTCGGCCATGGGTGTGGCCAACACGCGCGGCCGCCGCGGCGATACCGGCGGGCGGCGTGATTCGACTCACCCGATGGGTGCGGAAAGCAATTCGGGCACCCGCGGCCACCGGGATCGGTGGGGGCGGGTGCCCGGATATGTCTACCGGCCGCGCCGGATTCCGGCCGGTCGTGAGCGTTCAGCTCAGTTCGCGCGCCAGATTCGCATCGAGCACGCCGAGGAACTCCTCGGTGGTCAGATAGCCCTGGTTGCCGCCGACCAGCAGCGCCAGATCCTTGGTCATCTGGCCGCTCTCGACGGTCTTGATGACGACGTCCTCGAGGGTCTGCGCGAAGCCGATGACCTCGGGGGTGTTGTCCAGCTTGCCGCGATGGGCCAGACCCCGCGTCCACGCGAAGATCGAGGCGATCGGGTTCGTGGAGGTGGGTTTGCCCTGCTGGTGCTGACGGAAGTGGCGGGTCACCGTGCCGTGCGCGGCCTCGGCCTCACAGGTACGGCCGTCCGGGGTGAGCAGCACCGAGGTCATCAGGCCCAGCGAACCGAAGCCCTGCGCCACGGTGTCGGACTGCACGTCGCCGTCGTAGTTCTTGCAGGCCCAGACGTAGCCGCCTTCCCACTTCAGCGCGGAGGCGACCATATCGTCGATCAACCGGTGCTCGTAGGTCAGTCCGGCGGCCGCGAACTCGTCCTTGAACTCGGTCTCGAAGATCTCCTGGAAGGTGTCCTTGAACATGCCGTCGTAGGCCTTCAGGATGGTGTTCTTCGTCGACATGTAGACGGGGTAGTTCTGCTGCAGGCCGTAGTTCAGCGACGCCCGCGCGAAGTCCTCGATCGACTTCTTGAAGTTGTACATGCCCATGACGACGCCGCCGTCCTCGGGCATCTTCACCACTTCGTGGACGATCGGCTCGGAGCCGTCCTCCGGGGTGAACTGAATCGTGACGGTGCCGGCCTGGTGCACCTTGAAATCGGTGGCGCGGTACTGGTCACCGAAGGCGTGACGGCCGATGATGATCGGCTTGGTCCAGCCGGGAACCAGACGCGGAACATTGGAAATGATGATCGGCGCGCGGAAAATGGTGCCGCCGAGAATGTTACGAATCGTGCCGTTCGGCGAACGCCACATCTTCTTGAGGCCGAATTCTTCGACACGTGCCTCGTCGGGGGTGATGGTGGCGCATTTGACACCCACACCGTGCTTCTTGATGGCGTTGGCCGCGTCGACGGTGACCTGGTCATCGGTCTTGTCGCGGGTTTCGATGCCGAGGTCGTAGTACTCGAGGTTCACATCGAGGTACGGATGGATCAGCTTGTCCTTGATGAACTGCCAGATGATCCGGGTCATCTCGTCGCCGTCGAGTTCGACGACGGTCCCTTCAACCTTGATCTTGGACATGGATCTTCGTGTCCTCCTAAGGAAGGTGTGCTCCCATTGCACGGCCAGGCGAGCACGCTTGTGAGCGGACCCCAGCTGTTCAACAGACAACGTATACGCCCCGCGTTGTCCACGAGACGCCTGGTGCTAAACAAGACAAGCGTACTGGTGCGCTGGGTCTCACTGACAGGGGCGGTCCCATTGAGAGCTACCCACGTCACACCGGCCCGATGCGATCGGCGGGGAAACGGACATACGCCGCGAACGTCCGCCTCGAATCGGCCGAGCCCAACCCTCGCCCCGGTCGTGACCGATTGTTACCATCCACGACAGGTCATGAGTGCCAGCGCCAAGCCCCGGCTCGCTGGCCGGCAACCCTCCAGTTGCGGTGGGGTGCTCCGGGTGATTGACCGGGCTCTCGAAAGCCGAGAGCAAGCGCGACTGTCAGGAGCTACAAGTGAGCGAGTCCACCGTGCCCATCGTCGGCAAGTCCGTGGAGGCGGCGGAGCGGCACAGCCGTATCGCTACCATCGGGGATGTGTGTGCCCCAGCCCTCCGTACCGCCTCGACCACGCGCGCGCTCTCGCCGTGCGCCGACCCGGCGGCCGCCGGCGCCGCGTTCCGGCAGGTCCGCGGGCCGATGCGGGTGACGGGGATCGATCGCGTGGCACGGCTCGACGTGGTGACGGCACGGTGACCGTGAGTATCGAATCGAGCACGTCACGCCCGGGCGCGACGACACTGCTACCCCCGCCGGACGGCACGGTGGGAATCATCGGGGTCGGCGATGTCCGCCTCGAGAACGGCGCGGTCGTCCCCGGTGTCGAACTGGCCGTGCAGCGCTGGGGTGAACTGGCCCCCGGCCTGGACAACGTGGTGCTGGTCGAACACGCGCTGACCGGCGATTCCCACGTCTGCGGACAACCCGACGAACTGCACGCCCTGCCGGGCTGGTGGGACGGACTGGTCGGGCCCGGCGCGGCACTGGACACCGACCGCTGGTGCGTGATCGCGACCAACGTTCTGGGTGGTTGCCAGGGCAGCACCGGCCCCTCGTCCCTCGCGCCGGACGGAAAGCCTTGGGGGGCACGCTTTCCGGAGATTTCGATCCGCGACCAGGTGAGCGCCGAAGTGGCGCTGCTGGACCTGCTCGGACTCCCCCGCATCGCCGCGGTGGTCGGCGGTTCGATGGGCGGCATGCGGGTGCTGGAATGGATGGTCGGATACCCCGATCGTGTCGACGCGGCCCTGGTGCTGGCGGTCGGCGCCCGCGCCACCGCGGATCAGATCGGCACCCAGACCACCCAGATCGCCGCGATCACCTCGGATCCGGACTGGCAGGACGGCGACTATCACGGCACCGGCCGCCGGCCGCTGGCCGGGCTGGGCATCGCGCGCCGGATCGCGCATCTGACATATCGCACCGAATTCGAACTCGACCACCGGTTCGCCAACACCGCGCAGGGCGACGAAAACCCTTGGGACGGTGGCCGTTATGCGGTGCAGAGTTATCTGGAGCATCAGGCCGAAAAGCTGGTCGCACGGTTCGACGCGGCCACCTACGTGCTGCTGACCGAGGCCATGAACCGGCACGACGTCGGCCGCGGACGCGGCGGCATCGAGGCCGCGCTGGCCGCCACCCCGGTGCCGTGCGTGGTCGGTGGCGTGGACTCGGACCGGTTGTATCCGTTGCGGACCCAGCAGGAACTGGCCGATCTGCTGCCCGGCTGCAAAGGTCTGGAAGTCGTGCACTCGCGCGACGGCCACGACGGTTTCCTCACCGAGATCGAGGCCATCGGCAAATTGCTGGAGCAGACGATGGAATTGGCGCGCGCCGCGCAGGACGCCCGCGAATCCTGAATCCGTCCTCCGAGTTCAGTCGACGCGAGTTCAGACGACGCGAGTTCAGCCGACGCCGAGGCTGCTGATGGTGGCCGCGAGCACGATGATCGCGCCGCCCAGCACGGTATAGGCGCCGATGTCGAACGGACGGCTGCGCACCGCCAGCAGCCCGACCCGCGCCGACGGCAGGCACAACCGGAACGCGGCCGCGAGCAGCGTCGCACCGCCGATGAAGAACGCACCGCGCCGCCACCGGTCCTGCGCCAGGAAAACCACCGCGACCAGCAGCACCACGACGACCAGCAGCATCGGCAGATGAACCTGGAAGAAGCGGCTCGCCGGACTGGAATGCTGCGGGTGGGTGGTCGGCACGTCGGTCACGGCTGCGATTCTCGCATGTGCGGTCGTGCCGCCACCGAGAGCAGGGGCGGCGACGCGTGCCATTCGTGTGGGGCGGGTACCGTCTCGGTGTGCTCAAGCTGGTGTTCTTCGAACCGCGCATCCCACCGAATACGGGCAATGCGATCCGTCTGGCGGCCGGCACGGGGTGCGAGCTGCATCTGATCGAGCCGCTCGGATTCGATCTGTCGGAGCCGAAGCTGCGCCGCGCCGGATTGGACTATCACGATCTCGCGGTGGTGACCGTGCACGAAAACCTTTCCGCCGCATGGAAGTCCCTGCGTCCCGAGCGCGTCTTCGCCTTCACCACCCAGGCGACCACGCACAACACCGACATCGCCTACCGTGCCGGTGACGTCCTGCTGTTCGGTCCGGAACCGACCGGCCTCCCGGACGAGGTCCTGGCCGACCCGCACATCACCGACCAGCTGCGCATCCCCATGCTGCCGGGCCGCCGCTCGATGAACCTGTCCAATGCCGCGGCGGTCGCGGTGTACGAGGCATGGCGGCAGCTGGGGTTCCCGGGAGCCGTGTAGCGCAACGGCCTGCCGTCGGGCGCCTCAGATGTCGATCGCGAAGCGTTTGAAGCGGGAGGTGGCGCCCGCGGTGAGGTGGACGGCCGACTTGGGCACACCGTAGTGCTCGGCGAGAAGTTCGATCGCGGCCTTGTTGGCCTTGCCCTCCACCGCGGGGGCGCGCACGTACAGCTGTAGGGTGCCGTCGTCGAGGGTCTCGACGAGTGGGCCCTTGCGGCTGTTGGGTTTGATGGTCGCGCGGACCACGGTCGGCACGTGTCGCTCCTCGATCTTCGGGCGCTGCGGATGTTCGATCGGTGGGACGAGCGTAGCCGCGACGGTTCAGCGGAAATCGCGCGACTTCGAGGCCATCCGCAGGTCCATGCGCTGCAGATGTTCCGCCACCACGCTCACCACGCCCTCGGCGTTCTGCACCCGGCCCCGGATCAGCAGTGCGGGAGCGCCCTGGGCGATGCGGCGGTAGCGGCGCCACAGGCCCACCGAGCACACCACGTTCACCATGCCGGTCTCGTCCTCCAGGTTGATGAAGGTGACTCCGGACGCGGTGGCCGGTCGCTGCCGGTGCGTCACCGCGCCGCCGATCAGCACCTTCGACCCGTCGGGCACGGCGAGCAGCCGGTTCGCGGCGACCACGCCGAGTTCGTCCAGGCGCGGGCGCAGGAATTCGGTGGGATAGCGACCGGGCGACACACCGGTCGCCCACACGTCGGCGGCCGCCATTTCCAGTTCGCTCATCCCGGGCAACGCCGGTGCGTCGGTGACCGCTCCGGTCCCCGGCAGCCGATCCGCCCGCTCCCCCGCCGCCGCACCGGCCGCCCACAGTGCCTGCCGGCGGTCGAGCCCGCGGCCGGACGCGGATTCGATACTGCCGAGCGCACCCGCGGTGGCCAGGGCCTCGGCCTGCGGCACGGACAACTCGACCCGGCCGGTCAGATCCAGGAACGATCGATAGGGACCCGAGGACCGGGCCGCGACGATCTTCTCGGCCACGTCGTCACCGATGTGCCGGACCGTGGACAAGCCCAGCCGCACCTGGGTTCCGTGCTGCTCGAGCGTCGCTCCGGCCAGGCTGTGATTGATATCCGGCCCGTGCACCACCACCCCGTGCCGGCGGGCGTCGGCCACCAGCGACTGCGGAGAGTAGAAACCCATCGGCTGCGCGTTCAGCAGTCCCGCGCAGAACGCGGCGGGATGATGCAGTTTGAACCAGGCCGAATAGAACACCAGCGCGGCGAAACTCTGCGAATGACTTTCCGGGAAACCGAAATTCGCGAAGGCGTAGATCTTCTCGTAGATGCGATCGGCCAGTTCCCCGGTGATTCCGTGCAGATCGCGCATGCCCTGATAGAAGCGACCGCGCAGCCGTTCCATGCGCTGCGGTGACCGTTTCGATCCCATCGCGCGGCGCAACTGATCCGCCTCGGCGGGAGTGAATCCCGCGATATCGATCGCCATCTGCATGAGCTGTTCCTGGAACAGCGGAATTCCGAGGGTGCGGGCCAGCGAACTCTCGAGCGCCGGATGGTCGAGCGTCACCTCCTCCCGGCCGTTGCGCCGGCGGATATAGGGATGCACGGAACCGCCCTGAATGGGACCGGGCCGGATCAGCGCGACCTCCACGACGAGATCGTAGAAAGCACGCGGGCGCAGCCGCGGCAGCGTCGCCATCTGGGCGCGCGACTCGACCTGGAACACTCCCACCGAATCCGCGCGCGCCAGCATCTCGTAGACGGCGGATTCGGTGAGATCGAGGGCGTGCAATTCGACGACCTCACCTTTGTGCTCGCGCACCAGATCGATCATGTAGTGCAGGGCTGACAGCATGCCCAGGCCGAGCAGATCGAATTTCACCAGCCCCGCTGCGGCACAGTCGTCCTTGTCCCACTGCAACACGCTGCGACCGGGCATGCGCGCCCACTCCACCGGGCAGACGTCGGCGATCGGCCGATCGCAGATCACCATGCCGCCGGAATGAATTCCGAGATGCCGGGGCAGGCCCTCGATCTCGCCCGCCAGTTCCAGGACCCGATCCGGAATATCGGTATGCGTTTCGGATGCCACCCCGGTCCACCGGCTCACCTGTTTACTGAAGGCGTCCTGCTGTCCAGGCGAAAACCCCAGCGCGCGAGCGGCATCGCGCACCGCGGACTTACCGCGATAGGTGATCACATTGGCCACCTGGGCGGCGTATTCGCGACCGTACTTGCGGTAGACGTGCTGGATCGCCTCCTCCCGGCGATCGGATTCGATATCGAGATCGATATCGGGCGGGCCGTCGCGTTCGGGCGCGAGGAAGCGTTCGAACAGCAGATCGTTGGCGACCGGATCCACATTGGTGATGCCGATCGCGTAGCAGACCGCGGAATTGGCCGCCGACCCCCGGCCCTGGCACAGGATGTCGTTGCGCTTGCAGAAGTGGACGATGTCGTGCACGACCAGGAAATAGCCGGGGAAATTCAGTTCGGTGATGATCCGTAGTTCATGTTCGATCTGCCGGTACGCCTTGGGGTTTTCCTCCGGCGGGCCGTAGCGATTCCGCGCTCCGGTGAGGGTGAGTTCACGCAGCCAGGAATTCTCGTCGTGATCGGGCGGCACATCGAACGGCGGTAACTCGGGGGCGATCAAGCGCAGATCGAAGGCGCATGCGCGGGCCAGATCGACCGCCCCGGCCACCGCCTGCGGGCATTCGGCGAAGAGCCGGGCCATTTCCGCACCCGACCGCAGATGCCCGCCGCCGGTCGGCGGCAGCCAGCCGTCGATCTCATCCAGACTGCGCCGGGCCCGGATCGCCGCCAGCGCCATCGCCCGGCGGCCCTGGGCGGGGGTGGCGAAATGCGCTGCGGTCGTGGCGATCACCGGCACGTCCAGCCGGGCGGCGAGGGCGATCAGCCGGGCATTGCGTTCGTCGTCGTCGGGCACTCCGTGGTGGGTGAGTTCGACGCTCACCCGGTCGCGTCCGAACAGATCCATCAACCGGCGCAACTCCGCCTCCGCCTCGGCATCCCCCCGTTCCAGCGCCCGGCGCACATGACCTTTGCGGCAGCCGGTGAGAATATGCCAGTGCCCGTCCGCGGCGGCGGCGAGCCGATCCAGGTCGTACCGCAGAATTCCCTTCTCGCCGGCCACCATATGTGCCGCCGACATCTCCCGCGACAGCCGCCGATATCCCTCCTGCCCGCGCGCCAGCACCAGCAGATGCGGCCCGGACGGGTCCGGCTCCCCCGTGCGCGGCTGGGAATCGTCCATCGGCGCCGAACCGAATATCGTTGCCGCGTCGCGGGATTCCCCCAGCGACAATTCGGCGCCGAATACCGTCGGCAGCCCCCATTCGGCGGCGGCCTCCGCGAAACGCACCACCCCGTAGAAGCCGTTGTGATCGGTGAGCGCCAGGGCCTCGAGCCCCAGCCGCACCGCCTCCTCCACCATTTCCTCGGGTTGGCAGGCGCCGTCGAGAAAGCTGTAGGCCGAGTGCGTGTGCAATTCCGCATACGGCACCAGCGGACCGCTCGCCTCCGGCCGCGTCCCCGCCCGGTATTCGCCGCGGGTATGCGACCACGCCGGGCTGTCCCCGCCGTCCCCCGGCGGGGTGGCCCCGCGGCCGGGCAGACCGGAGAGCACCCGCTCCATTTCCGCCCAGGTGGGCGGGCCGTTTCCCCAGCCCATATCGGCACACCTCGTCGATTCGAACGTATATTCGATACCGATGCTAACTCGCGAGCCCAAGGTTCGGGAAGGCAGCCCCGCCGCGGTCGGCGAGTCCGGACGGAGACAGCGCCCCGACCGGCCGTGCCGTCTCGAGCTGCGCGGACGCCACGCCGTCGCGCCCGGCCGGCAGTCTCTCCACCGCACTGGTCATCGCCGGGGACAACCGTTCCGGCCAGCGCACCCGCGAAGGCGAGCTGCTCACCGACGATCGGCGAGCGCGGGCGATCGCAGCGGTGATCCGGCCGACGCGCGCGAGCATCTCGCACTGGGCGGCGATGTGCGGGATACAGCCCCCGGCTGACCAGGCGAAACTTCCTCGCCGTGGGCCGGAACGGATCGCCGCGATATACGCCGCTGGAATCGCGCTGATTCGAATCCTTTTCGCGGATCTCGACTCGCCCTAATGTCACTGCGCGAATCGACGGCGGGAAGGAAAGGGACCCCATGTCTGTACTGGAGTCCGCGCCGGCGACTACGCGCGTCGCGGGGCAGCACGAGGAGCGGCCGGAACATCTCGGCGCCGCCGAAACTCGAACAGCGGTGGCGGCGAGCCTGATCGGCACCACGGTCGAGTGGTACGACTTCTTCCTCTATTCCACCGCCGCGGGCATCGTCTTCAACAAACTGTTCTTCCCGGATACGAGCGCGTTCATCGGAACCATGCTGTCGTTCGCGACATTCGCGGTCGGTTTCGTAATGCGTCCGGTCGGCGGATTGGTTTTCGGCCATATCGGTGACCGCATCGGGCGCAAACGCACCCTCGCACTGACCATGGCGATCATGGGCGGGTCGACCGCGCTGATGGGTGTCCTGCCGACCAGCGCCGCGATCGGAATCGCCGCGCCGATCCTGTTGCTGGCGTTGCGCATTCTGCAGGGTTTCGCGCTCGGCGGGGAATGGGCCGGTGCGGTACTGCTGGCCGTGGAACACAGTCCTCGCAAGAAGGTCGGCCGGTTCGGCAGCTATCCGCAGATCGGTTTGGCGCTCGGCCTCGCACTCGGCACCGGCGTCTTCGCCCTGCTGCGTTCGATTCTGAGCGAACAGGCATTTCTCGACTACGGCTGGCGAATCGCCTTCGGCGCCAGCGTGGTTCTGGTGGTTATCGGCCTGGTGGTGCGGCTCAAGATCGACGAGACACCCGCGTTCCGGGAAATCGACCGGCTCAATCGGATCTCGAAAGTGCCTGTGGTCGAACTGTTCCGGAACGCGCGTACCCGGCGCAACACCGTCCTCGGCCTGCTCTCGCGATGGGGTGAGGGCGCGGCGTTCAACACCTGGGGTGTCTTCGCGATCAGTTTCGCGACCGGGCATCTCGGATTCGAACAGGTGCCGGTACTGCTCGCGGTCACAATCGCCGCCGTCGTGATGGCCGCCCTCATTCCGGTATCCGGAAATTTGACCGACAGGTTCGGGCCGCGCCGGGTCTATATCGCCGGTATCGCCGCGTACGGCGTGCTGGTGTATCCGGTCTTCGCGCTGTTCGAAGTCGGCAATATCGTCGTGTTCACCGTCGCGATCATCGCCGTCTTCGGTGTCGCCCACGCCCTGTTCTACGGTGCGCAGGGCACGTTGTACGCCGGGCTGTACCCGGCCGAGGTGCGCTACACCGGACTCTCGTTCGTCTATCAGGTCTCGGGGATCTACGCCTCGGGCATCACCCCGATGATCGTCACGGCGCTGATCGCGGCGGGCGGCAGAACACCCTGGCTCGCCTGCGGTTATCTGGTGGCGACGGCGGTGATCAGCGTGGTCGCGACGCTGTTCATCAGCGAGGACGACCGGCTCACCGCCTGAGCCCGCTCATCCGCCGGCATAGAGGGCGCGACGCCGACGACGCGCACGCCGGACCGCCTGCTCCGCGGCGGCCGCGGCTTCTCGTTCGGATGCCCCCGCCGCGATCGCCTTCGCCCGGGCATCGGCCCCGGCCTTCTCGTCCCTGGCCGCCGAGCGTCGGCGCCACGCTGTCCACAGACCCACCGCGGTCTCCTCCCGCACAGATATCGAACACCCAGCATGACCGCGGGAGTACCCGGCCGGCATCGCCCTGCGGGATGACCGGCGGAGGGCGGATGTAGTCCTCGTGGCCTACCCGGCTCCTCCCGGCGATGTGCGCCGGCCCCTTGGCAGCAGAACTTACTTTGGAGTAAGTTCGGGGAAAATCGACCTGCAAGGGAGCAGCGATGTCGGATAACCACGCGGCCGAACAGGGCTATCTGTCCCGTCGGCGGGCACGCCGGGACCTCACCGGGAAACACGTCGTCATCACGGGCGCCTCCTCCGGGATCGGACGGGCGGCCGCGACCGCCGTCGCCGCGAAGGGCGCGGTGGTGCTGCTGCTCGCGCGGCGCGACGAGGAACTGAACGCCGTGGTCGAGGAGATCACCGCCGCGGGCGGGAAGGCCTACGCCTATCAATGCGACGTCACCGATTCCGACTCGGTGGACCGGGCCGTGAAGTCGATTCTCGACACGCACGGCCACGTCGACATGCTGGTCAACAATGCCGGCCGCTCCATCCGGCGCGCCGTACACCGGTCCACCGACCGGCTGCACGATTTCGAACGGACCATGGCGGTCAACTACTTCGGTGCGGTGCGAATGACGCTGGCACTGCTGCCCCAGATGCGGGAGCGCAAATCCGGCCACATCGTGAACATCTCGAGCGCGGGTGTTCAGGTCGCCACACCGCGGTTCGCCGCCTATCTCGCCAGCAAGGCCGCTCTGGACAAGTTCGCGGAGGTCACGGCGGCCGAGATGCTCTCCGACAACATCACTTTCACGACCATTCACATGCCGCTGGTGCGGACGCCGATGATCGCGCCCAGCGGTAAACAGGGACCGTCGGAATCTCCCGAATGGGCGGCAGCCACCATCGTGCGCGCGCTGAGCGAGCGGCCGCGGCGCATCGACGTGCCGGTGGGAACCCTGGCCGAATACGGGACGCTGTTCGCGCCGGGGATCAAGGATCGCGTCATGCACCGGTACTACCGGGCGCTGCCGGACTCCCCCGCCGCCAAGGGCGAACTGCCGGTCGAGGACGAACCGGAGTCGGAAGTGCCCGCGCTGCAGGCGAAACCGCAACGCAGGTCGTCGACGGCGGGGCGGGTCACCCGCTCGACGCTGCGCCGCGCCGCACGATTGGTGCCCGGCACCTACTGGTGAACGCGGCAGCAGAGTCGAAATATCAAGTGGTCTCGCGAAGTTCGTCCGCGACGATCGCCGACGCCGGTTTCGGGGCGGCACCGCAACTCGCCTGGCGGGGCGGATAGCCGACGGTCCGCGTGGTGACCAGCCACCGGCGGCCGTCGGTGTGGGTCACCTCCGCGGCGCCGGCGAAGGTCGCCGGATCCGAGATCGGGGTGTCCGGCTCGACAGCCGTCACCGTCAATTGATCGAGGGCCGCCGGCACCCGTTCGCGCACCGCGATCTCCGCCACCTGCTCGACCGGAGAAAGGCCGCTGCGCCCGCGAAATCCTTTCAACGACAGATCATTACGCCCGACAGCCGCGACCGCCCGGACCGCGTCCTCACCATCCACGCGGCCGTAGGTCAGCCCCTCCGGCAGGATCACCATCGCGGGCGCGAATCGGTGCCCGCCGGTATGCGAGCACTCCCAGACCTGATCCGGATAGTCGCCCGCGAGCCGGGCCGCGATCGGACGGCCGAGCCGGGCACAACACTGATCGCGCTTGCCGTGTGCACACACCAGGGTCAGCGGATCGGTCACGCGCTCACCGATTCCCGGCGCGGGACCGTTGAGCACCTGCAGGTCGATATCGAGAAGCTGTTGCGGATCGGTGACGGTCAGGCGTTCGCACCACGAACCCTGCGGTCGGGAGGCGGCGAGCAGAACCGTTCGCACACCGGTGAATTCGCCGCGGCCGGGACGTCGAATGAGGGTGGGACGGACTCGCGCGGCCTTGGTCCGCGCGGCCAGTTCGGCGGTGAGCTCGGCGCCGAGAACCGCATCGCCGATCACATCGCGTCCCCAGGCGCCGGGTTGTTCGACGCACAGCCAGCCGCTCACCCGGGTCGCGCTGCCCGGCAGGGGAATATCGGCCGCGGCCGCCGAACACGGCAGCCCCTCGACATCGATCGCGGGCGCCTGCGATGTGGGTGGTGCGGAACGGGAATCGGCCCCCATGTTCAGTGCTCCAGGAACGGCAGCACCACCGAAGCGAATTCCCGATACCGGTCGCGGTGGATGCTGTGCCCGCAGGTGAAGGCCTCGACCCGGCAGTCCGGCACGCTGGTGCGGAAGATCTCCAACTTCTCCGGATCGACCATGCCGCCGGGACCGCCGCGCAATATCACCGTGGCCGCGGTGATATCCGCGAGCCGCTCCCACCATTCCGGATGCGGTTTGCGGAACTGCTCGAGCGCCGGAGTGGTCATCGACCGGTCGAAGGCCAGAACCGCGCGCGGGTGACGCAGCAGACTGGTGGTGGCATGCCACAGTTCCGGCACCGACGGCAGCCGCCGGGTGAGAGTGAGTTGTTCGTCACCGGAACGCAGCGGCAGCGGCTGCTCCTCGAGTACCAGCCGCCGGACCAGCGCCGGTCGTTCGATGGCCACCCACGAGCAGGCGTATCCGCCCAGCGAATGGCCGACCAGATCGACGGTGGTCAGTTCCAGCCGATCGCAGAGGTTCAGCAGATCCTCGCCGAAGTCCTCGAACCGGTAGGAGGCGGTGTGCTCGCTGTGGCCGTGTCCGCGCAGATCGGGAATGATCACCCGGCGCCCGGACCGGATCAGCGCGGTGGCGAAGCGGTCCCAGGTGTGGCCGTCGCCACCCATCCCGTGCACCAGCACCACCGGGATCTCCGAGAGCGGATGCGTGGTCGGCGCGCTGCCCGAATCCCGATAGGCGATCTGCACCCCCGCCAGGGGCACCCGGATGACGTTCGACTCCACGATCAGCCAGGGTACGTCGCCGCGAGCGCCGTCGCCGCAGCGTGTGGGGTGTTCCATAGCCCGCGCCCGGGCCGGGGCTATGCCGACCCTATTCGTAGAGGCCCTCCACGTGCCAGATGTGGTCGTAGCCGAGCAGCAGGAGGGCACGCTCCTCGGTGTCGAGCAGGATCTGCGCGCGGACGGCGCCGCCGGAATCGCCGGTGGCCCACCAGCGTTCGTCCAGCAGCCAGGGCCCGGCCCAGCCCGCGACCAGCCACGACTTCTTGCCCCAGTGCAGTTCGGCCGGTTCGGCGGTGAACTCACCGCGGTCGGTGAGCCAGATCGGGCTGCCGTCGCCGGACTCCAGCCGGACCTCGGGACGGTTGCCCAGCACCACCGCGGGAGCCGGTTGCGGCAGCCGGCCCGGCCACGGCAGGCCGGGGTCGGCGGCGGGGACCAATTCCTCACCGAAGGTGATCAGGGTGACGCGTTCGACGGGTCCGCGGCCGCCGCTGAGGACACCGATCCGCACCGCCTCACCGCCCAGCAGCCCCTGCACCCGGGTCAGCGCGCGGCGGGCGCGTTGATCCTCCTCGCCGACCCCGCCCCAGAGTCCGAGTTGCAGCGCACCGGCCGCCACCACCTCGACCGGTTCCAGGCGCAGCAGGGTGATCGGAGCGGACGGCGGCGCTTCGGCATCACCCGTCCGTCCGCGTTTCCCGGTGTTCCGGGCGCGGTGGGTCAGCCAGCCGTCCAGCTGCCAGCGCACCCGGTCCGCGGTGGTTTCCGGGGTGAGCGGCTGGGCACAGCGCCAGATCCTCGACAGGGCTTCCCCGGCCGCGGTTTCGGCGTGGACCGCGAGCCGGGTGCAGGCCACCGAGGCCGCCGCCAGTCGTTCGTGCAGCCGGGTGGCGAGCATGCGACCGGCGAAAGCGGCGGCATCGACCCGCTCGATCGGCGGATCGCACCGGTACTCCACCACCAGATCCGGGGCGGGCGGGGCCGCCGAGGGCGGGCGCTCCGGTTCGGCGCGGGCACACCGGTGCGCCCGGATCGCGTCGGCGCCGAAACGGGAGGCGACCTCGGCGGGCGTGAGGGCCGCGAAATCGCCGATCCGGCGTAAACCCAAGCGATGCAACAGGTCCACCAGTTCGGCACGTTCCGGCGGAGCCAGGCTCGGCTCGACGGCCAGCTCGCCCACCGGCAGCGGCGCCAGGAAATTCGCGGCGGCGCCGGGCGCGACGATCTGCGCCCGGCGCGCGGCGATCACCGCGGCCGACAGTTCGTCGGCGATGCCGATGCGGCATTCCACACCGAGTGCGGCGACCGCGTCGACCAGCCGTTCGGCGGCC
This sequence comes from Nocardia cerradoensis NBRC 101014, assembly GCF_000308535.1. Lineage (GTDB taxonomy): Bacteria > Actinomycetota > Actinomycetes > Mycobacteriales > Mycobacteriaceae > Nocardia > Nocardia cerradoensis. The sequence continues at coordinate 63,569 of NZ_BAFW01000033.1, read as the reverse complement.
TCCTCCTCGGAACCGAAGTAGCGGGCGGCGCCGCGGGCGGCGAGGACCAGCAGGCCGGGCCGCAGGACCTCCACCCCCGGCACCGTCGCGTCCACGGCCGTCGCCACCGGCTCGAACAGACGCGCGTCGCGGTCCGGATCCGCCTGCGCCACATGCAGGTCCGGGCATCGCGCCTGCGCCTCGCGCCTGGTCAGACCGCGCCGCACTCCCGCGTCGCGCGCCACCGCCGAACAGGCCACCACCCGATTCGCGTGCAGCACCACCACCGGGCGCAGCGGTGAGAGATCGGCCACGGCGGCGGCCGCGGCGGCCGGCCAGTCCGGGCACCACACCGCCAGTACACGAAATCCGGGGCGTTTCATCACGCACCCACTGCCGACAGCGTCGTCGGCGGCGAATCCGATTCCGGGACAAGCCATTCGACCCGGCCGTCACGCGGGCACAGATCGAGGGTGCCGGTGCGTTCCGGTGCGGACCGGCCGCGCACGCAGACGTCCAAGCGCACCGACCGCAGCCGGCCGCGGCCGCGTCCCAGGCCCGAATAGCCCGCGACCCGGGTGTCGATCCGCAGCATCGGGCCGCTCCAGGCGCCGCCGGTCACCACGAGCGTGGATCCTTTGCTGCGGGCGCGGGCGGCGAGAATCCGAGTCCGACTGGGCGGCACCGACATACCGGCCAGGCCGACCACCACCAGATCCAAACCGTCCAGCAACACCGCGGCGACCTCCACCGGATCCGGGCCGGGCTCGGTCACCACGGCCAGCCGGCCCAGATCGGCGCCCATCTCCGCGGCGGCGAGCAACCCGAGCCGCGGCAAACCGATCGCCGCGGCGTAACCACCACCACCGGTCACCGCGGCCAGCAGGCCGGTCAGCAGCGACCCCGCGCCCGAATAGGCCACCACCGACCCCTTCGGCACCCCGCCCTCGGGCAGGAGGCCGGCCAGGGCGGGCGGCACGGGAAGCAGCTCTCTACGCAGTTCAGCGGCGGTCGGCGGGCGTTCCACGACCTCGACCCCACGGGTCGGAACCGCGGCCATCCGCCGCCGCAGCTCCGCCAGCTGCACGGCTCGCGCATCACCAGCCGAACCCATCTCGCCGACCACCTATCTCTCACCGAATGGACTCCACCGCACTCGATGCACCGCACCGCCGCATCGGCTACATTCCGCTCCACCTCCGCCTCGCTCGCCGCGCCGGAGCCGGCCTCCCGCGACAACGCCCGACCCACATCGCCGAGAGGTTCAGCACCGATTCAGCTATCGATCTTAATCGAATATACGTTCGATCCGGTGACAGTAGAACCTTCCGACCGGTCTCCGTCAAGCCACACCGGCCCACGTGTCACATCAGCCTCAGTGCGACTGTTCCGTCACCGGTCGTGGCTGTTGTCCACGCCACCCGTCAGTGACATCCGACGGCCCGCCCGCCGGGCTGTGACCGCCGCCAACCCCGGTCCGAAGCAGGCCGGTCGCCCTGGTTTTCGGCTATCCTCGCGCCGTGACCGAACGCGCCCGCCCCATCGTCGGCCCCGACTATCTCGTCGCCGGCCGTTACCGCCTGCAGTCCAAACTCGGAGGCGGCGGTATGGGTGCGGTATGGCTCGCCACCGACCGGCTGCTCAACCGCGAGGTCGCCATCAAACAGGTGCTCACCACCGCGGGACTCAGCGAGGCCGAGGCGACCGAGGTGCGCAACCGGATCGTGCACGAGGGCCGCGTCGCGGCCAAGCTTTCGCACGAGCACGCCATCGCCGTCTACGACGTGGTGCTCGAGGCGGGCGAACCGTGGCTGGTGATGGAGTATCTGCCCTCGCGCAGCGTCGCCAAGGCGCTCGCGCTGGCCGACACCCTCTCCCCCATCGAGGTCGCGCAGATCGGTGCGCAGGTGGCCGATGCGCTGGCCGCCGCCCATGCCGCCGGGATCGTGCATCGCGACATCAAACCGGGCAACATCCTCGTCGCCGATCGGGGCTCCGAGGTGGGGATGGCCAAACTCAGCGACTTCGGTATCTCCAGTGCCGGTGAGGCTTTCGACGAACCGGAGGACTTGATCACCGGCACCCCGTCCTATCTGCCACCGGAGGTGGCGCGCGGTGCTCAGCCGGGCCCGGCCAGCGACGTATTCTCCCTCGGCGCAACGCTGTACACCGCGATCGAGGGGCATCCGCCGTACGGATTCGACGACGACAACGACGTCATCGTCACGCGCGCGGCGATGGCGCAGATCATTCCGCCCACTCGCAGCGGGCCGCTCACCCAGGTACTGCTGCACATGATGGAACCGGCGCCGCAGCGTCGCCCCACCATGGCCGAGGCGCGCGAGGAAATCCTCACCGCCGCATTCGGTCCCGGCACCGGGCCCTATATCCTCGGCGCCCCGATCCGTACCGACGACGGCACGATTCCGGCCTGGGCCGCCCGCAATTCGGCGGCCGGACTGCGCAGTCCGCATTCCGCGCCGCTGCCCCGCCCACCGCGCGTCGCCGCGGCCGGAGCCGTTGCGCAGCAACCGAAATTGGGGAAATCGAAGCTCGTCGACATCGACTTCACGAAGTTCGGGCCCAATGCCGCGCCGCTCGCGATCGCGGTGGGCCTGCTGATCGGACTGCTCATCCTGATCGTGGTGCTCGTCGCCGCGATGTAGGGCGACTCAGTCGATGCGCCGGCGGTGCGCCCAGCGCGTCAGCGCATTGCGGTTGGACTGCTGGGTTTTTCGCAGCACGTTGGAGGCATGGGTTTCCACCGTCTTCACCGAGATGAACAGGGTTTCGGCGATTTCGCGATAGGTGTAGCCGCGGGCCAGCAGGCGCAGCACCTCCAGTTCGCGCGGGGTCAGCGAATCCAGTTCCGGGTCCAGCGGGGGTTCGGGAGCCGGTGAGCGCCCGGTGAACGAGTCCAGCACGAAACCGGCCAGCCGCGGGCTGAACACCGCGTCGCCGCCCGCGACGCGCCGAATGCCTTCGGCCAGTTCGGAACCGGAGATGGTCTTGGTGACGTAACCGCGCGCGCCCGCACGGATCACCGCGATCACATCCTCGGCGGCGTCGGAGACGCTCAGCGCCAGGCATACCGGGCCGTTACCCGACGCCGAACCGTTCGGGCGATCGTCGATGCCCTGCAGTACCGCCACGCCCCCGCCGTCGGGCATGTGCACATCCAGCAGCACCACATCGGGTCGCGCGGCGTCGATCCCGGCCACGGCCTCGGCGACGGTACCCGCCTCCCCGACGACATCCATATCGGCTTCGCGGCTCAACTCCGCCCGCACCCCCGACCGGAACACGGCGTGGTCGTCGACCAGAAAAACCCGGATCGTCACAGTTCTCCTCACCTCGAGCCGGCCCGCTGCCGGGCGCGGCGGCGCCAACTCATCGGTACCACATCGCTGGTCGGGGTGCTCGGCACCGGCATCGAGGACGGCAGCCGCACCGTCCGTCCGAATTCTGTCCACTCCGCGGGTGGTCCGCTAGTGCGACCGGCGGGGGCCGGTCTCCGCGGTCTCCCCCCGCGGTCGTCCGGCCTCGGCCTGTTGCGGCTCGGCCTGTTGCGGCTCGGTCTGTTGCGGCTCGGCCTGTTGCGGCTCGGTCTGCTGCGGCTCGGCCTGTTGCGGGCCGCCCGGCGCACCGGCCAGGTCCGCATCGCCGGCGGTGGACATCTCGGTCTCGGCGCCGTCGAATCCGCCGGTTTCGCCCTGGCCTTCGGAATCCTTGCGGGGCATCATGATTCGCACCTCGGTGCCGCGACCGGGTGCGGTCTGCACCTCCACGGTGCCGCCGCGGCGTTCGATCCGGGCGTGAATGGATTTCGCCAGGCCCTGCCGGTCCGCCGGAACCGCGGCCGGGTCGAAACCGGTGCCGCGATCGCGCACGAAGATACTGACCTGATGCGGTTCCACCTCGGCGAAGACGTCGATGGTCGGCACCCCGGCATGTTTGGCGGCGTTGACCAGCGCCTCGCGGGTGGCGCCGAGCAGAGCGGTGAAATGTTCCTTCGGCAGGCCGAATCCGGTGTCGCCGACATCCATCGAGACGTCGCCGACGGTCACCGGGGTCACCTGGACCCCGTGCTGGTCCTCCACCTCACCGGCGATCGTGCGCAGGGCGGCGGCCAGGCTGGACTGTGCGGGCATGGAATCCTCGAACAACCACTTCCGCAGTTCCCGCTCCTGGCTGCGGGCCAGCCGGGCGACCTCCTGCGGGTCGTCGGCCTGCCGCTGGATCAGCGCCAGGGTCTGCAGGACCGAGTCGTGCAGATGTGAGGCGATCTCCTCGCGTTCCTCGTTACGGATGCGGGCCGAGCGTTCGGCATTGAGGGCGTGCATCATGCGCAGCCACAGTGGCACCGTCAGCAGGCCGACGCCGATCAGGGTGACCGCGACCGCGATCAGTGCCGACCCCAGCGAACTCAGGTTGATGCGGGCCAGCACCACCACGCCCAGCCCGACCACGATGAGCGTCGCCCCCGCCAGGATGCGAGTCCAGGTGAGCACGGTCGGGCGGGCGGGCAGACCCAGAATGGAACGCGGCCCCTCGGCGTCGAATTCGCGCCACACCAGCGCCGCACCGACGGCGACCACGATGATCGGCGCCACCACCCGCGCGGCGGTCCCGTTGAACAACCACGCCATCGAGACCGACAGTGCCAGCCCGAGCAGCACCAGCCCGACGGCCTGCCGCCGCTCGGACGCCGTGGGCGGCGGCCCGTCCGCACCGGAGGAGGTGAAGATCCACAGCAGCCCGTAGGCCACGATCCCCGCCCCCATCAAGGCCGACAGCAGGACGAACGCCATCCGCACCTTGAAGACGTCGACACCCAGATGGTCGGCGATACCGCCCGCGACGCCGCCGACGACCCGCCCACCGGATCGCCGCAGCAACCGCGGCTGCTCGAGGACCGGATCGGCACCCCGGCCGTCCGGCCCGAGACCGTCCACACCGGCGCGAGGCTCGAACCCCACGCGACCGTCGAACCCCGAACGCGCGTCGAATGCGGGCATGGACGGGTACATGCCTTCGATCCTGGCACGTCACCCCGACAACCGACCATCGGGAAATACCCGGATTCCCGATCTCGGGGTTGTCCGGTCCGGAACGGCCGCTAGGCCGGACCGGATTTTCGGGACGGCCTCGATCACCAGCGCGTATCGCGGACTGCCCGACATTTTCGCGGGTGCGGTCACCGTCCGGATTCCTACCGTCGATGGCGTCGCCCGCTGACGGCGGGCGACGCGCGTCCCGGTAGTCGTTTCGCCGCGGACAGCTGATCTCGCCGGTTCGCCCGGCGTGTACGGGGAGGAATTCATATGTCCATCACATCTGTCTACGCCGCCACCACGGCTCTCGCGCTGGCGCTGCTGCCGGCCACCGCCGCCTCGGCCGCGGGGCCGGGCGGTCACGAGAACACTTATCTGGCGCCGAACGGGTACAGCTTCACCGTGGGCCACCTCGATTACGCGGCCCATCCGGTGACCGCGTTGAACGGCATGCCCACCAATCGAGAAGTGTTCCTGGACAACACGTCCTACGCACGGATTCCGAGCGGCACCGCAACGTTGAAGGCGGGCTATTTCGTCGCGTGCGCGGTCGATATCGACCTCGGTTTCAGCGCCGATGCCTCGGCTTCGCTGAGCGCCGGAGCGACGATCAGCCCGGATCTCGTGGATCCGAGTGCGAGTGTGACGATCGGCCCGAGCGTCTCCGCCGGCATCGGGGTGAACGTGTCGGTCACGCCCGGGAAGATCACCGATGTCGAGGTGGGTCGGAAACATCTCGGCGCCGGGGAGACCGACTATCTCGTCAGCCGGGACTTCCATCTCATGGTGCAGGGGTGCGGCGGTCCGCTGACCATCCGCGCCTACAGCAGGATCGAGGTCTCCGCGGCAGAGGTCGACGGGAACGGCGCCGTCTTCGCGGATCCGACCGTGCTCTGAGTGGCGTATCCGGCGACCGTGCCGCCCCTACCGCGGCCGGTCCCTGCCGCGCACCGGACACAGCAGACTCCCAGCACCTTGCCAGTGATACTGGAGCTCGACTCGCGACGATCTTGGTGAAAATATCGCGGCGGACCGCGGTCCGCGCGCGGATCGCGCATGCTCGCGTCGAGGCTGCCGATCCGGGGAGTACATGTGCGCAAGTGGGTAATGGTCGCGGTGACGACGATCGGGGGATGCACCGTCGCCGCCACGCCGGCGATGGGCGCGTCCGCCGCGCACGAGCGCACGTACTCGGTACCGGAATTCACCTATACGGTGGGCAATTCCGATCAGCAGGCCGCTCCGATTCCGCCGCTGAACGGGATGCCCACCAACCGTGAGGTGCTGGTCGGCGGCACCTTCTACGGGCGGGTCGCGGCACCGGCGACCGGCAAGCTCCACGCCGGATATCTGGTGGCGTGCGCCGCCGAAATGGACGCCTCGCTGGCGATCCAGGCCGGACTGTCCGGATTCTCCGAACTCTCGGGCAATCTGTACGTCGCCCCGAGTCAGGTCAGCCCCGGCCTGTACTGGGATGTGGTCGACGGCACCGTCTCGGGTTCGGCCACCGTCAACACCACGCTGAAACCCGGGAAGGTGACCGATGTGAAGGTCGCGGACAAGGATCTGAAGGCCGATACCACCGGCACCCTGTACAGCCGCGATTTCCGCATCGAGGTCGACAACTGCGTCGGGCCGCTCACCGTCCAGCCCTACACCTCGATCAATGCCGACACTCCCGGTGACAGCGGGACCGGCATGATCCTGGGTGATCCCATCCAGATGTAGTTCAGGTTCGTTTTCAGGGTGAACCCCGATGCCATCCGATACTGCTCACGGCCACCATTGAGCTATGACCACAGCGAGCGGCGGGACCGGCGGCACGAGCCGGACGGGATTCAGCGAACAGCTCCAGCACCTGTGGCGGACGCGTCCGACACGGCTGCCGGGACAGAGCCCGGTCGCCGGCGTGGCGTCCGGATTCGGCCGTCGCTACGGCGTGGACCCGGTACTGATCCGGGTCGCGTTCGTGGTATCGACGATCTTCGGTGGTGCGGGCATCGTGTTGTATCTGGCGGCATGGTTGCTGCTGCCCCCGGCGGGTGACGCGGTATCCCCCGCGGAGGGCCTGATCAGCCGCGGACACAGTTCGCAATCGTCCACCAAGACCATCGTCCTGATCGTCGCCCTGGCGATCGCGGTCACCACCATGGGCCCGGTGGGAGTCGGACTCGGCGGCTCGGGGGTGATCAGTTTCGCCCTGATGGTGGCCGGTTGGTGGTTGCTCTACATGCGGCAGCCGGAACCACCGTTCGACGGCTCGTACCCGCTGACGGCCGAGGGCGGTATCGCGGCGACGGGATATCCGGGTGCGAGCTTCCCGGGCGGGTCGCCGTGGAGCGGAAGTCCGTACGGACCGTTCACCAAACTTCCCGACCACTACGAACCGGATCCGAACGGTGTTGCGGGCGGCCAGGTTCCGGCCATGCCCACACAACCCACAGACGACAACGCCTCGACGGCAACCGAACCGATCGGCGCAGCCACGGCCCCGCTGCGGGTCGATCCGGTCACGGTGACGCCGGAGAGTCCTCCGGACGAAGCACGCGCCGACTCGCCTGACACTGCGAGCTCAGCCGACGCAGCGACCGAAAGCATTGCGGCCGAAGGTGTTCCGGCGGAAGAGTCACGACCGGCTCCTTCCGCTTCCGAGGCCGATCCCGGTACCTCCGAACCCGTTGCCGCCGAATCGAACTCGCCCTCCGAGGAGATGGCCGAAGACGAAATGCCGGCCGACGATCGCCCCACGGTCGCGATGACCCGGCCGCTCCCCGTCGAATCCGAAGCGGCGGCAGCCGCCGACGAGCACACGGCCGAGGACGAGTCCGGCCCGGACGATTCCTCGGGCCCCGGCGGAAGCGCCCGTCCGACCCCGACACCGCCCCCCGGCCCGCGCCCGAGCGGCACGCGCCCGATCCCGGACCCGGCGCATATCGGCCCCACTCCGGCAGGCTGGGATCCGCTCGGCGTAGCACCGATGGCCTGGGATCTGCCCGCCCCCACGCAGGAACGCCCGGTCGCCGTCGTCCCGGCACAGCGGCCGCGGTCCCGGCTCACCCCGGTGGTGATCGGCCTGGCCGTTCTGGCGGCAGCGGCCGCGGGCGCGGTGGCCGCGGCCGGAGCGGATTGGATGACACCCGCGCGGATCGGCGCGGTCGCCCTGGCGGTGGTCGGTCTCGGTCTGATCGTCGGCGGCTTCCTGCGCCGCGGTTACGGCCTGATGGTGGTGCTCGCGCCGCTGGCCGGATTCGTCATCCTCGCCTCGATGGTCGGCCCGGTCGAATTCGATCGCGGGGCCATGGGCGACCACGTCTGGACCCCGGCCACGGCCGCCGATCTGGCTTCGGAATACAAGATCACCATGGGCTCGGGCACGCTCGATCTGCGCCAACTGCCCTTGACCGAGAATCGCACAGTCCACGTGAATGTGCAGATGGGCGACTTCCGGGTGCTGGTCCCCGAATCGATGCGCCTGCACGCCACCTGCAACGCCAGCATGGGCGATGTGTCCTGTCCGCAGGGGCCCACCGGGCCGGCCGACGGGCCGATTCTCACTCTCGACATCGATGTCCACGCCGGAAACGCGGAGGTGAAACGTGGCTGACAACGAAACGGCCGACACTCGGACCGACACTCGGCGCGGACCGTCGTTCTCGCTGCTGCTGGCCGGAATACTCGCCCTGCTGGTCAGCGTCTGGGCCTTCATCGGCCCCACATCCTGGCCCTTCCACAGTGCGGTCCCCGTGGGCTGGATCGTGGTGGGCGTCGCGGTGGTCGTGGGCATCGCCCTGGTGATCTCGCCGCGAAGGAAGAAATAGCGTCCGGAACACCGGAAAGAAGAAGGGGCCTTCCGGCCGATGCCGGAAGGCCCCTTCTGCGCTATCCGTCGAGACAGCCGCTCACTCCCATTCGATGGTCCCCGGCGGCTTGCTCGTCACATCGAGCACCACGCGATTGACCTCGGCCACCTCGTTGGTGATGCGGGTGGAAATGCGTTCGAGCACCTCGTAGGGCAGGCGGGTCCAGTCCGCGGTCATGGCGTCCTCGCTCGACACCGGCCGCAGCACGATCGGATGGCCGTAGGTGCGCCCGTCGCCCTGCACGCCGACACTGCGCACATCGGCCAGCAGGACCACCGGGCACTGCCAGATCTGCGCGTCCAGACCGGCGGCGGTCAGCTCCTCGCGCGCGATCGCGTCGGCCTGCCGCAAAGTTTCCAGCCGGTCCGGGGTGACCTCGCCGATGATCCGGATCGCCAGGCCCGGCCCCGGGAAGGGCTGGCGCGCAACGATGTCCTCGGGCAGCCCGACCTCACGGCCGACCGCGCGAACCTCGTCCTTGAACAGCAGTCGCAGCGGCTCGACCAGCTCGAATTCCAGATCCTCGGGCAGGCCGCCGACGTTGTGGTGGCTCTTGATGTTGGCGGTGCCGGAACCGCCGCCGGACTCCACCACGTCCGGGTACAGGGTGCCCTGCACCAGGAATTCGACCGCGGGTCCGTGGCCCTCGTCCTCGCCGGTGGACTTCACGACCTCGGCCACCGCATCCTCGAAGGAGCGGATGAACTCCCGGCCGATGATCTTGCGCTTCTCCTCGGGATCGGTGACGCCCTTCAGTTCACCGAGGAACTTCTCCACCGCGTCGACGGTCACCAGTTTGGCCCCGGTCGCGGCGACGAAGTCGCGCTGCACCTGCTCGCGCTCACCGGCCCGCAGCAGGCCATGGTCGACGAATACACAGGTCAGCCGGTCGCCGATGGCCCGCTGGACCAGCGCGGCCGCCACCGCGGAATCCACCCCGCCGGACAGCCCGCAGATCGCGTGCCCGTCGCCGATCTGCTCACGCACCTGCTCGACCAGCGCGTCGGCGATATTGGCCGGCGTCCAGGCCGCGGGGATGCCGGCGATTTCGTGCAGGAACCGGCTCAGCACCTGCTGGCCGTGCGGCGAATGCATCACCTCGGGGTGGTACTGCACACCGGCCAGCCGCCGGGCGCGATCTTCGAAAGCGGCGACCGGCGCACCGGCCGTCGTCCCCGTGACCTCGAAACCGGCCGGGGCATCGGTGACCGCGTCGCCGTGGCTCATCCACACCGGTTGCACCGTCGGCAGTCCGCCGTGCAGGACGCCACCGTCGATGTTCAGTTCGGTGCGGCCGTACTCGCGGGTGCCGGTGTGCGCGACCGTACCGCCGAGCGCCTGCGCCATCGCCTGGAAGCCGTAGCAGATGCCGAAGACCGGGATGTCGAGGTCGAACAGCCGCGGATCGAGCTGCGGCGCGCCCTCGGCGTACACGCTGGACGGGCCGCCGGACAGGATCACCGCCAGCGGCTGCCGATCGGCGATCTCCTCCACGGTCGCGGTATGCGGTACCACTTCCGAGTAGACACTGGATTCGCGCACGCGCCGCGCGATCAACTGCGCGTACTGCGCCCCGAAGTCGACGACGAGAACTGGTCGCTGGGTTTCTGCCACCCGCACAGTTTAGTGAGCGCATCGGCGCACCTCGAGGGCGGGCGAGCCTGCCGGTCGCGACGGTGACCGCCCCCACTCCGACGGTTCGACGCCGGTCGTAGCGACCGGTCCCGACCGGTGTCCGAAACGGCCTATCCGCCAACGCATATCCATGCTCTCCGGCCTCCGCGCCGATCGCGAAGGCGAAGCAGCGGTCGTCGGCGACCGCTATCCTCGTGCTCGTGCCATTCGCCCGCGCGATCGATGCCGAAATCCATTACGAGGATTCCGGCGGTCGTGGTCCCGTGGTGCTACTGGGGCACGAATTCTTCATGGACCGAACGATGTTCGCCTCGCAGGCGGCCGCGCTGTCACCGGAGTTCCGCATCGTCACCTGGGATGCGCGCGGACACGGACGCACCCGCGACGAGGGGCTGCCCTTCACCTATTGGACGGCGGCCCGCGACGCCCTGACCGTGCTGGATCAGCTCGGCGTCGAACGCGCGGTGGTCGGCGGCACCTCACAGGGCGGATTCAGCGCCATGCGCACCGCGCTGCTCGCTCCCGAACGGGTGGCCGCGCTGATCCTGATCTCCACCGAGGCACACAGCCCCACCCCGCAGGAACTCGCGACCTCGCGCCGCTTCCTGGACCGCTGGCGGGAGCCGAATATCCGGCATGTCCTCGCGGAGCATATGGCGCACTGGCTGATCGGAGACGACGCCTGGCACCGGTCGGTGTGGACCAAGCGATGGCTGGCGCGCGACCCGCACGAACTCGAGGCCGCGGCCGGATGCCTGCTCGCCCGCGACTCGATCCTGCATCGGCTGTCCGAAATCACCTGTCCCGCACTGGTCATCCATCCCACGCGAGCCGGCATCCCGCGCGCGCACGCGCTGGAAATGGCGCGCCGGCTGGCCGGATCGCGGTTCTGCGAAATCGAAGATGCGCGTCAGGCGGTCAATATGACCCACCCCGCGCAGGTCAATGCCGCGATTCGCGACTTCCTGCGCGGGGATGTGCTGACCCGGCTCAACTGATCCGGGTCACGGCGCGAGATTCTCAGGCCCGCACGCTGAGGCCGACCCGCTGGAATTCCTTCAGATCGCAGTATCCGGCCTTGGCCATCGAACGACGCAGGCCGCCAACGAGATTCACCGACCCCCACGGATCGCTGGACGGACCGTACAGCACCTTCTCCAGGGTCGGCTGCTCGTCCGGCTCGGCGAACTGCAGCAGCGCGCCGCGGGGCACCGACGGATGCGCGGCCGCCGAGGGCCAGTACCAGCCGCGGCCGGGCGCGTCCTGCGCCAGCGCCAGCGGCACACCCAGCATCGCCGCATCCGCACCGCAGGCGATGGCCTTGGCCAGCTGGCCGGAGGAGACGATGTCACCGTCGGCGATCACGTGGACGTAGCGACCGCCGGTCTCGTCGAGGTAGTCGCGGCGCGCGGCGGCGGCGTCGGCGATCGCGGTCGCCATCGGGACGCCGATACCGAGCACCTCACCGGTGGTGGTGGCGCCGGGCATCGAGCCGTAACCGACGATCACGCCGGCGGCGCCGGTGCGCATCAGATGCAGGGCGGTGCGATGATCGCTGACGCCACCGGCCACCACCGGCACATCCAGTTCGGCGATGAAGGTCTTGAGGTTCAGCGGTTCCACCGACGAACCGGTGTCTTCCGCCGGCACCGCGCTCGCGCCGCCGACGTGTTCGGCGGAGATGATGGTGCCGTGGACGACCAGCAGGTCGATGCCGGCCTGCACCAGGCTCGGGGTCAGGGCGCGCGCGTTCTGCGGGCTCACCCGCACCGCGACCGTCACCCCGGCGGCACGCACCTGCGCGACCGCGGCGGCCAGCAGATCGGGCTGCATCGGCGCGGCGTGCAGTTCCTGCAGCAGTTCGACCGCGGCCTCGGGCCCCTTGTGCTCGGCCACCTCGACCAGCTGCTCGATGCGCGCGCTCACATCGGCGTGCCGGGCCCAGAGTCCCTCGCCGTTGATGACGCCCAGCCCGCCGAGGCGGCCCAGCTCGATCGCGAATTCCGGCGACACCAGCGCATCGGTCGGATGCGCGACCACGGGGATGTCGAATCGGTAGGCATCCAGCTGCCATGCCAGCGACACCTGCTTCGACGACCGGGTGCGCCGCGAGGGGACGATGTCGACATCGTCCAGCTCATAGGTACGCCGGGCGGTCCGACCCATCCCGATCTCGACCATGTCCCGCACTGATGTCTCTCCTTAGTGTGTGCTGCCACGCCCGTGTGTGCGACGAACTTGCGCGCGCCGGCGTCACGACGTCGCGGCGATTTCACGCCGACGCGCGTCCATCCTCCCAGTTCCCGGCGTACGCCATACGCCGGGGGCGGCCGTGTCGGACGGCAGGCGCGGAGAACGGCCGAGCGTGGTGACACATCGACACGACCGACCGGAATCTCATGAACCGCGAGGGCCGGCTCGTCCCGCCGACACCCCTTGTCCCCGAAGCACTTCCGTCATCCGCGGCACAGCGCCGGACTTCCCGACCCGGAAGCCTGCCGTGCGGACCCGATCCGCGGGGCCTCCGATGTTCGGAAAGCCGCCGCGGCGACGGTGTGCACCGAGTGACGGGGCTTCGGCCCCTCGCTCCTACTTGCCGCGGCCGGTGTAGTTCGGGGCCTCGACCGTCATGGTGATGTCGTGCGGGTGGCTCTCCTTGAGGCCCGCCGCGGTGATCTGCACGAACTGCGCCTGCTGCAGATCGGAGATCGACTGTGAGCCGGTGTAACCCATGGCCGCGCGCAGACCGCCCACCAGCTGATGGATGACCTGGTTCACCGGACCGCGGAAGGGCACCCGCCCCTCGATGCCCTCGGGCACCAGCTTGTCCTCGGCCAGCACGTCGTCCTGGAAGTAGCGGTCCTTGGAGTAGGACTTGCCCTGTCCGCGTCCCTGCATGGCGCCCAGCGAACCCATGCCGCGATAGCTCTTGAACTGCTTGCCGCCCACCAGGATCAGTTCGCCCGGGGATTCGGCGGTTCCGGCGAGCAGCGAACCGAGCATGACCGTCGACGCACCGGCGGCGATGGCCTTGGCGACATCGCCGGAGAACTGGATGCCACCGTCGGCGATCACCGGCACGTCGGCGGCGCGGCACGCGGCCACGGCCTCGAGAATCGCGGTGATCTGCGGGGCGCCGACGCCGGCGACCACGCGGGTGGTACAGATCGAGCCGGGGCCGACACCCACCTTGACCGCGTCGGCGCCGGCCTCGACCAGTGCCGCCGCACCCTCGCGGGTGGCGATATTGCCGCCGACGACCTGGATCCGGTCGCCGACCTCGTTCTTGACCTTGGCGACCATCTGCAGCACCTGGGCCTGATGGCCGTGCGCGGTATCGACGATCAGCACGTCGACCCCGGCGTCGGCCAGGCTCATCGCGCGCGACCAGGAGTCCTCACCGACACCGACCGCCGCGCCGACCAGCAGACGGCCGTCGCGGTCCTTGGTGGCGTTCGGGTACTGGTCGGTCTTGACGAAGTCCTTGACGGTGATCAGCCCGCGCAGCCGGCCGTTGCCGTCGACGATCGGAAGCTTCTCGATCTTGTGCCGGCGCAGCAGGCCGAGGGCGGCCTCCGCGGTGACACCCTCCTGGGCGGTGATCAGCGGCGCCTTGGTCATCACATCGGCGACCCGGCGGTTCTGATCGACCTCGAACCGCATGTCGCGGTTGGTGATGATGCCGACCAGCGCGCCGGTCTCGTCCACCACGGGCAGACCCGAGATGCGGAACCGCGCACACATGGCGTCGACCTCGGCGAGAGTGTCGGACGGGCGGCAGGTGACCGGGTCGGTGACCATTCCGGCCTCGGACCGCTTCACCGTCTCCACCTGAGCGGCCTGATCGGCGGCCGACAGATTGCGGTGCAACACGCCCATACCGCCGGCGCGGGCCATGGCGATCGCCATCCGCGCCTCGGTGACGGTATCCATCGCCGAACTCACCAGCGGGGTGCGCAGGGTGATCTCGCGGGTCAGCCGGCTGGAGGTCTCGACCGAGCTGGGGATCAGATCGGAAGCGGCCGGCAGCAACAGCACGTCGTCGAACGTGAGGCCGAGCATGGCGATCTTGTTCGGATCGTCACCACCCGTATGCGGGCGGACGGCTCGTTCGCCCATCACGGGACTACTCATCTGATCGACCCCTCCTGGACCTCGAAAGCACCGATACGGCACTCCGGCCCGCATTCCGCGGGACCTCGGTACCGATCGAGAACAGCTGATGGATGGTGGAGCCGAAGCGTGCTACCCGGCGCCTGTGTATCCATGGTATCGGCCGCCTGCGGGGGCGACCTCGTCGCCTCCGACACAGTGGTGGACGAGGGTGACAGCCGCGCAACAAGCGCGTCAAAATGCCTTCAGCGCTGGCGCGGAGGGGGTGGTTCTGCGTACCGTGGGATTGTGCGTGACCATCTACCACCTGGCCTGCCGCCGGACCCCTTCGCCGGAGATCCCTCCGACCCGTCGGCCGCGCTCGATGCCATTGAGCCTGGGGAGCCGCTGGACCCCCATGAGCGCCTAGCGGTCGAAGAGGATCTCGCCGATCTCGCGGTGTACGAGGCGCTGCTGTCCCATCGGGGCATCCGCGGTCTCGTGGTGAGCTGTGAGGATTGCCGGCAGGACCACTACCACGATTGGGACATGCTGCGCGCCAACCTGCTGCAACTGCTGGTCGACGGCACGGTCCGCCCGCACGAGCCCGCCTACGATCCGACGCCGGAGGCCTACGTGACGTGGGACTACTGCCGCGGATACGCGGATGCCTCGATGAACGAAGCCCTGCACGGCGACGGATTCGACGGCTTCGACGCCTGATCCGTTCTGCAACAGCCGCGTAGTGCTCGCGCCGGCGTCGCCGCGCGCAGGTCAGGCGTGTGAGTTTCCGCACTTCTGCCGAGAATTACTTCTGCCGAGAATTCCGGCGCGCACACCTACCCCGGAAAACACGAATCCGACCGCCGGAATCGGCGATCGGTTCTCGTATCGGATATGTCGTCCAGCCGGAGATGTCGCTCCTGCCGGAGATGTCGTTCTAGCCGATGCCGGTGTGCAATCCCCCACCGGCCGGCGGCACCACCACGGTCGGCGCCGAGGGCACCGACGGGCGGACCGGCGCGACGGTCTGCTGCGGCTGTGTCGGCGGGACCACCGCCCCTCCGCCGATGGTGGTCGGCGAATTGGCGGTGGGCTGATTCGTCGGCGGCTGCTGCTGTGTCGGCGGCTGCTCGTTGGTCGGCGGCTGCTGCTGTGTCGGCGGCTGCTCGTGCGTCGGCGGCTCGGCAGTCGTCGGCGGTTGCTGCTGCTGTTGCGTCGGCGGCTTCGAACCACTCCCCGGCTCGCTGCCCGGCGTGCCCGGTACGGAACCGTTCGCTCCGGTTTCGGGCGCGGTCTGGCTGCGCATGATCTCCGGTCCCGGAGTGTTCTGCTTGGAACCACTGCTCTCGTGCTGGCCCTGGCCCGGGTTGGCGGACTGTCCCGGCGTCGTCGGCGCGACCACGGTCGGAGTGGTCGGCGTCGTATTGGCCTTCGGCTCCAGCGACTCCAGCGCGGCGGCCACCTGAGGTGCGGTGGTCTTCAGCTGATCCAGCAGATGCTGCCAGCGCAGCTGCAGATCCTGCTTGCGCGAATTGTCGTCGACCTGGGTCGTGTTGGTGGAAGCGCTCTCCAACAGTGCCTTGGCCTGTTCCGGGTGTCCCTGGTCGATCAGCGTCTGCGCCTTGGTCATATCGTCGTCGGCGCGCTGGGCGATCGTGGTCTGCGCCTGCTGGCTGAACACGACCTCCTTCACCCGCCACAACGGATCACCCGGCTGCGCGCCGTAGGAGAACGCCGTCGTCCCGCCCGCGATCACCGCGACCGCGGCCGCGGCGCCCATCAACGGACGTACCAGTCGCAATCTGCCGCGGCGATGGGCGTTGACCCTCGCCTCCCGCGCTCCGATCTCCTGGTTGACGGCCGCGACCACGGCGTCCAGATCGGGACCGGCCGGCATCGGAGTCTCGACGATATCGGCCCGCCAATTCGCGAGCAGGCTCGCGAGCTGATACTCCTCGGCACTGTCGGTCGCGACGGGACCGTCGCCGGCGATGGCGTCGATCAGCGCATCGTCGCGGCGTACCGCTGCGATATCCACCGGCCCGGAATCACCGGACTCCCCGGATGCCTCGGCATAGGGACCGCTGTTCGGCGATCCAAGCCGCGCCTTCCAGTCGCCCCGACCGCGCTCGCCATCCCTAGCCATACATTTCACCTGCCCTCGCCACTTGTGACTTGAGTTTCGCGAGCGCCCGATGCTGAGCCACTCGTATAGCTCCCGCCGTACTGCCCACGGCGACAGCAGTTTCTTCTGCTGACAAACCCATGACCAAACGCAGGATCAGGATCTCTCGATGCTTCTCCGGTAGCGTGGCCAGCAGACTGTTCATCTGCCGGCTCGTTTCGGATTCGAGAGCGCGCTGCTCCGGCCCCTGGTCGGTGGATATGACATCTGGTACTTCGGCCATCGCGTCCGCCTTGTTACGGGCGGCGTTGCGATGAGCGTCGGCGACCTTGTGCGAGGCGATTCCGTACACGAAAGCCATGAACGGCCGCCCCTGGTCCTGGTAACGCGGCAGGGCGGTCATCACAGCCAAGCAGACCTCCTGCGCCACGTCGTCCGCGGAGAGCTGCCCACGCTCCGCGGAACCGATCCGCGCACGGCAATAGCGAACTACCAGCGGGCGGATGATTTCCAGTACCTGGGCTAAAGCGGAACGGTCGCCCTGAGCTGCAGCAGCTACGGCGGCGTCCAACTCCTCGCCCGAGTGCGTCATCGTCAGAGATATTCCTGGCGTTACAAGTGGCACGGCCGGATTTCGACCGGTGCTTCCACCGGTCGGTGGAACGGAACCAACAATAGCGGCTCAGCTATGTGAGTCGGACAACATGGGGGATCACTGCTCACCCGATTTCCGGACCGAGCCGCAGCCGACCGCCCCGACCAGCCAGGATCTGCGCGTACGCCCCCGATTCCGCGGCCGCGCGGCGGGCCGCGTCCGGCTCGCACACCCCCGCTCGCAACATCGCGGCGGCCCAGCGCAGCGGCAGCAATCCGTGTGCGGCGCAGTCGGAATCGACCAGCTCGGCTACGGCGCGGCTGCGATCGATGTCACCCTCGCCCGCGGCCGCGGCGGCCACCAGCAGCCGCGACTTCACTTGATGCCGAACCGATCCCATCCGCTCGGCCGCGGCCACCGCCGCCTCGGCATGAGCCAGGGCAGGCTCGGCGACCAGTCCCATACCGGGTGCGGCGAGGGCGGTTTCGGCGCTGACCCAATGCCAGCGCACCAGGATTCGCAGATCCGCGGGCGCGCGATCGATTTCGTCGCGGCAGCGCCGCAGCAATCGCGCGGACACCTGTGGCTGCCCGGTCCCGAGCGCGTCCGCGGCCAATCCGGTGAGCGCGTCGCAGATCGCCGCGGCGCGCATCGGATCGGCTGCCCGCCCCACCGGCAGGTTCGCGACCAGCGCCGCCGCCCGCCCGTCCGGAATCGCCGCGCGCGCGTGCCGGCCGAGTTGGCGCAGCAGCGATGCCTCGGTGGAGGCCAGCAGCGAGCCGAGTATCGGATCCCTGGTCAGCCGGGCGGCGCGGAGCAATTCGGTGCGCGCCGCCGCATATCGCCCCTGACCACCGAGGACGACCGCCCGCAGCCAGGTTCCGGCGGGATCGGTGGCGGCGGGAAGATCCGCGGGCGCGATCCCGGGGCGGGCGCCGAACGCCGCGTCGACCAGCACGGGTGCGCTCCCGGAGTCCAGCAACCCGCCGATTCGCGGGGACAAATCCAACACCAGCGCACCTTATCCGGACGAGTGTGGCACCCCACACCGCGCACGGGCTATTTCTCAGCGAAAAATCGGCGGCCCCGTGTTTCCATCACGTAAATCTGCAACGAGCTAACCGCCGGCGCACCGAAGCGAAATTCGCATGCTTTTCGGATTATTAACCTGCCCGCCCCGACTCGGCCATCCAGACTTCTTCCATGCCACCGGGACCAGTGTGCCACATCACATATCACACTCCCCAGCGTTGGCAAGTACAACAGGTCATTTCTCCCGCTAAGCACCGCGTGAACTGGGAAAATGCGAGAATCTACGGACACGTCGCAATACTCGCGAAACAAGTCAACCGGCCAGTATCGCTTTCCCGGTCCGGAAAGTAAACAGCGTGCAGGTTAAATCTGAGATCTGCCGGAATTGCGATCACTGTCGACGTATCTATTGACGTGATTTCACTGTGCGACCTAACGTACTTCATCGCCGTCGTCGGCGCCGCGCGAAATTGCGGCGACCGCGTACTGCGATCGCCGGAGATCGGCGATACGGTCCGAGCCCGATCTCGGCGAGGTCACTGTCGCCCCCGCCCAGGGTCCGGACAGACCGCTGCTGACAAGCACCGCTCGACAACGCCGACGAGCTCGCACCATGAGGAGTTCACCATGCCCATGCCCACCCACCTCCCCGGTCCCAACGCCGACATCTGGGATTGGCAGATGCGCGGCTCCTGCCGCGGTGTGGACTCCTCCGTCTTCTTCCATCCCGACGGCGAGCGCGGACGCGCGCGCACCCAGCGGGAGTTGCGCGCCAAGGAGATCTGCCGGACCTGCCCGGTGCTCATGCAGTGCCGCAGCCACGCCCTGAAGGTCAGCGAGCCGTACGGCATCTGGGGCGGCATGTCGGAGACCGAACGCGAGCTCCACGCCCGGCGCAATCGCCGCCGGATGGCCGTCTGACCGGCGCACGCGAAATTCGGTCGCACGGGACCGATCCGAACCAGCTGGGGCGCCGAATACCTAGCAAACACCCGGCCACTGAACGTGGCCGGCGACAACGGTACAGGCGCAGGTTCTCGGCCACCGCCGATTCGCCTGCCGCATGGTGACCAGCAGCCGCACCCAAGCCTCAGCGTTTCGCGAAAGTCATCGGCGTGTCACGGCGTGTCTCCGCACACTCGTCGGCGTGTCGTTTTATGCGCGAAATCCGCTGGGCCCCAGGTGCGTTGCCCGACGCACCCCACCTGGAAGGAGGTCATAGCGGCGCGCTACGGTAGTGGCCGATGACACAGAATGGAGCGTTGTGACAACGCGGCCGCCGGCCGCAGAGGGCGACTCGTTCCAAGGATCCATCGGGGACGGTCGGGTGGCCACACCGAGTGTGGACTCTGCGATCACGGCACGCGCAAGCGAAAGTATCGAGCTGGCGGCACTTCTGGAGCGCTGCGGCCGGTCCGATCGGCAGGCATTCGCCGAGCTGTACGACCGCACGAGCGCCCGGGTATTCGGATTGGTGCTGCGTGTCCTCCACGATTCCGGTTATGCGGAGGAGACGACCCAGGAGGTCTACCTCCAGATCTGGCGCACCGCAGCCAATTTCGACCCGGCCAAGGGTTCGGCGGTGACCTGGCTGATGACGCTCGCGCATCGGCGCGCCGTCGACCGGGTCCGCGCCGAACAGGCACACGCCCAGCGTGAGGTCACCTACGGCGCCGCGACTCTCGGCAACGAATTCGACGAGGTCACCGAGGAAGTCGGCCGCCGGCTCGAACAACAGGCCGTACGCGAGAGCCTTGCCACCCTCACCGAAACCCAGCGCGAGGCGATCTCGCTGGCGTATTTCGGCGGCCGGACATATGCCGAGGTGGCTACTTACCTCGGAGTAGGGTTACCGACCGTCAAGTCCCGGATTCGGGACGGATTGACACGACTGAAAAAGAGTTTGGGAGTGACGTGAGATGAACGAGAGCCAGATCGATCTCGCGCATACGGTCGCGCTCGGATCGATCGGCGACGAGGACCAGCGCGCGGTGCAGGAGCTGTTCGACTCCGGCGATCCGATACTGCGCGCGGACTTCGACACGGAAGTGCAACTGACCAGAGAAGCTCTTACCCTGTTCGCCTCGGCGTCGGCCGTCCAGCCACCCGCCACCCTCCGCACCCGGCTCCTGGCCGCGATCGCCGACGATCACGCCCCCGCCGCACGAAATATTCGTCCTCCCGCTCACCGCAACGGTGAGGAACCCGGCCCGACCTCTCTCAACTGAGCTCCGGGCTCAACCGAGCCTCGAGGTAGGCGCAACGCTCCAGCGAGTATCCACCCGCAGCCCTCACGAAACGCCAACGGCCCGTTCACGTTTCACCGTGAACGGGCCGTTGCGGTCACAAAGGCTCCCGTCACCGAGACCAGGGCCCGACCCGATCTCGCCGGGGTGCGGCCCGACCCAACCCCAACGGGTTGCGCCCTAGGGGGCCACCGCGGCGGAGCCGCGAATTCGACACAGCCCCGCCGCCCGCTTCGATTTCAGTGCGCGTGACCGTGGTGGTCGCCCGCCTCTTCCTCGGCCGGCTTGTCGACCACGGCGCTCTCGGTGGTGAGCACCATCCGCGCCACGGAAGTGGCGTTGAGGACCGCGGAACGGGTGACCTTGACCGGGTCGACGACACCGTCGGTGATCAGGTCGCCGTAGGTCAGGGTGGCGGCGTTGAAGCCGTCCTTGCCCTCGCTGACCTTGCTGACCACGACCGCGCCGTCGATACCGGCGTTGGTGGCGATCCAGTACAGCGGCGCCCGCAGCGCCTGCCGCACGACCTCGACGCCGATGGCCTGGTCACCGGTCAGCGAGTCGCGCAGTTCGACCAGCTTGGTCGCGGCCTGCACCAGCGCGGTACCACCGCCGGCGACGATGCCCTCCTCGACCGCGGCCTTGGCCGCGCTGACCGCGTCCTCGACCCGGTACTTGCGCTCCTTGAGCGCGGTTTCGGTGGCCGCACCGACCTTGATGACCGCGACGCCGCCGGACAGCTTGGCCAGCCGCTCCTCCAGCTTCTCGCGGTCCCAGTCGGAGTCGGTGGCCTCGATCTCGCCGCGCAGCTGCGCGACGCGGGCATCGATGGCCTCCTGGGTGCCGGCGCCGTCGACGATGGTGGTCTCGTCCTTGGTGACGACCACGCGGCGGGCGTGGCCGAGCAGGTCCAGACCGGCCTCGCGCAGGCTGATGCCCAGGTCGGGGTTGATCACGGTGCCACCGGTGACGACGGCCAGGTCGTCGAGGAACGCCTTGCGACGGTCACCGAAGAACGGCGCCTTGACCGCGACGACCTTGAGGGTCTTGCGGATGGCGTTGACGACCAGGGTGGACAGCGCCTCGCCCTCGATGTCCTCGGCGATGATCAGCACCGGCTTGCCGGATTCGGCGATCTTCTCGAGCAGCGGCAGGAAGTCGGGCAGCGAGCTGATCTTCTCCCGGTGCAGCAGCACCTGGACGTCCTCGAGGACGGCTTCCTGCTTGTCGGGGTCGGTGACGAAGTAGCCCGACAGGTAGCCCTTGTCGAACTGCACGCCCTCGGTGATCTCGAGGTCGGTGCTGACCGTGGAGGACTCCTCCACGGTGACGACGCCGTCCTTGCCGACGGTGGTCAGCGCCTTGCCGACCATCTCGCCGATTTCCTCGTCGCGCGAGGAGACGGTGGCGACCTGGGCGATGGCCTTCTCGCCGGAGACCGGCTTGGCGGCGGCCAGCAGCGCCTCGGACACGACGTCGGCGGCCTTGCTCATACCGGCGCCGAGGCCGATCGGGTTGGCGCCGGCGGCGAGGTTCTTGAGACCGCCCTTGATGAGGGCCTGGGCCAGCACGGTGGCGGTGGTGGTGCCGTCGCCGGCGACGTCGTTGGTCTTGGTGGCGACGCTCTTGACCAGCTGCGCGCCGAGGTTCTCGAAGGGATCCTCGAGGTCGATGTCGCGTGCGATGGTGACGCCGTCGTTGGTGACGGTGGGGCCGCCGAACGCCTTGGCCAGCACCACGTGCCGGCCGCGCGGGCCGAGGGTGACCTTGACGGCGTCGGCCAGCTTGTCGACGCCGCGTTCCATTGCCCGACGAGCCTTCTCGTCGAACTCGATCTGCTTTGCCATGGTTGAGATGTCCTTGGGGTGGGAGTGGTGGACGGGCCTGCGACGACCCGCGGCCGGGAAGCAGGAGTCACAACGATCACTGCCCCGGGCCCACGCGTGGGGCACCGGGGCAGTGGTCGTTACGGTGCGATCCGAATCGCGACGGCCGCGAGGGTCATCGGTCGGTCATCACTTGTCGACGACGGCCAGCAGGTCGCGCGCCGACAGGATCAGGTACTCCTCGCCGTTGTACTTGATCTCGGTGCCGCCGTACTTGCTGTAGATGACGACGTCGCCTTCCTTGACATCCAGCGGAATGCGCTTCTCGCCGTCCTCGTCCCACCGGCCGGGTCCTACGGCGACGACGGTGCCCTCCTGGGGCTTCTCCTTCGCCGTGTCGGGGATGACCAGGCCGGAGGCGGTCGTCGTCTCGGCCTCGTTGGCCTGGACGAGGATCTTGTCCTCGAGCGGCTTGATGTTCACGCTCGCCACGTTGAGCCCTCCACTTTCAGGGGATTCGGTCGTCCGGGGCTGTTCCCCGGACTCACGGTTTGGTCACGGTGTTGATGCGGCGTTCGTGGAGCCTTACCACTACCGCCGTGCCGACCCTGCGCACAGCCCCGTCGTCGCGGGTGCCGGGACCCTTGCCCAAAGTCGAGCTGGCACCTGAGCACAACCAGTGCCGACTAGCACTCTATACACGAGAGTGCCAGCGCTCAAGGGTGGGCAGTGCTGACTTTGCGACACACCCGAGGGCGTGGCAATTGATCCGAAAAATCTGTAACGTTCGGATAACGGATTGTGACAGTATGTAAGACGGTTCCGTGATCGGTCATGTCGTACGACAGCTGTGTCGTTACGGCCTGCCCATCGGCCGTAGCCGTCACGCGATCCGCCGAGTACAACCGCTTCACCCATCGCGCGACGACCTCGCGCACACCTGAGACGAGAACAAGACCGCACGTGATCGACGGCCGGTCCCGACCCTGAAAACGGATCGCACCTGATGGGACCGACAGCCTGACGGTATGGCGCCTCACCGGACCGCCTCCCCGACGGAGGAAGACCCGTCCCGATCCGCGCGCGGAGCATTCGCCGCACAGCGGATGCCCCTGATGTCCGTTCGAGATGGTCGGTACCACCATGGCCGTCCGCTCGACCAGCTCGAGAAGGGAGGTGAACATGCGAACATCCCTCGGTATCTCCGCCGGGAACGACGTCGTCTGCTCGGCCGTCGTCGCCACCGCGCCCAACGGTGCCCAGAGTTTCGATTACCGCGTCGTGTCGGCGGATGTGGCACATTCCGATCCGGGTGATCTGGTCGCCTCGTCGATCGAGCTGATGACCACGCAGATGCCCCGCGACTATCTGCACCGCGTCGGCACGCACTCGCCCGGCGCCTCGGCGCCGCAGACCCAGCCCGTCCCGGCCGGCGCCATCGCGGTCGCCTACCGCGATCGCGAGCAGGCGATGGCGATTCGCGCCGCGATCGGCCGGCAGCGCCGGGATGTGCAGCTCATCCCCGAAAGTACTGCGGCACTGACCTATCTGCGTGATACCGGCCTGCTCGACCGCTACGAGACGGTGGCGGTGATCGACCTCGGCGCCTCCGGTACGACGGTCACCGTGGCCGATCTGGCCGACGACACCGTGCTGCGTTCCGAGCGCACGGAGGCGATCAGTGGCTCCGCGGTGGACGAGCTGATCTACCATCACCTGCTGGACTGCCATTTCGCCCGCCGCGGCACCCGGCCGAACCGGAATATGCTGATCAATCGCAGCCGGGCGGCCAAGGAGCATCTGTCCATCGCCCCGGCTGTGACCATCGACCATGTCGCCGGGCAGCCGCTGAAGCTGACCCGTGCCGATTTCGCCGAACTGATCGCCGATCTGCTGCGCGAGGCGGCCGACTACGCCCGCGCGGTCTTCGCACGCGCGCCGAAAGTCCCGGAGGCGGTGGCGATCATCGGCGGCGGCGCCAATATCGCCTCGTTGATCGACGGACTCGACGCACTGCTCGACATCCCCGTGGTCTCGGTTCCGGAGCCGGAGGCGGTGACCGCGAAAGGTGCGGCGCTGGTGGCCGATTCGGCCCAGCCCTCGAACTTCTCCCCGATCGCGCTGGGGAGCGACGGATCGGCCGGAACCTTCACCAAGGTGATCGGCACCCTCGTCGGCGCGGTCGTGGTGGTCGGTCTCGTGGTCGGCTACGGCGTCAAGGAACTCGTGCCGACCGCCCATCAGGACGTGACCCCGGCGGGCACGACCGATACTCAGCTGACCACCCCACCCGCGCCGACCTCGATGCCCGCGGGCACATCGACGGACGGCACCGGGCAGAGCCGGACCGAACATCCGCCGGCGAACAGCACGCAGCCGAGCAGTTCGGCACCCGGCACCTCGCCGGGCAGTTCGCTGCCGACGACCAATGCCGATCAGGTCCCGCCGGTCACGCCGACCACCAGCGCGCCGGTACTGCGGCCGGATCCGAATCTGCCGCAGATTCCGCTGCCGCCCAACCTGCCGCATCTGCTCGGTCCGCTGCTGGGAACCACCACACCGCAACCGGTTACGCCCGGCACGAGCACCCCCACACCGGGGGCCGCGCCGACCAAGCCGGGTAGCACCCGGGTTCCGGTGCTGCCGCGTTCCAGTTCCGGATCCGCGGATTCGGACCCGGTCCAGCCCACCGAGCCGGGTGATCCCATTCTGTCCGGGCGGTCGGCAGCGCCGGGCACGACGACCGTGCAGCCCCAGGACTGAGTCGAAGGGATTCTCTTCGGGACGCTGTCAGCGAATCTGGCTGGTGGACACCGAAAGTCCCGGGTCGGTCGCGACCGTCAACGGGGACGGTTCGGCGCCGCCCGCGATCACGTGGGCGCCCAGGGTGGCGATCATCACGCCGTTGTCGGTACACAGGCGCGGCTTGGGCACGCGCAGGGTCAGACCGGCGGCCGCGCATCGCTCTTCGGCCATCGACCGGATCCGGGAGTTGGCGGTCGCGCCGCCACCGAGCACGAGCGTGTCCACACCGACATCCTGCGCCGCGCGCACGGCCTTCATGGTCAGCACATCGGCCACGGCCTCCTGGAACGAGGCCGCGATATCGGGGATCGGCAGTTCGGTCCCGTTACGCTGGGCCGCCTCGACATAGCGGGCGACGGCGGTCTTGAGACCGGAGAAGGAGAAGTCGTACCGCGGATCACGCGGCCCGGTCATCCCGCGCGGGAAGGCGATCGCGGCCGGATCACCCTGGGCCGCAGCGGCATCCAGCGCCGGGCCGCCCGGAAAGCCGAGGTCCAGCAGTCGCGCCACCTTGTCGAACGCCTCGCCGGCCGCATCGTCGACGGTGCTGCCCATTTCGACGATCGGCTCGGCCAGATCGGTCACGTGCAGCAGATGGGTGTGCCCGCCGGAAACCAGCAGGGCCACACACGGCGGCATCGGACCGTGTTCGAGGGTGTCGACGGCGACGTGCCCGCCGAGATGATTCAACGCGAACAGCGGGATATCCCAGGCCGCCGCATAGGCTTTCGCGGCCGCCACGCCCACCAGCAGGGCACCGGCCAGGCCCGGTCCGATGGTGACGGCCAGCGCATCCGGCTTGGCGATCCCCGCCGTCGACAGCGCGCGCCGCATGGCGGGCACGATGGCCTCGAGATGGGCGCGCGAGGCTATCTCGGGAACCACACCACCGAACCGCGCATGCTGGTCGACGCTGGACGCCACCTCGTCGGCGAGGAGTTCGCAGGTGCCGTCCGGATGGCGGCGCACGATGCCGACACCGGTTTCGTCACAGGAACTTTCGACACCCAGGACGATCATGACAGGACCTCGGAGTCGTGGGCGCGCTCGGCGCCAGGGTGCGGGAATCCGGTCATCGCCGGGCGGCGCATGGTGAACGCGTCGGCGCCACTGGGCTGGTAGTAGCTCTTGCGCAGGCCGATGATGTGGAAGCCGTGCTTCTCGTAGAGCGCGATGGCCGGCGCGTTGTCGGTCCGCACCTCGAGGAAGACCGGTCCGCCGCGCCGCCCGGCCTCGGCCAGCAACGCGCGCAACAGCACCGTCCCGATTCCCCCGCGGTGCACGTCCGGATCGACACCGATGGTGTGGATCTCGGCCTCGGGATGGTCGGCTGTGCCCAGCAGCGCGATGCCCGCGTACCCGAGCATGCGCCCGGCATCGTCGCGCGCCACCAGATAGCGATTGTGCGAGCCGGCCAGCTCCGAGCGGAAGGCCACGTCCTGCCAGGGGTCGTCCTCGGGGAACAGCAGCAGTTCCAGTTCGACGCAGCGCGCGATATCGGCCGGGCCCATCGGTTCGATATGGACCACCGGCGAGGATTCGGTACTCATCGCACCGCCTGATAGCTGCGTTCGACCGCATCCGGTCGGCGCAGATACAGCGGGACCAGCGGCTCCGGCGTCACGCGCGCGAGGATGTCGCGGGCGGCGCACCGCACCAGTCCCGCGGGCGACGGGGTCTCCACCGGCAGCACCGGAAGATCGAAAAAGTCCACGTGCGAGGGCGATCCGGCGATCGCGGTCGCGTCGCCGGAATCCAGATCGACGGGTTTGCATACGCCCGGGCCGTCGACGCGCCCGCTGCGGCGATACCGCGCCCAGTACACCTCGCGACGGCGGGCGTCGGTCACCACGAGCAGTTCGGCGCCGGAACTCTCGTCCTGCCCGCCCGGCACGTCGGCCCACGCCTCCGCGGCGATGGCGTCGAGACTGCAGACGCCGTGTACCGGCAGGCCCAGGGCGTCGCCGAAGGCGGCGGCGGTCGCCATACCGACCCGCAGGCCGGTGAACGGGCCGGGGCCGATACCCACCACGACCGCCCCGATATCGGTGCGCGTGCGGTCGGCCTCCTCGAGGCAGGCCAGGATCTGCGGGGTGAGCACCTCGTTGTGGGCGCGCGCGTCCACGGTCACCCGGGAGGCGAGAGTGCGGACCTGCGGCTGTGTGGCGGCCTGCTCCAGTTCCACCAGTCCTGCTGTAACGGCAGGCGTCGCGGTGTCGACAGCAAGTACAAGCATGATTGCCTCAACGATACCGGTTGGTCACCTCCCGTATGCCATCAGCGCCGTCGGCGTATCCGCATGTCGCAACCGCGGGGCAAACCGCTGCGCGGCGGATGTGCGCACGTCGTGACGGGGCGCCCGCCGAGGGCTCGTCAACGACCAAGTGCCGCAACGACTGCCGCGGTGCCGGTACGGCGCCGCACGGCTGGGCGGACCGGATGCCGCGCTGCCGCGGATTCGCCCGCGCGGCAGCGGTGGCGAGCATCACAACCGATCAGTACTGTCCGACCCACTCCCAGGTGGCGGTGCGTGTCTCCGATTCCGCTTCCCGATGCAGTCGCACCCGCAGATGACGGTCCGCGAGATGTTCGACCACGCCGAGACCCCATTCCACCACCACGACCGACTCGTGCAGATCGGCATCGAGATCCAGGGCGTCCAGTTCGTCGAGATCACCGCCCAGCCGATAGGCGTCGACGTGCACCAGCGGTATCGACCCCGGTCCCGCGCCGGCGCGATGCTGCCGCGCGATGATGAAGGTCGGTGAGCTGACCCGCCCCTCGACCCCGAGCCCGGCCGCGATCCCCCGGGTCAGCGCGGTCTTCCCCGCACCGAGCGGACCGTCGAGCACCACCAGATCCCCGGGCCGGAGCTCGGCCGCCAGCTCCCGGCCCAGCGCCTCGGTATCGGCGACCGTGGGCAGTTCCCGGCGCTCGGCCTCGCCCTGATCCTCCGGCGCCCCGTCGCGACGCTCAGCCATTGCTCGCCTCCCGGCCCGCGCCGAATTCGACGGATGAGCCGCCGAAGACGCCCGCGCGCAACAGCAATCGCTCCAGCGCGGCATTGATCAACTCGGGATACTGCAGATGCACCATATGCGCGGCGTCGGTGACCCGGATCAGATCGGCGTCCGGGAGCCGGGCGGCGAGTTCACGCGAGTTGCGGAACGGGATGATCAGATCGTGGTCGCCGCCGACGACCAGCGCCGGCCGCGGCGCGAGCACCGGCAGTGCCGCCGATTCGTCGTGGACCTGTAGGGCTTCGAGGAATTTCACGATGGTCTCGACCGGTGTCCGGTCGATCATCGAGGTGGTGAATCGCGACAGCGTGGGACTGACGTCGCCGTGGAACGAACTGACATGCAGCACCGGGGTGATCAGCCGGCGTGCCGTGACCCGTCCCGCCTGTACCAGTGCCGGGGAGGTGTGGACGAGTACCCGGAACCCGTCGATCGCCGGACTGCGCAACAACTGTGCCGCACCGGCGCGGGTCACTCCGGCCGCGGTGGTGGACAGCAGTGCGGAGGCCAGCACGCGGCGCTCGAACAATTCGGGCTCCCGGGCGGCCGCCGCGAGAATCGCCATCCCGCCCATGGAATGCCCCACGAGCACCAGCGGCCCGTCGGGGGCGCACTCCTCGATCACCCGCAGCAGGTCACGTCCCAGCTGCGCGACCGTGCAGCTCGCACTGCTCGGCGTGCCGGAGCTGCCGTGCCCGCGCAGATCGAAGAACACCATGCGGACCTGCGAGCCCCACTGCCGCGCCAGATCGCGGCGCTGAAAGTGGAACGAGTGCATGCTGTTACAGAATCCGTGCACGAAAACGACTGTGGCGGAGGGGTTCTCGGCGCCGACGACGCGGGCGGCCAGCGGCACGCCGTCGTCGGCCACCACGCGGTGCGCGGGGTCGCGGTCCAGCAGCGTGAAATCCTCGTCGCGCAGGTCGTCACCGCGGGCCGGCCAGGCGACGGCGGCGCCCATTCGCCGCAGGGCCTGCGCACCGGCCAGGGCGCCCAGCACACTCGCGGATGCCACCCCGCCCCGCAGCAGTGTGTACCGTACCCGCCGCGCGTTCCGAAGCCGATGTGCCCGTTCGGGTTCCATCACACCACCCCTGCCTGTCCGGTATAGCCTCGCACGACACGGCCACGGGGGGAACACACGATCTCGTAGTGGATGGTGTCCATCAGTTCCGCCCACCGCTGTGCGTGCGGATCACCGGGGGCGCCACCGAACAGCACCGCGCGGTCGCCCTCCTGTACTCCCTGCCGGTTCTCGCCGAGGTCCACGACCAGCTGGTCCATGCACACGCGGCCGATGTTCGGATACTCCGCATCCCCGATCCGCAGCGCGATCCGGCCGCCGAGGCCGCGCGGCACACCGTCGGCGTAGCCCGCCGGAATCAGCGCCACGGTGGTGTCGTGCGGCGCGATCCACTCGTGGCCGTAGGACACGCCCTCGCCCTGCGCCACCCGCTTGACCAGGGCGACCCGAGCCCGGAAGGTCATGGCCGGACGCAGGCCGAAGTCGGAGATCTCCGGAATCGGACTGAGGCCGTAGACGGCGATACCGGGCCGCACCATGTCGAACGCCAGATCGGGCCGGGTGAGGGTGGCCGCGGAGTTGGCCAGGTGGACCACCTCGGGCTGCAGCCCGTACTCCTTGGCGACCGCGATGGCCTCGACGAATCTGTCCCGCTGCACGTCGATGACCGGATGCTGCGGTTGATCGGCGTGGGCGAGGTGGGAGAACATCGCCCGCAGATGCACCACCCGCTCGGCGACCAGCTCCTGCAGCAGGGACAGCACGTGCGGATAGTCGGCGGAGGAGACACCGTTGCGGTTGAGGCCGGTATCGAGCTTCAGCGTGACGGTCGCGGTGGTTCCGCTCGCCCGTGCCGCGCGCTCCACCGCCCGCAGGTGGGCGGTCGAGGACACGCCGATCTCTATGTCGGCGGCGATCGCGGCGGCGTAATCCGCGTCGGAAGTGTTGAGCCAGCTGAGGATGGGTGCGGTGATCCCGGCCGCGCGCAGTTCGAGCGCCTCGGAAATGGTGGTCACGCCGAGTTCGGCCGCGCCCGCGGCCAGCGCAGCCCGGCCGACCTGCACCGCGCCGTGGTTGTAGGCGTCGGCCTTCACCACCACCATCACCGCGGCATCGCCCGCGTGTTCGCGCAGTATCCGTACGTTGTGCGCGATGGCATCCAGATCGACGACGGTCTCCACCTGCGGATCAGCGCTACTCACGGCTACCGATCCTGCCACGCGGCGCGCCGCGGCCACCCGGCGCGCCCGAGTGACTTCGGATCGGGTCGAGATCAACGCTTGCTTGGAGTGCACTCCAGCTCATTAGCGTGGTTCACGCGGGCACACACCGCCCGCCACCACTCATCCACCAGAGGGGTTTCATGAGCAAGGTTTGGTTCATCACCGGCGTCTCGCGCGGATTCGGTCGCGAATGGGCCCTCGCGGCCCTCGAACGCGGCGACCGGGTCGCCGGAACCGCGCGCAAGCCGGAGACGCTCGACGACATCGTCGCCGCCTACCCCGACACCTTCCTGCCGCTGCAGCTGGACGTCACCGACCGCGCGGGCGATTTCGCGGCGGTCGCCGAGGCGGCTGCGCGATTCGGCCGCCTGGACGTCGTGGTCAACAACGCCGGTTACGGCCATTTCGGCATGATCGAAGAGCTCACCGAGGACGAGATCCGCGCGCAGCTCGAGACCAATGTCCTCGGGGCGCTGTGGGTCACCCAGGCGGCGCTGCCGATTCTGCGCGAGCAGGGCAGCGGGCACATCATCCAGGTGTCGAGTATCGGCGGGATCAGCGCCTTCCCGAATCTCGGCGCCTATCACGCGTCGAAGTGGGCGCTCGAGGGGTTCTCGCAGTCGCTGGCGCAGGAGGTCGCCGGTTTCGGCATCCACGTCACCCTGATCGAGCCGGGCGGGTTCAGCACCGATTGGGCCGGCCCGTCATCGGTACACAGCGCGGAGAATCCGGCATACGACGAGGTGCGGGCGGCGCGCAATCGCACCCGTTCGGCCCAGCAGCCCGGCGAGCCGACGGCCACGCGATCGGCGATCCTGGCGGTGGTCGACGCCGACAAACCGCCCCTGCGACTGTTCCTGGGTACCGCTCCGCTGCAGATCGCGACCGCCGATTACGAGTCGCGGCTTTCGACCTGGCGCGAATGGGAGTCGGTCACGCTGGCGGCACAGGGCGAGTGATCCGGAACGAACCGTAGGGGACGCCGACGGTGCGAACCGGCGCTTCGGTCTCGGCACCCGGACACCGATCCTCCTCGGGGCCGGAAAGCGCACGGCTCGAGCGGGATCAACCGGTCGTCAGCTGTCGGCGAGACTACGTAAGGTCCGCACCGCGGCTCGTAGGTGGTGCAGCAGCGGAGTAGCCGAAATGGGCGCTCCCGCATCACCGTTCGCATGGGCCGCGAGGTTGGCGGCGAGGGCGTGGACACGCGCGGCGGCCGCGGCCGCCCACGCTGGTTCCCGCCCCGCCGCCAGCAAGGCGCCGATCACTCCGGACAGGACGTCGCCGGCGCCCGCGGTGGCTGCCCAGGAACCGCCCGCCTCGTTGACCAGCGTGGGCTCGCCGGGGGTGGCGACCAGCGTGGCGCGTCCCTTCAACAGGACCGTTACCTGCCATTTCTCGGCGAGTTCCCGAACCGCCGCCACCCGGTCGGCGCCGAGTTCTCGCCCGGTCAGACGCGCGAATTCGCCTGCGTGCGGGGTCAATACGGTCGGCGCGGCACGTCCGGTGACGAGCTCCGGCGCGGCGGCCAGCAGGGTCAATCCGTCGGCGTCGACCACCACCGGCAGATCGGTGGCCAGGATCTCCGCCAGGCGTTCGCGCGCCGCATCGTCGGTGCCGGCCCCCGGCCCGAACACCCAGGACTGCACCCGGCCGGTATCGGAAATACTCTCGGCCGCAATGACTTCCGGGAACTGTGCGAGCACCTGCGCGGCCGCGGTGCCGGCGTAACGCACCATGCCGGAGGTCGCGGCCACCGCGGCGCCCGTGCACAACACCGCGGCGCCGGGATAGGTGTCACTGCCGGCGTGGATTCCGGTCACACCCTGTGTGTACTTGTCGTCGTGCGGTCCGGGCACCGGCCAGTCGCGACCGATCGACACCGGCTCCAACGCGGCCAGGGTCGGCGCGGGCAGCCGTAAACCGATGTCGATCAGCTCGATTCGCCCGCACCACGGTGCGGCCAGCGCATGCACCGGTTTGCAGGCACCGAAGGTCACCGTCACCGCGGCCCGCACCGCCGGGCCGTCCACCGCACCGGTGTTCGGATCCACACCGCTCGGCAGATCGGCGGCGACGATCGGCACCTCGGCCGCCGCCACCAGTTCGGCGGCCCGCGGTCGCAGCGCACCCCGGCCGGAGATGCCGATGATGCCGTCGACCACCAGGTCCGGCGCGCCGAGCAGTTCCGCGGCCGATCCCGCGTCGGCCTCGCGAATCCGGCCGCCCGCCCGGCGCAGTGCCGCGAGCCCTTCCGCATGCGCTCGCTCGGGTGACAACAGCACCGCCGTCACCGCCACCCCGCGCCGGCGCAGCGTGGCGCCCGCCCAGAGCGCGTCGCCGCCGTTGTCCCCGGATCCCACGAGCAGGGTCACGGCCCGCCCGGCGATGCCTCCGGTCCGTTCCCGCAGTTCGGCCGCAACCACATTCGCCAATCCGTATGCGGCGCGGCGCATCGGCACCCCCGCAGCGACCCGCTCGAACAGTTCGGCTTCGGCCGCTCGCACCTCGTCGACGGTGAAGTATCCCCGCAGGGCCGGTGCCATCATTCGCCTCCTCGTCGGGATTGCGGTAGGAATCGCGCTCGAATCGGAACCTCCAGCAGATTACGCCCGGGGTTCTCCGATCTCCGGATGCCCGCGGATCCCTCGCAGACGCGACGACGCCGACACCGCGCGCGGGTGCGGCGAGCCGGACGCCACCGCCGGACTAGGCTCGTAGCCATGGCCCACAGCACCGTACGCACCCGCGCAGCGCGTCTCCTCCCGACCGCCGGTGCGCTGGTGGCTGCCCTGCTGATCGCCGGATGTGGTTCGAACACAACGACATCCACACCGCCGGCCACGACCGCGGCCACACCGCCGGGCACGGCGCCGGCCTCGCCGACCTCGGCCCAACCGGCCTCGGTCACCGTGCACGTCGAGGATATGAAGTTCTCCCCCGACGCCGTGACCGTGCAGGCGGGCGACACGGTGACCTGGAAGTTCTCCGACAAGGTGCCGCATGCCGTCCAGGGCATCGGCGATGCGGCGATGGGCATCAACAGCCCCATCTTCACCGGCGGCGAGTGGAGCCACACCTTCGCGATCCCCGGCGTCTACCGCTACCTGTGCCCGCTGCATCCCGAGATGCGCGGCACCGTCACCGTGCGGTAGTCGCTTCCGGTCGGGCGCACCGGAACGTCGCACGCCACGCTCCGTCGCTACGACCGAAGAGCTTGGCCCCGTGGCAGTTCGACCGGAGCGCCTGCGCTATTCGACGGTGACCGACTTCGCGAGATTGCGCGGTTTGTCGATGTCGTAGCCGCGGGTCTGCGCCACCTCGGCGGCGAAGATCTGCAGCGGCACGGTCGACAGCAGCGGCTGGAAGAGGGTCGGGGCGGCCGGGATCTCGATCAGATGGTCGGCGAACGGGCGGACCGTATCGTCGCCCTCCTCCGCGATCACGATCGTGCGGGCGCCGCGAGCCTGGATCTCCCGGATATTGCTGAGCAGCTTCGAATGCAGCACCGCGCGCCCCTTCGGCGAGGGCATCACCACGATCACCGGCAGGCCCTCCTCGATCAGCGCGATCGGGCCGTGCTTGAGTTCACCCGCAGCGAACCCCTCGGCGTGCATATAGGCGAGCTCTTTGAGTTTGAGCGCACCCTCGAGCGCGACCGGGTAGCCGACGTGGCGACCGAGGAACAGCACCGTCGACTGATGCGCGAACCGGCGGGCGATCTCGCGCACCTGCGGCGCGGTCTCGAGCACCCGCTCCACCAGCTTCGGCATGGCCTCGAGCTCACCGAACTCGCGGGCCACCTCGTCCGGATACTTGGTGCCGCGCGCCTGCGCGAGGGCAAGGCCCACAAGGTAATTCGCGGTGATCTGGGCGAGGAAGGCCTTGGTCGAGGCGACGCCGATCTCCGGGCCGGTGCGGGTGTAGACCACGGCATCGGATTCGCGCGGAATCTGCGCGCCGTTGGTGTTGCAGATCGCGAGCACGCGCGCCTTCTGCTCCTTGGCGTGGCGCACCGCCTCCAGCGTGTCGGCGGTCTCACCGGACTGCGAGATCGCGACCACCAGCGTGGACCGGTCCAGGACCGGGTCGCGGTAGCGGAACTCACTGGCCAGCTCGACTTCGACCGGAACCCGCGTCCAGTGTTCGATCGCGTACTTGGCCAGCAGTCCGGCGTGATACGAACTGCCGCAGGCCACCACGAACACCTTGTCGAATTCGCGAAGTTCCTGGTCGGCGAGGCGCTGCTCGTCCAGCACGATGCGGCCGTTGTCGAAGTGGCCCATCAGCGTCTCGGCCACCCCGGCGGGCTGCTCCTCGATCTCCTTGAGCATGAAGTAGTCGTGGCCGCCCTTCTCGGCGGCGGCCAGATCCCAGTCGATGGTGAACGGCCGGGTCGGCACACCCTCGGTGTTGCCGGCGAAATCGGTGACCACGTAGCTGTCCGCGGTGATCACCACGGCCTGGTCCTGACCGAGCTCGACCGCTTCGCGCGTGTGCTCGATGAACGCCGTCACATCCGAGGCGATGAACATCTCCCCCTTGCCCACACCGACCACCAGCGGTGTCGAGCGACGCGCGGCCACGATCGTGCCCGGATGGTCGGCATGGGTGAACACCAGCGTGAACGCGCCCTCGAGCCGGCGCAGGACGGCCAGTGCGCTGCCGACGAAATCACCGGCCGTGGGTCCGGCCGCATAGGCCTGCGCGACCAGGTGCACCGCGACCTCGGTGTCGGTATCGCTGCGCAGTTCGACCCCGGCCTCCTCGAGCTCGCGCCGCAGCGGCGCGAAATTCTCGATGATGCCGTTGTGCACGACCGCCACCCGGCCCGCGAGATCGCGGTGCGGGTGCGCGTTGCGGTCGGTGGGCGCGCCGTGCGTGGCCCACCGGGTATGCCCCATACCGGTCGTACCGGCGAACGCGGCGGGGCCGGCCTCGGCCAGCTCGGCCTCCAGATTGGCCAGCCGACCGGCCTTGCGTTCCACCGCGATAGTGCCCGCGCCGTCCAGGATCGCCACGCCCGCGGAGTCGTAGCCCCGGTACTCCATGCGGCGCAGTGCGTCCACGACGACGCCGAGCGCGTCCCGGTACCCGACGTAGCCAACGATTCCGCACATGGTGTCCCAGCCTACTTGGGCCGCGTGGACACGCGAATCGGCCTGCTATCGCAGCAGGTGGCGGCGGGTCCGGGCCGCTCCGCTCGCGACAGTGCCGCATTCCGGGCGTCTCTCGGTAGAGTTCACCCCCGTGTCGGTGTCTGTGAAATCGCTTCTGAGCATTCTGACCAGCCCGGGTCCGCACCGGGTGATGCGCGGCAACCTCGGCATCGCCGGGCAGCCCGGCGTGGTGTACACCCCGGAAGAGGGCCACAACCTGCCCGCGGTCGCCTTCGGACACGGCTGGCTCGCCGGTGCCGGCAACTACCGCCGACTGCTCGAACATCTCGCGTCCTGGGGTTTCGTCGCCGCCGCACCCGACACCGAACGCGGCCCGCTGCCCTCGCACCTGAACCTCGCCACCGACCTGCTGACCACCCTCGACATCTGCGCGGGCGTGCGACTGGGCGGTGGCGACATCAGCGTGCACCCGGACAAACTCGCCCTGGCGGGGCACGGGATGGGCGCGGGGGCCGCCGTCATCGCCGCCTCGCAGCGCAAGGTCGGCGCCGTGGCGGCCCTCTATCCGGCGCCCACCGCCCCGAGCGCGGAAGCTCTCGCACCGCAGATCGACACCCCGGCCCTCATCGTCGCCGGCGGTGTCGACATCTCCACCGGCAACTGCACCGCGCGGGCCCTCGCCACCGCCTGGGGCGGTCCGATGTCGCTGCGCACCGTCGACAAGGCCACCCACAACGGCATCGTCGAGGGTCGTCGCGCCCTGGCCGCCCTCGGCGCCGCCAAATACGAACCGAAGACCGAACGCATCACCCGCGCCCTCCTGGTCGGCTACCTCAGCTACCAACTCCTGGGCGACAAGGAGTATCAGCCCTTCGCCGACCCCGAGGCCGACATCCCGCACACCGCGGCGGTCGACCCGGAAGCCACCGAAGAGCCCGAGCCCGAACACGTTTCGCCACTGCAGCTCGTCCAAATGGCTCGCGCCCTGCGCAAGTAGGAGGCCGTCGCCGGGCGCGCAGGAGAACGGTGGGAACCGATCGTCACCGGGCCGCGTCGGATATGTTGACGGCTGATTCTCGACGGAGGGGTGGACAGATGGCGGACGCCGAGCGGGAGGCCGCGCGGGCGCGGAACGAGGCGTTGCGACTGGAGGTCGATTCCCTGCTGGCGACCTTCGAACAGCAGAAGCGCGAACTCGCCGACGTACAGGAACGGTTGGCCGCCACGACGGCCGAGGCCTGGTCCGCGGACAATCTGGTCCGGGTCGTCGCCAATGTCG
Organism: Nocardia cerradoensis NBRC 101014; assembly: GCF_000308535.1. Taxonomy (GTDB): domain Bacteria; phylum Actinomycetota; class Actinomycetes; order Mycobacteriales; family Mycobacteriaceae; genus Nocardia; species Nocardia cerradoensis. Next base: position 26,651 of record NZ_BAFW01000033.1, on the reverse strand, counting down.
CGGGGGTGGTGGTGGAGGTTCATCTGGAACCCGAGGCGTTCAAACGGTCGACTCCGGAGAAACTCGGCAGGTCGATGGCCGAGGCCGCGCAGGCCGCCGCCCGTCGCGCCGGCGAATTGTCGCAGCAGGCGCTGGCGCCCATCCAGGACGTCGCCGGTGACGTGCCCGATCTCTCCGACATCCTTCCGGGCGCACCCAGCATCAAGGATCTGATGAACTCGCTGCTGCCCGATCCGGCGGCGAGCGCACCGGCGCAACAGGACTCGCCGGAGCCCAGGGCATTCGACGACGAGGACGAGGACGACTACTACCGCAACCGCGGCTACCTGCGGGGGGAACGATGAGCACGTTCAAGGCCGACCCGGCCGCCCTGCGGGCGACCGAGCCCCGGTACAACGACGTCTCGGACCGGGTGATCACCGCGGTGCAGAACCTGAAGCGGATCGTCGAGGCCGAGGGCCGATGCTGGGGCGACGACGAAATCGGCGAGAAGTTCGCGAAGGGGTACGTCGATCCCGCCGGTAAGGCCGTCACGACCGGCGGCAATCTCGGCGCCATCCTCAGCAGTATGGCGGGCAATATGCGCTCCGCGGCCGAGACGCTGCAGGCACAGGACCAGTCCAACGCCGGTGCGATCGCCCAGACCCAATTCTGATCTGCGCCGGATATGGGTATCGAAATCCCCACCGAACTGCAGTGGGTCGCGAAATATGTTGTCGGCGCCGGTGATTGGCCGAAGGGTGACGAGACCGCGATGCGGCGGCTCGCCGACGGCTGGGATCAACTCGCCGACGCCCTGACCGAAATTCAGGCCGATGCCGGATCGGTCACCACGTCCGCCTTGGCCGCCGTCGACGGCAAGACGCACGAGGCGATCAAGGAGTTCTGGGATCAGGTCGCGGGCGACAAAGGCCTGTGGCCGGGCCTGATCGAGGAAGTCAAGGGCCTGAGCAAGGACCTCGACGACACCGCCACCGATATCGAACATACGAAATACGTCATCATCGCGACCCTGGTGATCTTCGCGATCCAGATGATCCAGGCGATCGCCACGGCATGTACGGGTATCGGGGCACCCGCCGCCGCGGCCGAGGAGGCTGCGGCGCAGGTCGCCGCGCGCTTGACCATCCGCCAGATCATCAAGTGGCTGATCCAGAAGATCTCCACCCGGGCGCTGGCCAAGGCCGCGATCATCGGTGTGGCGCAGGGCGCCGGTGTCGACGCGGGCGCCAGTCTGCTGCAGATGGCGCAGGGTAAGCGCGGCGGATTCACCGGCGAGGAAGTGAAAGGGCTTTTCGCCGAGAGCGTTTCGGGCGCTGTCGGTGGTGCGGTGGGCGCGAAGCTCGGCTCCGACGGCGTGGCCAAGGGGCTCGTCGACAAGGCCGGGTCGACTGCCGGCAAATTCGCCGCGCGTACGGCCGCCGATGCCGTCGGCGGCGCGGTCGGATCGGTCGCCGGAACCGCAGCGAGCGTCCCGTTCGGCGGAAAATTCGAGATCGACCCGACCACACTCGCGACGTCGTCGGTCGCCGGGGCGGCCCAGGGTGCGGTCGGTCAGGTGCACGAGGGGCGGACCGCTCCCGCGAGCCACGAATCCGGAACGACGGATGCCGGCGACACCAGCGCACAGCCGTCGCCCCACACCTCGGAGCCCGCGCCCGCCGGCACCGAGACCGGCACGACCGCGCACAACACCGATTCGGCGCCGGCACCGGACCGATCCGCCCAGCCGGATCACGGGAACGGACCTCCGCATCACACGGAAAATACTGCGCCGCAACACAACACGCCGACGATGGATGGGTCGCCGGCGCCGCACACCGCCGGCACGGAGAACGGGCCGTCCGGACATCCCGCACCGGTGGAGCATTCCGTTCCCGAGCAGTCACCTCGCCCCGGCTCGAGCCTCAACTGGGACACCGACTCGCCGGCACCCGCCGGGACCACGCATCCGGGCGCTTCCGAGACCTCGCCGTCCCACGACACACCGCCGGGCACCCCACCGGCGCCGGACCATGCCGCACCTCAGCATCCGGATGCGAGTTCACCGCCCCACGATGCGCCGGCGACCACTCGGCCGGGAACCGACCAGCCGGGCTCACCGCATTCGGATCCGGCGACGCCGCCGTCCGCTGCGCACCCCGATTCCCCTGCGGCAGCACCGGATCCGCCGCGACACCCGGATGCCGGAACGCCTGTCGGCCGACACGACTCACCATCACCGCAACCCGATCCGGCACAACCCACGGCAACGCCACACGGCAGTTCGGTCGACCCGGCCGCAGCGCCGCCTTCCGGCGGCGACCGAACGCCGCCTCCGGCCGAGGCCACCCCGGCAACCACGCACGCCGCGACCGCCGACACCCCCGCGGCCACGACGCCGTCGGCGGCCCCCTCGATGGGGTCGCTGGGATCTCTCGGTCCGGCCGGTGGTGAAGGTACGCATCGACCGAACGCCCCAGCTCACACTCCGGCTCACGCGGATACACCGCACTCCGATCCTCGATCGGCAGCGCCGCACATCGGACCCGAAACCGCGTCGCGCCCGGACAATTCCCGGTCCCCGCGCGACAACGCGCGAACCGACACTCCCCCGGCGAGCAGGACCGAGTCCCCGCGTCCGGCGCCATCCGCGCCGCGAACGACGGCCCGCCCGGAGCCGGATCGTCACACACCCGGCTCGACCGCCGCCGACCACGCTCCGGCACGCCCTCGACCGGAGTCGACCCCACCGGCACGCACTCCGGAGCCGAGCCGCACACGCGTTCCACATGACCGAAACGGGCACGCGCAGAACGGGAATACCGCCGAGCCGGCTGTCGAGCGACCGTCCGGCGCTGCCGCACATGGTTCGGACGCTCAGGCTCCGAACGGAACTCGGCCACCTGAGTCCGCCGATGTGCCCGGTCGTGGTTCCGCACACCCGGGTGACGCAGAAACCCCGGCCCACCGCACCGGCGAGCAACACCCGAGCGACGACGCGATCGCCGCACCCCACGACCGTTCCGATGCGGAACCGCCCGAACCAGCGCGGACCGACACCGACCGCAGCGCGGAGGCGCAACCGCCCACAGCGACGCCGCAGCCGCCCCCGCACCGCCCGGGTTTCGACCCCGCGGTGCACGCATACGTCGCCCGCCACAACGACGGCCGGATGATCCACATGGATCCCTTCTACTCCGGCCGATACAACCCCCACATCGACCGCTACCAGCCCACACCGGAGGAGATCTCGGCGGCCCGCGCCCACCCGCCCGGGGAAAGCCCGCACGATCTGGAAGTCCGCCGCTGGGAGGAGCACCGCGCCCGCACAACGGAAGCGCCTGCCGCACCGGAGCTTTCACCTGCCCGCGCGCGCGAGTCCGCGACCGCTCACGACTCGTCCCCGGAGAGCGCGACTCATCCGGAGCGCACTCCCACACCGAGCGATCGCGCCGGAACACCGCACGAGCGGAACACGCCCCCACACGATCGCACCGACGCCGCCCACGATCGTCCCGCCAACGCCCCCGAACACCCGGCCCGTCCAGCCGAACGCCCGGAAACCCCACCGCTGCGCCGCGAACCCGAACCGGCAACCCCACCCCGCTGGGCCCACCACGACCCGAACTTCCTCGACAACGCCATGCGCCCTCCGGAATGGATGCGGCGCAGCGCAACCCCGTCACACGGCACCCACCCGGCACCGCATCCCGAAGCACCCCGCCCGAACGGCACCCACCCCCACTCGACGCCCCGTCCGGAAGCTCACCGACCAACCGGCCGACCGACCTCAGAATCCCCCCGCCCGAACCATCCCCACCCGGAAACCCCGCGGCCGAACCACCCGCACCCGAAATCCCCGCGGTCGAACGGACCCCACCCCGAGACATCCCGCCCGAACCACCGCCCCGGCGAGTCGGCACCTCGCCCGGAGTCAGGTCCCCGACCCCGTCCGGAGGGGACCACACCACGTCCGGAAACACCACGCCCCTCCCATCGACCCGCCGAGCCGTCACCGGCCCGCCCCGACCCCGCCGCGCGGACACAACCGGAGCGAGCGGGCCGGCCACATCCCGACCCCTCGGCCGGTCCCGGACGCCGTCCGGTTCCGGGGCCCGACGCCCGCAACACGCCCCGACCGACAAGCCCCGCAACACATCCCGGAGCCCACGGACCCGCCGGCGACAACCACGCCGTGCACCCCTCGCCCACACATCCGGCGAGCCCTCGACCGCACAATGGTGTGCCCCACGAGGGGGGCCATCCCGCTGCGCCGCCACACCACAACCCGCCGCCCGGTAGCCACCCGCCTTCCGACGAAGGTTCGGTCGGCCGCGACGGTGTGCGCCGATTCGGATCCGACGAAGCAGGCCAACGCTACGGCGACAATCGCTTGGCCCATGTCCTGGACTCGTTGCCTCCGGAACTGCAGCATGCGGTGCGTCAGTACACGGTCCAGTCGTTCCCGAACGGCTTCCTGCGCTCGCCCAATCCGCTGGAGGCGGTCGGTCGCCATTTCGACCATCTGCGTGCCGAGAGTCATGCCGCCGCGGCCCTGACCCATGCGAATCGCGGTGAAATGCCTCGGACAGTGGCGGATCTGGATCGCATGGCGATGCGTCGCGACCTGGATCCTTTCCAACGCCAATGGGTCGACTTCGTACGTTCACAGCCGGATCCGGTCGCCCGACTCGACGCGTTGGCCAGCAATCAGGGGAACTGGAGGTTCCTGCACCAGTACTTCGACAGCCCACCCACGGTCGAGGCCTTCCATCGGCGGATCGCGGAAACCGACGCCGCACTCAACAGACCACTTCCCGAATCCGTCCAAGTACTGAGAGGGCTGCACGACCTCTCGTTCATGGAGACAGAGATGGGACGTCAACTCGGAGCGGGCGGTGATCCGCGTGCCTTGATCGGCACAACACAAACGGAACGCGCCTACATGTCAACGTCATTGGGCGCGAATCTCACTCAGGTCGACGGCCGGCCATTCCCGTTCCGGATCGAGATGACGGTCCCGGCCGGATCCCCCGGCCTCTGGATGGGCCACGACAGCGCGTACCCCGACCAGCGCGAGCTGATTCTGCAACGGCACACCCGGTACCGAATCAACGACGTCGTCCATACCGGATGGGTCCAGACCGAATCGGGGATGCGGCCGACATTCACCGTGCACGCGGAAGTTCTTCCGCCCGAACACATGGCCGCACCGGCGGCCGAACACGAGCGACCTTCAGCTCCCGCATCACGAACGGCATCCACCGCATCCGGTCCCCATCGAAACGAACCGAGCGGGCCGGCGCCGCACGAACCCGCGCGCCGTCCATCGGATGCACAACCGGCGCCTTCGACTCGACGCTCGGACTCCGAGAACAGCAATCCAGCGCACACCCCCCCGCGAAACGACGGCAACCCCGGACCGACCGCACATCCGGCCGGAGTGCCGGCACGGGGAGAAACGATGCGCCCGAGCGAGCGCCCCAGCCCCGGGGCCCCCGCGGCCGCTCCGAACGGTAGGCCGCCTGCGACACCGGTCACCACAGCGAACGGACCCCGCCCCGATCACCCGGCCCCGAACGAGGAACGGCGCCCCGGCCCCGGCTCCTCGGCGCCGCGAGAACCTGGACCAGCCGTCCACCGCCCAAGCGAACCGACAACGACGACAACGTCGGTCGACCGGTCGAGCCCGCCACCTCATCGGTCCGGTCCCGAACCCGTGGCTCCCACCCGGACCGACGGCGCGAGGCCGGACGTACGTCGCCCGGAACCGACCCACCCCACCCCGGAACCTTCCAGCCCCAACGAGACTCGCGGGAACCGCGACATCCCGGAACCGGGCAGGCGTGACAGCGCGCCCGCCCACACGAGTCCGGAACGCGGCGACGCGGTAGCGCCGCACCACCGAGACGCTCCCGATCATGCTCATGGAGAACCGACGCCCGAACAGCATCGAGCTATCCGTGATTACACCGACCCGGACGGGAACCACTACACCGACCTCAACAACCGTCTGCGCAACCACACCGAACTCGATCCGGCCCAGGAGCAACTCGCGCAACGGATCTCCGACGGTTTGAGCAACCTGCCGGCACACACCGGCACCGTGTGGCGTGGCACCTCACTGAGCCCAGAAGAGATAGCGCGGTATGTCCCCGGTGAAACGGTGACCGAGGCCGCGTTCACCAGTACCTCCCGGGACCCTCGACGCACCTTCGTCGGCAACGTCGAATTCGTCATCCACTCCAGCACCGGCCGCGATATCTCAGCGCACTCCGTGCGGCCGGGTGAACGAGAAGTCCTTTTCGACCGCAACACCACGTTCGAAGTCCGCGGTGTCACGCACGATCCGACTGCGGGGCTGTTCGGGCGCAGCCGGATCTACCTCTACGAGACACCTTCACATGTTCCTCGTTCCGAGGATGCGGTCGAACACCACGGCCCCGACGATCATGCCGGGCCGATAGATCATGAAATCGGAACTGGTACAGACGAAGTGGAACACTCCGTCCTGCACGGCACCGACCGCACCGCCATCGGTGACGACCCCCAGACGCATCGTGTCTACGACAACCTTCGCAATGAGGGCGAACACGATGTCATCGTCCATGGGAACCGCTTCGGCCGCCCGATCCCCGGGCACGAGAACGAGGCCAGTCCGCAACACGTCGCCGAGGCGATTCGGAACAACCCGAACTACCAGCCGGGCACTCCGGTCCGCCTGATCTCCTGCCATGCGGGCAACGACATCGGCTGGGCTCAGCAGCTCGCCGACGAGCTCGGTGCGCCGGTACGCGCACCGTCCGACACGGTCGGTGTGCGTCAGGCGCCCGACTCGCCTGCCGTCGTTCACGACGGTGGGCACTGGGTCACCTTTCACCCCGGCGGCATCGAACCCCCACCGGAACCGCACCACCACGTCGACGTCGCGGAGTCCGATGGCTCGGCCGTCACCACCGAAGGCCGCCGGGACGGCTGGGACGTCATGGCCTCGGACGAGAACCATCTCGAGGCAGCGGTGGACCCGTCGGTGGACATCAGCGACATGGGCGTGGATCCCCGATGGCGAACCGACAACGAACCTCTCTATCGCAGCGACAACAGGCCGCCCGCTGTGATTTTCGATGAGGGGTTCTCTCCTCGAGATCCCTCTTTCACAGACCTCTCGCAATACGTAGAAGACGATGTTCCTTCGGCTTTCGTCAGCACATCGACACGCGAAGATATCGGCGAGGAATTCGGAGGGCGTTTCACCTATGAGCTGGATGCGCCCGGAGGAATCGATGTCAACGAGACACTCGGCGCCCACACGATGGAATACGAATCCGAAGTGGCGTTCCCGGGAGGAATTCGTGGCGAGTTCATCGTAGGCGCGAGATCGTACAGCTACTCGACCGGAGAGTACGGTGACTTCATTCCCAATCCGAACTATGTCACCAGAGACGACGGGGACCCCGGCGCCGGCGGGAGACCGTCCGACAGCGATGAGAGTACCGGCGACTAGCATGGAGAGATACTGACCGGTCGATCCGATTCTGAATGCAGGAGATGAGAATGACCGACAACACACCACCGCCGATAACTCCCGCGCTCCGAAAGGCTGCCGCGGAACGACCCGGAGGTTGGGTGTACGTGATAGACCCGTTCTTTCCGCAGGATGGAAACGTTCCCCCGTACGGCATCGAGGGGGCATGGAAAGTCGACGACGAAGGAAAGATCAGCGGCGAGTTCCAGCGCAACGCCAAGTACCGCCCGTCCCCGGTCAAGCTAGGTATGCCGAAGCCCGGCGACGACATCGAAAGGCACTTGCAACTGGCTGCGACCGGGTACGGGACGGAGGAATCCCTCACGAACGCATTGCGGTCGTCCGACGTGTACATCCCTGGCGACGGAACTGTGGAAACAGTCATATATTCGGATTCTCAGGGTGATTTTGTAGCCCTGTACACCCGCCCGGAGATCGTGCCGGAGAACTACCGGTTCATTGAGCGGGTACCGTTCGAAACCCTGTTACATCGCTTACCGGGAGATGCGGCGGTCGTAGTCAATCCCGGCACTCCGAGTTCTGTGCGAATTCCGGTCGCAGCATTGATACAAGGCGGCCCCGGTCGATAACATTTACCATACGATACTCATCGAAAAGAGTTTACTGTGCAGGATCTTCGACCGGTCGGCATATATCGGGAAATGTACCGAAAAGACAAGCCCGAATTGCGACCGCTATCCGAGTCGTACACCACCCGGATCATAGGTGACCGCGATCGGATTGCGGACTATATGCAGGCCGGAACCCCCGTATTCGATGTCATGGAAGATGTCGTAGATATGGTGGACGACCGTGAATGGATCCGTAGCGGGCCCACTCTCGTCTCGGACGGCGAGTGGATATGGCGACTGGATTCGATCCACTATCTGAGGAACTATTCGCTCGACATGCCACAGGAATTCATGGACCACGTGCGTCGGCAGAACTACCAGCCGCCGGAGACCATCGATGTGACAGATGCACGATACGACACTGCAATCGCCGCATACTTCTGACGGAACGGGAGCGCACGATGACCTATCAGCCGGACCGATCTTCCGCCACCGACCCCGCCGAACAGCGTCGAGTCGACGAAAAGATCGCAGCGCGAATGGGCATCTCGGTCGAGGAGTTGCACGAGATCGATCGCCGAGTGGCCGAAGATATCGCCGCCCGAGACGCCGTGCCGGCCGAGCAGCGGATCGTCGACGACAACCCCAAATTCACCAAGGGATTCGGACCGGTCACTCCCGAGAACGAGATCCAGCCAGGCGAAATACGGGAACATTACCGGAATTCCGAGGCCGCATCACCCCCTGACGAACAACCCTCGTAGACGGGATCATCATCGTGAACTCCTGGGACGACACCAGCTACAACTCAGGCCCCCTCCCGCCGCCGGGGACGCCCGAATATCCGGAACCGAAACCGCAGCGCGATCCGCTCGAAGGGCGATACGAGCCCTGGACTCGCAAGCCCTTGTTCTACTGGCCGATCCTGATCCGCGGTGAGTTCGTCGGTCACATCTGGGCGTCGCAGCACCACAACTCCGCCGGACTGGTTCGCATCTTGAGTCGTCATGACTTCTCTTGGATGGACGTCTGGCGGGATCGGCTCGACGCCGCCTGCAAGCAGGGATTACGTCCCGTCGATGCGGTACAGCGCTGGGTCGGTGCGCCCGAAGATCCCGTCGGCGGCTACATCCCCGCCGACGCGCCCGTTCTCGACGCGCCGAATCTCGACACTCTGTACCAGCGCACGAACCCCGGCGGGCCTGCGGCGCCCGGGCCTCTCATTCAAGACGGCGAATTCCCCGACGGCACGCCAGTGAACCGCGCGCAGGGCTGGGGACCACTCGTCTCTGCACCCAACACCACCTACCCCGCCACCACCGACTCACCGATTCGGTATCTTCCGATTACCAAGAGCGGCAACCTCATTGCCTACCTGTGGGCGTCGACCACCAACGATGCGGCCGGCTACCTGCCCCGCACGGCAGCGGGCAGAACCGCACAAATCGCCGCCGGCCTCTGGAAACTTCGCATCACCCAGGGCTACGAACAGAACGTTCCACCGCTCGAAATCCTCGACAGATGTCGCAGCTTCCCCGAAGACCACATGTCGGGCATGATCCAACCAAACATGCCGGAAGTGGAGCTCCCCACGCTGCAACAGCTCGTAGATCTCGCACAGCAGTAGCGGATTCACTGCACAGGCTCGAGGCCGACCTCACGCACCACCCCGATGTACACCGGATGACAAGATCGAGTCCAGATGACCCAGCAATCCTGGTCGGCCGAGCCCAGGCGAGAGTCGCACGGCTTTTGTGAACCTCCGCTGCCGCCAACGAATTACCGGCCCCCTGCCGACCCACCAGGCTACGAACCTCCAGCCATTTTCGGTGCGCCGAGGGCACCTCGCGCCACATACGAGGGCTGGACCAGGCAGCCGGTCAGGTATGTGCCTGTCATACGGCGCGGCGAATTCATGGGGTGCCTCTGGGCATCGGCGACCCACAACTCCGCCGGTTTCATCCGCAAGATGTCGGGCGGCGATCCCCTGTCCGACCCGTCGTGGACCGCGATCGACACGTGGGCGGACCGGCTGGCCGCCGCCTATGCAGACCGGGTCCCGGCCCAGCAAGCGGTACAGCAGTGGATCGGTGTGGCGGAGCATCCCGAGGGTGGTGGAATACCCGTCGGCGCTTCGGTCAGGCGAGCCGAAAGCCTCGCTGCTCTCTACGAATTGGTGAACCCGGGCGGCCCTCCTCCACCCAACCCACTGATACAGGACGGCATGTACCCCGACGGCACGCCGCCCGACCGCTCACAGGGCTGGGGCCCGCTGGTCGGCGCGCCATTGCGCCGCTACGCAACCAGCACAACCAGTGCAGTCCGCTTTCTGCCGATAGTGAAGGCTGGTCGGCATATCGGCTATCTCTGGGCCTCGGTCGAGAACGACGCCGCCGACTACCTTCCTCTCCGGTCCGCCGGCAAGACAGCGCACATCGCCGCAGGCCTCTGGCAATTGCGACTGAGCCAGGGGTACAAGCAGCATGTCCCGCCACTGCAAACCCTCCAGGACAGTCGCCACCATCCTGAAGACCGCCTCTCCGGGATGATCCAGCCGAACGCTGTGGAAGACGAACTTCCGTCGCTGGAACGATTGAAGGCGCTCTCCCAGCGATAACACCTTCACGAGGCAAGACGAGCCGAATCGATATCAACGTCGACCCCATCACCTGGGGTGAGGACCTGCGCTTGGAGTACCGCGGGGAGCTCTATCCAGGAGAAGTCGTGGAGATGCTCGGCGACCAACTGTTGTCCCAGGAGTTCTACGTGAACGGAATCCGCCACGGGCCGAGCCGAAAGTGGTGGGCCGACGGACGGATGATGTCCGAAGGGGAAATGATTGCCGGCAAACCTTCCGGAGTCAAGAGGGACAACGATGTGTAACCAACTCGCCACGGCCGTGGCAGACGGAAGCCTGACGGTTCAGACCAGCCAGCTCTTGCGGCGGTAGTAGGCGTCGTCCTCGTCTTCGTCGTCGATCGGGGCGACGGCCTGGTTGGCTTTGCGGGCGGCCGCGGCGCGGGCTATCGCTTCGCGTTGCTCGCGGGCCTCTTCCTCTTGGCGCTCGCGTTCCTCGGCTTCGGCGGCGGCCAGACGTTCGGCTTCGACGATGCCTCGGTCGATCTCCGCGGCGAGATGCGCGCCATTGGCGGCGAGGCGGCGTTGGGCTTCCTCGAAATCCTCGTTGTGGTTGCGCAGCCAACGGTTGTGTTCGTACATCACCTCTTCGAGGTGGCGGGCGAGGTCCATCTCATTTCTCCAGGGTGGTCAGCGGCGGACGACTCAGAGTGGGCCTGCCTCGGCCAGTTCCGCGCCCGAGCCGCTGGGATCGGGCGGCGGGCCCTGCGGCGGGCCGGCCGGTGGCTTGTGATCGGTCTCGGAGTCGCGACGAGGCGGCGGAGGGGTAGTCGGCGGGGTTGTCGGATTGGCTTGGCTACCACCGTTTTCGCTCGACTGTCCACCTCCGGCGGGTGGCTGTTGCTCGGTCGGCTTCGGTGGCGGAGGTGCCTGATCATCGCTGCCCGGCTTGCCGACTCCGCTGTCCTGCTTCTGCTGGGTGTCGTCACGCTTGCGGCCGTCACCGGATTGTTGCCCCTCGCCGGACGGCTGACCATCACCTCCGGGCTTCCCCGCGTCCCCCTCCGCACCCGGCTTCGTGTCCTCGGTGTTGATCACCGGGTTGCCGTGCTCGTCCAACTTCATGCTGTAGGTCTTCTCGTCGCCCGAACTGTCGGACATCACGACCTTCAGCTCACCGTTCGGACCCATCTCGAACTTCAGATGCCTTCCGGCGATATCGAATTCGGCATTCGGTTTACCGTCCGCGGCGCCCCTCGCGTCGTGCGGCTGCAGCAGCGACTGCACTTGCTGCAGGGCACCGTCGAACCCCTGCTGGATCGCGGTGGACAACGCCGTCGCCCCCTGGGTCAGCGACTGCCCTAGCGTGCTGACCACCGGAGAGAGCTGGGACGCGATCTGACTGATCTGCGCGAGTCCGTCGAGGCCGGAGGTGACTGTCGGCGAGACCGACGACGGAACGGTATTTCCTGGCGTCGATTGATTACTCGGAACCGAATTCGCCGGAGCCGGACCCGGATTGGCGGGCGCCGGCCCAGGATTGCCCGGAGAAGGCCCCGGGTTGCTCGGCGGCGGAGTCCCAGCCGGCATCGGGTACGCCGATACGTCCAGCCTGTCGAGCGCATCCGATATGCCGCCGTAGAGCTGCTCGATCGTCCCTTTCGTTCGGGTACAGAGGGCGTCGAAGGACTGGACGATGTCCTCCACGCCGCGCACGAAAACCGTTCGAAGCCAGTCCGTGGCCGTGGGACCGTACTGCTTGGCGATCTGCATCGACACCATGGGGCCGTAAGCACCGGGATTCTTGTACTCGGCCGCCACCATGATCATCCAGTCGATCTTCTGGCGTCCGGCGGAACCATCGAAATCCGGACCGTCTTCTTTCCAATACTTCTTGACCGCTTCCGCCTTGCCCATGACCGCATTTCGCAGCGAACCGGACGCAAACACCAAACCCAGTGAGGCCGACTTGACCTGGTCGTAGTCCGTCTGCGCACGCCGAACCTGCTGGTCGAGCAAGGCATGGGCTTCATCACCCGCGGTACCTTGCCAGATGGATGGCAAGGCGCCGAGCTGCGTCTTCTGCAGTTCCAGCTCGGTGTTGGCCTCGCCGACCACCCGGCTGAGATCCTGCGCGACACCGTCCAGGGCGGCAAGATCCATTCCGCGCTCGGTGTCGTATTTGGCACACAAGGATTCGTAGGACGGCATTTCCGCCCGGCCGAATCCGAGAAGTTTGTTGACCTGCGCGTACCGGGGCAGATATTCCTGGAAGAACATCAGCCCGGTGCAACCTTCGTCCAGGATTTTATCCACGGAGGCATCGGTGGAAACGTTGAGGGTCACCGGAATTCACCCCTGCGAGTACGACGCGCACGACATCGTGACCACATCAGACGCGCGCCGCGGCGGGCGTGGTCGGGTTCAGATTCACGCCCGTCGCGTTGAACTTCTCGACGTTGGAGTCGTCGACCGTCGAGTAGGTGTTCGCGCTGGTGCTCATCGTCTCCCCCATCTTGGCGATCGCCGTTTGCCAATTCTTCAACCACGTGGTCAGGTGTCCCAGCGAGTGGTTGATCTTGACGCCGTCGGCAGTGTAGTCACGGCCGGCCTGCGGACCTCCGAAGGTGTGTGAGGTCAACTCCGTGGTCTTGTTGTCGAGTACACCCGCAGAGCCCTTGAGATTCGTCGCCATCCGCTGCAGCGACACGACGTCCACCTTGACGTGGCCACCCGAAGCCATCGTTCAACTCCCCTCCCTCGCTGATCTGCGGCCGACGCCACAGCCTTCCCGTACTCTCTTCGACGCGCACGGACGGCGACCGGTTCCCTTTCCTACCGGCCATCGCGTCCGGATGCGCACCCCGCGAATCTACTTGCCGGGCCGTCGGTCGAAAACCGAAGGCACGCCGCTCACTTGCCCATCTTGCCCTTGTCCACCTGGACCCACTCGGTGCGGCCGTCGGGGTAGTGGTGGAATTCCCAGGCGGAGTAGTCGCCACCGTCGTCGACGATGCTGACGTGGTCGGCGTAGCCGTCGTGGTCCATATCGGACCAGACTTCCATCGAGTGGTCGCTGTGGAAGGTTTCGGTGTCCAGGATGCCGTCGGCGTCGATGTCCTGGGACGGGTGGTTCAGCTCCACGGCGCCGATGCCGCCGAGGTCGGAGTGTGCGTCGACTTCCGGCAGGTCCAGGCCCGGCAGATCGCCCGAATGGATCATGTATGTGCTCCTCGAGGGACGTGCGGGAATTTCCTCCATCCTGGCATCCGGAAGTGGTGCGGCGCATCCCCGGTCCGGCATGTTGTGGATAACTTACCGGCGCCGAGGTGGGCCGAGGGTTTGCCTGTGGATAACTATCGTCCTGCCGCGCCGGGCTACTGCTTCGGGATGATGAGCCACAGCACCAGGTAGACGATGAACTGCGGGCCCGGCAGCAGGCAGGAGAGGACGAACAGCAGGCGGATCACATTGGCGTTCCAGCCGAAGTATTCGGCGAGGCCACCGCAGACGCCGCCGATCCACTTGTCGGAGGTCGATCGGGTGAGGCGGCGGGTGGGGGCGGTCATGACGCTCTCCTTCTGTCACGGTCGTGCGTGGTGATTCCACTGTGCTGGGCAGGCACCCCGGCGCGCATCGGGCGCGAGACCCATCCCGACCCTGATTTCCCCGGCCCGGGCTCAGGGTGATACCCCGAACCCGGCAGACTCGTGGGCGTGAGTACGACTCTGCATGCGCACGGCCTCTCGGCGGGGCACGGAGACCGGGTGCTGTTCGAGGACCTGGATCTGGTGCTGGCGCCCGGCGATGTGATCGGCCTGGTGGGGGTGAACGGAGCGGGCAAGTCGACGCTGTTGCGGATGCTGGCCGACCGTACGCCGCAGACGGGCCGGATCACGCTGAGCCCGCCCGATGCGACGATCGGCTACCTCGCACAGGAACCGGAACGCCTGGCCGACGAGACGGTGGCCGGATTCCTCGCCCGCCGGACCGGAGTCGCGGCGGCGCAGCGCACGATGGACGCCGCGGCCGAACGGCTGGCGACCGACGATACCGCCGCCGAGGACTATTCGGCCGCTCTGGAACGCTGGCTCGCGCTGGGCGGCGCCGACCTGGAGCCGCGCGCCGACGAGGTGGCCGCCGAACTGGGACTCACCGAAAGTTTGCCGCAAGGCCTCGACACGCCCATGACCGCGCTGTCGGGTGGGCAGGCCGCGCGCGCCGGACTGGCCTCGGTCCTGTTGTCGCGCTTCGACATTCTGCTGCTGGACGAGCCGACGAACGATCTCGACCTGGACGGCCTGGCCCGGCTGGAGAACTTCGTGACCGGGGTGCGGACCCCGTTGATGGTGATCAGTCACGATCGCGAATTCCTGGCGCGCACCGTCAACCGGATCATCGAACTCGATCTCGCCCAGCAGCAGGTCGGCAGTTACGACGGCGGCTACGACTCGTATCTGGCCGAACGCGAGATCGCTCGCCGGCACGCCCGGGAGGCCTACGAGGACTACGCCGATACCAAGGCCGGGCTGGAAGCGCGGCAGGTGATGCAACGGAACTGGCTCGAGCACGGCGTGCGCAATGCGCGCCGTAAGGCTCGCGATCCGCGAAAGGTGGACTCCGACAAGGCCGGTCGCAAGATGCGGGCGGAATCCACCGAGAAGCAGGCGTCGAAGGTGCGCCAGACCCAGCGCCGCATCGAACGGCTGGAGGTGGTGGAGGAGCCGCGCAAGGAGTGGGAGTTGCGGATGTCGATCGCCTCCGCACCGCGCAGCGGTTCGGTGGTGGCGACATTGTCCGATGCCGTCGTGTCGCGCGGCGAGTTCGTCCTCGGTCCGGTTACCACCCAGGTCGACTGGGGTGACCGGATCGTCCTGACCGGGCCGAACGGGTCGGGCAAATCCACGCTGCTGGCGCTGCTGCTGGGCAAGACGGCGCCGGACGCCGGAACCGCCGCGCTGGGTTCGGGGGTGGCGATCGGCGAGGTCGATCAGGTCCGCGGACTGTTTCGTGGCACGGCCACGCTCGCCGACACGTTCGGCGCCGAGGTACCCGACTGGCCGGAGGCGGAGATCCGCACGCTGCTGGCCAAATTCGGGCTGCGCGGAGCTCACGTACTGCGCGCCAACGACACCCTGTCGCCGGGTGAGCGCACCCGCGCCGCGCTGGCGCTGCTGCAGGCGCGCGGAGTCAACCTGCTGGTACTCGACGAACCGACCAACCATCTGGATCTGCCCGCGATCGAGCAGTTGGAGCAGGCCGTCGAATCCTTCGACGGCACACTGCTGTTGGTCACCCACGATCGCCGCATGCTCGATACCGTGCGCGCGACCCGGCGCTGGCACATGTCCGCCGGACAACTCACCGAAAACCGTTGAATCAGAACGTGCTCGGCGTTGCGATCACGATGCCTCACGCGACCGCCCAGGAAGTCCGGATGGAACAGATGCAACTCGGCGTGGACACCCGGATCACCCTCCTGATCGCCGGACTTCTCTTCGTCTGGGCCCTGCTGCTGGGCGTGTGGAAGTACCACGGGATGCGGACCTCAGCGCAGGGGCTTGCGCATCCCTACGTCGATATCGCACACCGCGCGGCCCTGATGTACAGCTTCGCGGCGCTGCTGCTCGCGGTCTTCGTGGAACTGTCGGACTGGCCGACGGCAGTGAATCTCGTTGCGGCGCTGATCGTTCTCGGCTTCTTCGCCGGTGCCATCGCCTCCTACTGCCTGCACGGGGTGCGGCGGGATACGACCAATCAATTCCGCGGCGACATCGGACTGCCGCTGCGGTCGGCCATGTACGCGTTGATCGTGTGTGAGATCGGCGGCTTCCTCGTGCCGTTCACCGGGTTCGTGCACGCCCGGTTCTGAACCCGGATGTGGTTCAGCCGGCCGCGATACCGGTGATCAGCGTGCGCCCCGATTCCGCTCGGGTGCTGATGATCTGGGTGAACGCATGCGGCTGTTCGTCCGGCTTCTGCTGGGTGAGGCGGACCTCCCACTGCCCCTCGTCACCGGTGCGGGTGATCTGCACGCAGTAGCGGGTGCCGACCGGCACCTGATTGATGCCGCGCTGGATCTGGTCTGCCGGCGGCACCGACGAGTCGTCGGCGACGACCGCCCGGGCGGCGTACCCCGAACGCTGGACGTAGTACGCCCGCTCGAAGGCCAGGATGGCGTCCGGACCACTCGCGGTGCCCCCGGGGTCGGTCCCGGAGACCACCTCCGCGGTGCGCTGCTGCTCGCAGCCGTCGGTGGCGATCGTCGAGGTCGCCGCGGCCGTGGTCGTGGGCGGCGGTGGGGTCGCGCTCACCGAGGTGGGCACCGGCACCGCCGCGACCATCGGCGGTTTGGTCGCGACCGGCTGAGATCGCTTCCCGGTATGGAGGACGGTCAGCACCACCGAGACGACGACGATGCCCACACCGATCAAAGTGATTGCGGCCAGCAGCTTTTCACCGCGACGGTGGTCGCGGCGCGGGCCGGCCTGGCGTGGGCGCGGACGCCGCAGCGCGGGACCGGGGTTACCGCCCGAGCGGTCGACGATGTGCGGGACCAGCGTCGACTTGTCGACCAGATCCGGATCGGTCAGCGGCCCACCGACCGGGATGCGGCGCGGTTCCGGTTCCACGTCCGGCTCGGGCTCCGGCGTCGTGCGCTGCGCCGGTTGCAGCCACTGTTCCCACTCCCCCGACGGATAAGCCGCCGGCTCCGGGCCCGGCCGGGCCGGCGGCACGGCGACGGCGCCGTGATTTGCCGCCGCGGCCGGGCGGTTCGGATGTCGCCGGCCCGACCGCCGTTTGCGGCCTTGCTTGCCGACGGGAGTCCGGACCATCGGCAGGCCGAGGTCGAACGGGTTGTCCTGCTGCGGGTCCGGCTCAGACCGTGTCATCGCCGAAGTCGCCGATCACGGCGGCGGGAACCGTTGTCTCGGCCGCCGGCACGGTGACACCGAGCTGGCCGTCGCGAGGTTTGTGGTCCTGTCCGCTACCGGCCGGCGGCGGCAAGGCCATACCTCCGGCCACCCCACCCGGATGCGCCGGCTCCGGCGCGGGTGCGGGCGCAGGGGTGGGGGCCGGTGGCTTCGGCATCGGCGGTGGGTCGGCAGGTGGCGGGAGGATGGACGACGGTGACGGGGGTGGCGGATCGGATTTGTCGGCCGGGGGCTTGTCGGCCGGCGCCTTGTCGGGTGCTGGTGCGCCCGGAATGATCGAGCCCGGTCCCGTCGTTCCGGGAGCCGTCTTGCCGGGACCGAAGTCGAACAGCTTCGCCGAATCTCCGGAATGCCCCGCCGGATTGGTCTTGTCGGCGGTGGCGTGGTCCGGGTTGATCAGCTGCGGTATCGCCTGGTCTACCGAGGAGGCCACCGTATCGATGGTGTGCGTGCCGACCTCGGCGATCTTGTCGATCAGGTGGGTACCGATATCCACACCGGCATTGATGGCCGAGGTGCCGACCTGCACACCGGCCTGCACGAGCAGCTGCTGTAGTTGCAGCTGGGCCAGCTGCGCCGGATCGATCGGCTGACCGGGCGCCGTCCCGTATTGCGCTGGGACCGCGCCGTATTGGCCCGGAACCGCACCGTAGGCGCTGGGCAGGACCGTAGCGGGCGTATCTCCCCACGATTGTGCGGAGTTCAGTCCGGCGGGCGTGGTGACCGTGAGCGGACCCATCTCGTCCAATCGGCGCGAGTGATCGTCCATTTCGGTGCGTGCGGAGGTGACGGTGGTGATCGCGTCGCGCAGCGCCTGGGTGGCCCGGTTGATCACCGCGTCCGTATCCGGCGCGGCGGTGGCGTTGCCGAGGATGGTTCGAGCGTCGCGCCGGAAATCGGCGATGATCCGGTCCATCCGGTCGGCCGCCCGCGCACTGGTCGCGTGGGCGTCGGCCAGGACACCCAGGTAGGCCGGGCCCCGGTCGGAGATGTCACCGATCTGAGTCTGGGTGGTGCGCAATGCCGGAACGGCCGCGTCGGAGCCCGGACCCGTCCAGGTGGATTCGAGCGCGTGGACGCCGTCGCGGTGTGGCCCCTCGGTATCTGCGGCCTGTGTGGACGCGCTGGACAAAGCGCCGGTGATGGTCGCGGCAGGCGTCGCGACACCGGTGCCCAGTGCGGCACGCAGGTCCAGCAGCGGCCGGACCAGGGTCGCGACGATCGGCGGATCCACGGACGGATCGGATGTCGTTGCGGGCGTGGTGGTGTCGTTGCGCGCGGCGGTGGGCCGGCGACGCAATGCGGTCGGACGCCTCATGACCGCGACTCCGTCCGGGTGATCGCGACGGCCGAATCCTCGTCGGTGCCCTGCACACCCGCGGTATAGGTGTGCAGCCCACGCCCGTAGGCCGAGACCAGTTTGCCGGCGGTGGACAGCGCCTGCGCGTGTTCGGAGACCGCGGCCGCGAATTTGGCGGCGAAGTCCGCTCCCACCAGCCCCAGGTCGGTGGCCAGCTGCTGTGGATCGACCGCGCCGGCCGTCACGGACGCCGCCGAAGCGAGCTGTTGGGAAACGGTATTCGCGATGGCCGTATACGCCGCCATCGCCGCGGGATCGACCCGCATCACCGCGTCCGGAGCGGATGCGGTGGCGGTCGGCGGTGGCGCCGAATTCGCGGAGTCGTCGAGCGTCGGAGACTTGTCAAGCTTCAGCGGGTCCACTGTTCCCCCTCACGGAAATCAAGCTTCGCTGTCGCGTCATGATCTGCGTCCAACCATACTTCCCGGAGCCGACAGTCGCGCCCCGATCTGCGGGACCGTCGGCGCGCCGACGACCTCCGCAGGCCCCCTCCGGGATTCGCCGCCGACCGCCGACATGCGCGATGACCAGCCGATATTCGGACGGTGATGTGCTGACGCCGCCATCGTGGCCGCGGCGCCCACCGCTCGATAACGGCCTATACAGCCGCACCCCTAGGCGGCGTACGCACCCCGTTCATCGCGCCCGATGTGCCCGCGGCCCTCAGACCGCGGCCACACACTTGGCGAGATCGTCGGCGAGTTGTTTGGCGCGATGCGAATCCGTCGCCTCGACCATGACCCGGATCAGCTGTTCGGTCCCACTCGGGCGCAACAGGACTCGGCCGTTGTCGCCGAGCGCTCGTTCGGCCTCGGCCACCGCCTCGCGAACCTCCGGCGCGGCGGCGACCGCGGCTTTGTCGGCGACCGGGACATTGACCAGAACCTGCGGCACGGTCGTCATGACGCTCGCCAGATCGGCCAGGCCGCGCCCGGTTTCGACCATCCGGGCCATGAGTTTCAGACCCGTCAGCAGCCCGTCGCCCGTGGTGCCGTACCGCGGGAAGACCAGATGTCCGGACTGCTCACCGCCCAGGCTGTAGCCACCGCGGCGCAACTCCTCCAGGACGTAGCGATCGCCGACCGCGGTGGTGCGCACGGTGATTCCCGCATCGCGAAGCGCGATGTGCAGACCCAGATTGCTCATCACGGTCGCTACCAGGGTGTCCTGCACCAGCTCGCCCGATTCGTGCATCGCCAGGGCGAGGATCGCCATGATCGCGTCGCCGTCGACGACGGCACCGGAACCGTCGACCGCCAGGCAGCGATCGGCATCGCCGTCGTGGGCCAGGCCCAGATCGGCGCCGTGCTCGAGCACCGCGCGCTGAATATGCTCGAGATGCGTGGACCCGCATCGTTCGTTGATGTTGAGCCCGTTCGGCTCGGCGTTGATCGCGACCACGCGCGCGCCCGCCTCGCGGTACGCGGCCGGGCCGACGTCGGAGGCCGCGCCGTGCGCACAGTCGACGACCACGGTGATGCCGGACAGATCGCGGCCGGTGGCCTCCACCAGATGTTCGACGTAGCGCTCGTGGGTGCCGGCCAGGCTGTAATGGTCCTCGACATGACCGTCGACGCCGGAGAGGCTGAGCACCCGGCCGATGCCGGCACCGGTCGGACGCACGAACCCCTTCGCGCGGACCAGTTCCTCGATCTTGTCCTCGACGCTGTCGTCGAGTTTGTGACCGCCCGCGGCGAAGATCTTGATGCCGTTGTCGGGCATGGCGTTGTGCGAGGCGGAGATCATGACGCCCAGGCAGGCGTCGTAGGCGGCGGTCAGATACGCGACCGCCGGGGTCGGCAGGACACCGACCGAGAGCACACTCATTCCGGCGGCGGTCAGACCGGCGGTCACGGCGGCCTCCAGCATCTCGCCGCTGGCGCGTGGATCGCGGCCGACCACCGCCACCGCGCGCGATCTGCCCCGGCCCAGCACCTGTGCCGCGGCCGCCGAAATCTGCAGTGCCAGTTCCGGACTCAGCGAGTCGTTGGCAAGGCCGCGGACTCCGTCGGTACCGAACAAACGCCCCATCTATCTCGCCCCTCGAGTTGAATTGCGGTGAGCGCGGAGACCCTGCGTCGCGGACGCAGGCTGCCCGCCCCGGCCTACCGTCGATCGATACAGCACGAGAGCAGGCGCCCGGCTTTGGACGCCTGCTCTCGTACGGGGTCGCGTCGGCCGTGCTCCCACCGGCACACCGTGCGGGTGCGGGTGGGAGCGGCCGCGCGCTGCAAGATCAGCGCTTCGAGTACTGCGGAGCCTTGCGGGCCTTCTTGAGGCCGTACTTCTTACGCTCGGTGGCACGCGGGTCGCGCGTCAGGAAGCCGGCCCGCTTCAGGGCGGGACGGTCGTCCGGGGTGACCTCGATCAGCGCGCGGGCGATGGCGAGGCGCAGCGCGCCGGCCTGACCCGACGGGCCGCCGCCGACCAGGCGGGCGTGCACATCGAAGGTTTCGGTGCGCTCGACGGTGACCAGCGGAGACTTCACCAGCTGCTGGTGCACCTTGTTCGGGAAGTAGTCCTCGATGGTGCGGCCGTTGAGCACGAACTGGCCGGAACCCGGGACCAGGCGAACCCGGACCACGGCCTCCTTGCGGCGGCCGACGGTCTGCACCGGGCGGTCGATCACGACCGGCGCGGCGAAGCCCTCGGACTCGGTGTACTCGGCGTCGTAGCCGGCACCCTCGTCGACGACCTCCGCGGCGGCGTCTTCGACGTATTCCTCGTTGAATTCCTCAGGAGCGGTCACTGGGCCACCTGCTTGATCTCGAACGGAACGGGCTGCTGGGCCGCGTGCGGATGCGACGGGCCGCCGTAGACCTTCAACTTGCGCGCGATCTGGTTGCCCAGCTTGTTCTTCGGGATCATGCCCTTGACGGCACGCTCCACGACGCGCTCCGGCCGGGTGTCGAGCAGCTGCCCGACAGACCGGGACTTCAGGCCACCGGGGTGCCCGGAGTGGGTGTAGAGGAGCTTGTCCTCGCGCTTGTTGCCGGAGACGGCAACCTTGTCGGCGTTGATGATGATGACGAAGTCGCCACCATCGACGTTGGGGGCGTAGGTCGGCTTGTTCTTGCCACGCAGCAGATTCGCTGCCTGCACGGCAAGGCGGCCGAGCACTACGTCAGTGGCGTCGATGACGTACCACTGCCGGGTCACGTCACCCGCCTTCGGGCTGTACGTAGGCACAGTGCTTCCCTGTCTGTCGTTGATGTTCTGCCAGCCAGGCGAACGGTCGAGTGATCCCGGCGGCCGGTGGAGACCCGGGGCTCGTGTGACGGCACGGACGAATCCACGACGTACCGCACGCCGAACGACGACGATACCAGGACCGGCTCGGGGTCCCGAAATCGCCTCCGCACTCGTCAGATGTGAATCGGCGGGCCCGAGTCGAACGTACCGGGGACCGTCGGGACGACGTAGTGCAGATTGTCGACCGCCAGATGCGCGCAGGGATGGTCGGAAACCGTCCGCATACCCGGCCCCGGGCGCTCGACGGTGTTCGGCGTGACCGAGCAGGCCGGGCTCGGCTCGGGCGCGCGCGACACCTTGTCCACGGCCGGCCACGAGCCGAAGTCGGATCCCGCGCCGATGCCACTCAGCGAGCGCGCGTCGAAGGCCGCTGCGCCGTCGGTCCGCGCGTCGGCGGCTCCGGCTGCCGCCGCAGCGGCCGCCGCCGAGCTGTGTTCCGGAAGCGGCCGGGCCATGTGATCCGCATCACCGTCGGCGTGGATCGCGAGCGCCGCCAGCGCTACCGCCCCGACGATCGTCGGTGCGCCGAACAGATTGTCCTTGACCTTGCTCCACAGCTTGCCCTTGTGGGCGTGTTCCTCGTCATCCGGTTGTTCCCCGGCCGATGACCGACCACCGGATTCGGTGGTCCGCTGATCATCGACCGGGCCGGCCGGGGGGCGGGTGAACCTGCTTTCCAACTGGCCGGCCTCCCGGGTCATCCGGGTGGTCGGCTCGCCGGTGGGCAGGGGCTGCGGGCTCGATGCGGGCCCGGCGTCACGCGCCGCGTGCCGGCCCTCGGCGACCCCGTGCGGATTCGGAGGCTCCGGGCGGCGATGCGGTTCGGCGGGCGGGCGGGCGGGTTCCGGCGCACCGGCGTCCTGCCACGCATGCCGGCCCGCGTTCTCGGGACGGGAATCCGATTGCGGCGCACCGCGATTCGGGATGCTCTGATTCGACGCCGCCTGCATCGGCCCGGGTCGCGGGGGACCCGGCTGATTCGGCACCGCCGGATTCGGCTGATTCGGAACAGGAGCCGGGCCCTGCTCCGCCTCCGCGTATTCGCTGTCGGTGACGAGCAGATGCGCGGCACCCAGCACCAGGGCGTGCATCGGATGATCGGCGACCCGCAGCCGGGCGCCCAGATGATTCTGGAACGCCAGCCGCAGCGCGTCGTTGAAGCACACGTTGCCGGTCAGCAGCACCGTCGAGGTGTCGGCGCCGATCGAGCGGGCCGCGGCCATCACCTCGATGACGACGTTGTCCGCCGAATGAGCGTCCCGCATCGAATCCGGTGTGATCGGCACCCCGACCGATTCGGTGGGCCGCTCGTCGTCCCCGTCGACGGCCACCACCAGGCAGACCCGGCCGTCGGAATACACGCCGGTCGCGCCCACGCCCCGGCGGCCGGGCGCGGGCGGCTGCACGAGCCCGAGGGCCCGCACGTAGCCGGACAGCGCCACGGATTCGGGCAGCGGGTCGGTGAGAACGTCCATCTGCTCGACCAGACGGCAGTATTCCTCGACCTTCTCGTCGGGCCAGTCGTCCGGGAACGGCAGTGCCACCACGTCGGGCTTGCCGCGCAACCGGCTGCCGATCGCGGCGAGCGGGTTGTAGAGCCGGGCCCGGAACACCAATTCCGCCGGCCAGGTCGCCCCGGCGATGCGGATCTGCTGATGCCCGAGGATGTCGCGCACGTCGGAGACCGCGATGCCCAGATCGGGCCGCTGCCGGTCCACGCCCGCGGTGTGCAGTCGCCCGGACTTGTCCGCCAGCAAATACGCAGGCGGCGTATATGTGCCTTCCACCTGGACCGGGCGGATCGGTGTCCCACCGCCACCGGCGGCCACGGACACCACATCCCATCCGAGATGTATCGCCCCTACTCGAGCCGTCACATGCATAAGTGTGCCTGCTGTCGCGCCGGGATGCTCGGGGCAGGTCCGATTAGTGCGGGCATTTCCCGTCGATGCTCGTCATCGGCCCCGTTCACGCGGCCGACTTCTTCAGCCGCAGACGCCACCACGTCAGCGTGGACAGCGCCGCGGTGAGCACGATCAACATGCCGGCGTCGAGTAACCAGAAACCGGGCGTGTGCTGCCAGATCGCATCGGGCTGGGCGTTGACGAACAGGGTACGCAGATCGATGGTCGACGCGCCGCCGGCGAATCCCCAGCGCGACGGGAAGATGTACGAAAGCTGTTCCAGCACCACGCGATCGGTCACCGGAATCATGCCGCCGGCCATCACGAGCTGGCACATGATCATGACCACCAGCAACGGCATGACCTGTTCGTTCGATTTCGCCACGGTCGACAACAACAACCCGACGACCACACACGTCACCGCGGTCAGCGCGATATCGACGTAGAGCTCCGCACCGCCGGACGGGATGAGCGCCCCCTTCCCGGGCGGATTCTTCCCGGCCAGCACGATGGCCACCAGCACCGCAGACTGCAGCAGCGCCGCGACACCGAAGACCATCACCTTCGCCAGCAGATACGCCGAGGGCAGCAGGCCGACGGCTCGTTCCCGCAGGAAGATCGGGCGTTCCCCGACCAGATCACGCACGGTCAGCGTCGATCCCATGAAGCATGCGCCGAGGATGAGAACGACCAGCAGCTGCTGGGATTCACTGCCTCCGGTGAGTTGCGGATGCAATTGACCGTCCGGCCCGAGAATCGGTGGCGCCGCGGCGAAACCGTTCTTCCCCGGCACGACCAGGCACAGCACACCCAGCACGAAGGGCAGGACCACCAGGAAGGCCAGGTAGCCGCGGTCGGCCAGGATCAGGCGGACCTGCCGCCGCGACAGTGTCGACAGTTGTTTCCAGCCACTGGATTTCGGCGGCTGTCCCATGACACCGCGGGGCACGGCCGGCGGTGGCGGTGGCAGCGCCGCCTGCCGGGACCGATAGTTCGCGAAGGCGCGGTCCGGTTCGGCGGCGACCCGCGCGAAGATCTCCGCCCAGTCGCTGGTCCCGAGAAAGTCACCGACCCCGGCCGGATGTCCGCAGAACGCGGTCTTGCCACCGGGCGCCAGCAGCAGCACCTGATCGCACATGTCCAGGCAGGCCACCGAGTGGGTGACCACGATGACCGTGCGCCCGGCGTCGGCCAGTTCGCGCAGCATGGTCATGACCTGCCGGTCCAGCGCCGGGTCTAGACCCGAGGTGGGTTCGTCGAGCAGCAGCAGGGCCGGACCGGTCAGCAGTTCCAGCGCCACCGAGGCGCGCTTGCGCTGACCGCCGGAGAGCCGATCGACGCGGGTATCGGCATGTTCGGTCAGCGAGAGTTCCTTCAGCACACCGTCGATGACCTGCTGCCGGTCGGCCTTCGAGGAGTCCGGCGGCAGCCGCAGTTCGGCGGCGAATCCCAGCGCCTGGCGCACGGTCAGCTGCCGGTGCAGCACGTCGTCCTGCGGCACCATGCCGATACGACTGCGCATGGCCTCGTATTCGGCGTGCAGGTTGCGGCCCTCGAAGGTGACCACACCGGCCGACGGATGTGTCGTTCCCGCAATGAGTTTCGACAGTGTCGACTTGCCCGCGCCCGAGGGGCCGATGAGCGCGGTCAGGGTGCCGCGCCCGGCCTGCATGTTGACGTCGACGAGAAGTTGTTTGTTGCCTTCGACGACGAATCCGACGCCGTGCACACTCAGGCCCTGCTCGGTGACCGGCTTCTTGCGGTGCTTCAGCGTGCCTTCCTGCACGACGAAGTCCACGTTGCCGATGGTGACGATATCGCGCTCGCGCAGCGCGACCCGCTGCTCGCGGCGGCCGTTGACGAAGGTGCCGTTGGCCGAGCCGACATCCTCGAGGACTAGTCCCTCACCGCTCTTGACCAGGCGGGCGTGCCGGCGCGAGGCGAGCGGATCGTTGACGACGATCTGGTTGTCGCTGGTGCGGCCGATGGTCAGGCCGCCGGCCGGAATGCGATCTGCCCGCGCGATCGGTGCGGTCGAGGCGCGCGCACGCACCGGCGGCAGCGCCGAGGTGTCGGCCTTGGTGGTCATATTGACGTTCGGCACACCGCCCGAGCCGTGGGCCGCCGGAATCGGCTGGGACGGGCGCTGATTCGGTCGTTGCGCGGGCCGCGACGGCGGCTGCGGCGTGGTCGGTCGGCGCAACTGCCCGGATTGCGGTGTGGGATGGGACGGTTGCCGACGCTGCTGCTGCCCGCCACCGTGCTGTCCACCGCCGTGCTGCCCGCCACCATGCTGACCGCCTCGCGGCCCGGCGTCCCGGGCGGGCGGATTCGGCGCACGGCCCGGTGACTGCGCCCGGTTGGGCGGCGCGGGCGGCCGGAACTGTGCCTCCGGCAGCAGATGCACCAGCGGCCCCGTGACCGCGTCACCGAGCCGGACGAGCATCGGCCGATCCACCGGAACGGGCCGCGTGATCCGCTGCGCGTCCACGAAAACCCCGTTGGTACTGCCGTTGTCGGAGAGCACCCAGGCGCCCCCCTGCC
>NZ_BAFW01000034.1 GCF_000308535.1 Nocardia cerradoensis NBRC 101014 | reverse complement strand
TGCCCGATGGTCGCCCGCGCGTAGCCGGACCCGGCTCAGTACTTCGCCATCAGATAGGCGCCCACGACGATCAGCCCACAGCCCGCCAGTCGTTGCGCGCTGAGCGGCCGGCGCGGGAAACCCATGACACCGAAGTGGTCCATGACCACGGCGAGCAGCATCTGACCGGCGATGATCAGGGCATTGAACGTGCTCACTCCGACGCTGGAGGCCACGGTGATCATCGCGAAGATGGCGGCGCCACCGGTGAGTCCGCCGAACGGGGCCCATCGTGGCATCGTCTTCAGATCCGCCCGGGACGGCCACGGCTGACGCGGTGACACCGCCGGTGTCACCGCGAATATCGCGCCGACACCGGCGAGCGCCACCGCGTAGGAGATCACGCCGCACAGAAAGACGTTGTGCAGGGCGAGTTTCAGCGAGTTCTGGCATCCGGCCTCGACCGAGCGCAGGGCGCCGCCGACGAGCATCAGGACGAAGACGAGAATCATCGCCCCGCGGCCGAGCGTCGCGGGCCGGACCGTGGTGCGGGCGGTCATCGTGCCGCCTCCCTGGCGGGCACGAATTCGGGTTGCCGCGGCGCGGTCTCACGAGAATCGCCGGCCATGAGGTAGACGGCCACGGTGATCAGCACGGCCGCCAGCAGCCGGGGCGGGGTCGCGTGGCGTTCGGCGAAACCCATCGCGCCCAGGTCGTCCATCACCAGCGCGACCAGCATTTCGGACACGATGACGACGGCGTTGAAGGTGGCGACGCCGACATATTTGGCCACGGTGATCATGCCGAGCACCGCGACACCGCCGATCAGCCCGCCGAAGGGCGCCCACCAGGGCATCCGTTCCACATCTGCCCAGGTCGGCCACGGCGAGTGTGAGACCACGGTAGAGATGACGAGGAAGACCGAGAATCCGGCCAGCGCGACGGCGTAGGACACCACCGCGCACAGCCACATGTTCTTCAGATGGAGTTTCTGCGTGTTCTGGCAGCCGACCTCGACGGACCGTAATCCGCCGGCGGCCAGGATGAACACGAAGATGAGTCCGAGAGCGACAGCACCCACGAGCACACGTCCTTCGCTAGGCAATCGAATGCCGTCCGCACGCGGGCGGTGCTTACCAGCCGGATTCTGCGGTCGTGCGAGCACAGAATAGCAACCCGGATGACGTGCCGTTGGTTATTGGCACAATAAACAGGTCACTCGCGGCTCAGAGCCCGATCCGGCCGAGGATCAGCGGATGCGCGACCGGCGGAACCGGCCCGATGTCGAATCCCGCCCGCAGTGTCGCGATCGCCGCGGGGATTGCCGCTTCGGAGTCGGTGTGCAAGGTGAACAGCGGCTTTCCGGCTGTCACCGAATCGCCGGGCTTGCAGTGCATTTCGACGCCCGCACCGAACTGCACGGGATCACCCTGACGCGCGCGACCGGCACCGAGCCGCCAGGCGGCGAGCCCGACGGCCATCGCATCCAGCCGGGTGAGCACGCCCGATTCCTGCGCCACCAGGGTTTCGGTGTGCCGCGCTCGCGGCAGTGGCGCGTCGGGATCGCCGCCCTGCGCCGCGACCATCGCCCGCCAGCGATCCATCGCGCGTCCGTCGGCCAGCGCGTCGGCGGGGTCGACATCGCGAATCCCGGCCTGCGCCACCATTTCTCGTGCCAGCGCCACCGTCAGCTCGACGACGTCCGGCGGGCCGCCACCGGCCAGCACCTCCACCGATTCGGCTACCTCGAGCGCATTGCCCGCCGTACGCCCGAGCGGAGTGTCCATCGCCGTCAGCAACGCGACCGTCCGCACCCCGGCGTCGGTCCCCAATTCGACCATGGCCGTGGCCAATTCGGTGGCGTCGCGGAAGTTCTTCATGAACGCGCCGCTGCCGACCTTCACGTCCAGCACGAGTGCGCCGGTCCCCTCGGCGATCTTCTTGCTCATGATCGAACTGGCGATGAGCGGAACCGATTCCACGGTTCCGGTGACATCGCGCAGCGCGTACAGACGCTTGTCGGCCGGCGCCAGATCGGCCCCGGCCGCACAGATCACGGCGCCGATCTCCGGATCGGTGAGGATGGAGCGCATTCGCGCGGGGTCCAGATCGGCCCGCCAGCCCGGAATCGACTCCAATTTGTCCAGGGTTCCGCCGGTGTGGCCCAGCCCACGGCCCGACAACTGCGGGACCGCCGCCCCGCAGGCGGCCACGAGCGGCGCCAGCGGCAAGGTGATCTTGTCGCCGACCCCGCCGGTGGAGTGTTTGTCGACGGTCGGCCGGGGCAGGTCCGTGAAATCCATCCGCCGGCCGGAGGCGATCATCGCGGCGGTCCACCGGTCGAGTTCGCGACGGGTCATGCCGCGCAGCACGATCGCCATCGCCAGGGCCGACATCTGTTCGTCGGCGACCTCGCCACGGGTGAACGCGTCGACCACCCAATCGATCTGCTCGTCGTCGAGTTCCGCACCGTCGCGCTTGGCCGCGATCACCGACACCGCCGTATGGGTCATGGCGAAAAGCCTTCCAGATCCCGTTCGGGGTGCGGAAATTCACATCATGTCCGGCCGGCGGCCAGATCGTCCGGCCCGAAGGCGTCCGGCAGCAACCTCGCCAGCGGCACCGGGCCGTCGCGGTGATCGACGAGCAGTTCCGGCCCGCCGTGCTCGTAGAGCACCTGCCGGCACCGTCCGCAGGGCATCAGGATTTCCCCGTGCGAATCACAGACCGCGATCGCCAGCAAACGGCCGCCACCGGAAGAACAAAAGTTACCGACGAGTACAGTTTCGGCGCAGACGCCGAGCCCGTATGAGACA
>NZ_BAFW01000035.1 GCF_000308535.1 Nocardia cerradoensis NBRC 101014 | reverse complement strand
CGGATGACGGGCGTCATCGATCTCGACGCGCTCGCCCAACCACTCATCGATCTGCTCACCAGCTTCGGCTCCGGTGTGCTGCCGGCCGGCGGCCCGGCCGACGCGCTGCGTCAGGTGTCCGCCCACCTCGACGGAATCCACCAGGCCGGCAGCGCGAGCATCAATCAGATGACCAACGCCTGGAGCGGTGGGGGTGGCGACGCCGCGATGGACAAGGCGCTCAAGGTGCAGACCTCGGCGGCCACGATGTCGGATCGCGGCAACGATATGGCCGATGTGGTGAGCCAGGCCGCCGCCACGGTGCAGACGGGCCAGAAGGAACTCGACGGAATCGTCCAGTCGTTCGTGCAGTCGGTGACGGCGCTGGGGCCCGCGCTGACGACTCCTCCGGGACTGATCACCGTGGTCAACTCGGCGATCGATCATTTCGGCCAGGCGCTGGGTGTGGTCGGCCGGGTGCGGTCGGAACTCGATACGCACACCACGTCGATGACCGAACTGACCCCGCCCCCGCCGACGCCGTCGATGTCGGGTACCCCGGTGGCCGCCGCCTCGGTCGCCGCGCCCGCGCTGAGCACCGGCGCGCAGACGGCCAGCTCACTGCTCGGCGGGCTGGTGTCGAGCGGCGGTTCGATGATGAGCAGCATGACCACACCGGCCTCGGCGGCGACGCAGTCGCGGTCGAGTTCGGGCGCGACGAAAACCCCCGGCGCTCAGCAGTCCGGCGCCGACAAACCCGGCCGCCACGGCGGCGTCATGATCACCCTGCCCGACGGCAGCCAGGTCGAGGCGCCCAATCAGAAGGCCGCCACCGCGGTCAAGGCGGCGATCAGCGCCTGCGGCACGCCGTACGTCTGGGGCGGCAACACCCCCGGGGCCGGACTCGACTGCAGCGGCCTGACCAAGTGGGCCTACGGCGAGGCCGGCGTCGACCTGCCCCGCCTCGCCTGCGATCAGAGCGCCGGCGCGACACCGGTGAGCCCGGGCGATGTCATGCCGGGCGATCTGGCCATCTGGGACGGTCACGTCGCGATGGTCGTCGGTAACGGACAGATGGTCGAGGCCGGTGATCCGGTGCAGATCGACTCGATTCGAACGGAGAACATGGGAATGGCGTTCCACGGGTTCTACAGGCCGACGTCATGAGCCGGCCGCAACAGCAGATCCCGAGCGTCACGGTCGCCGCCAGCACCAATCGCGCCGGCACCATCAGCGTGCGGGCCACCGATCAGGGCATTCCGGTGGAGATCAAATTCGAGCGGAGCGAATACCGTTACGGCGCACAGGCTTTGGCCGCAGAGATCCTGCGGCTGACCAAGCGGTCGGCGATCGTCGCCAAGGCCCGCCGGCGCGAACTGCTCGCCGAATCCGGCATGCCCACCGAGATCCTGGACAAGCTGGGCCTGCCCACCCGCCAGGAAGCCGTCGACGAACTCGACCGCATGGACGACGAGGACACCGGACCCACCAGCTGGATGCGGCCCGTATGACCGGAAAGGACGCACTGTGAGCGCGGAAATGGATGCCCTCGTCGCCGCGGCGACGAATAAACTCGAGGCCCTCGAGGCGGCGCTCTACAACCTCAAGAACGTGCGCGGCCGTTTCACCGCCGAGGACGGTTCGGTGAGCGTCGAGGTCGACAGCGACGGCGCCCTGGTGGGCCTGGATCTGTCCGAGGCCGTCACCTCGCATTCTCCGGCCGAAGTGGGCCAGTTGATCATCTGGGCATGCCAGCAAGCTGCGCAGAATGCGGGAGAGCAGCGCTCCGAGGTGGTCGCCACCCTGAATTCCGCCTTCACCGCACCCGAATCGGGAAACGTTGGGGGGCGGGCCGAATAGTGCCGAAGGCAACGGCTCGATAGGCTTCCGTTCATGGCTTCTGGAGACATCGTCCCGATCGAGCTCGGTCTCACCGACGGCGATCTGGTCACCCTGTGGGCACCGCGCTGGCGAGACGGTGACGACGAGTGGGAGGCATTCCTCGGTCACGAGGACGAGCTCTACGGATTCGACTCCCCCGCGGAGCTCGCCGCGTTCATCCGGACCAACGACGACAACGATCTGGTGGACCATCCGTCCTGGAAGGTCGTCGTCGGTTTGTCCGCCGCCGAGCTGGAGCCCCAGGAGGAGCACGTCTTCGATCTGGTCGGCGTCCCGGAGCTCGCGGCCGGTGAACCCGACCCGGAGACCATCGCCGAGCTGGAAGAGACCCTCGAGATGGTCCGCACCATCGGCGAGGTGTGCGAACTCGAGGTGGTCACCAAGTTCTTCGGCTCGCACCCCGTCCTCGGCGCACTGCCGGCGGGTGTGACCGCGTTCGTCGGCCGCGACGGCGAACAGCTGTGGGATCAGGTCGGCAACGCGATCGCCAAGGACTGGGATCAGGTCGTCGACGCCATCGATTCGGTAGTGGCCTCGCCCGAGGTCGATGCCGAGGCGCTGGCTGTGGCCGAGGCCGAACTGCTGGCCGCCGAGGAGAACGTCGTCGACGCCGAGGACGTCGCCGACACCGACGACGACGACATCGAACCGGTCGACCTCGACGAGGACGAGGACACCGACGAGGACGACGACGAGGACGAAGAGGAGACCTTCTGGCACGAGGTCGGCATCGACCCCGTCAAGATCGTCACCTCCGAGGGCGAATTCTTCACCCTGCGTTGCTATCTGGACGACGAGCCGGTGTTCCTCGGCAGCAACGGCACCATCACCGTCTTCCCCTCCGAACGCGCGCTGGCCCGGTACCTGGCCGACGATCACGACCACGATCTGGCGCGGGTCAGCACCTACGGTGAGGTCCGCACGGCGGCGGTCGACGGATCGCTCGAGGTCGAGGTCACCGAGGAGAACGTCTACGTGCTGCCGGGTCTGGCCGACGATCTGGGGCAGGGCCCCAAGTCGGTCGACATCGACCAGCTCGATCTGGCGGTCGAATTGTTCACCGACGCAGCCGATTACCTCGGCGACGATTCGGTGGAGCAGGCGCTGGCGAAGTCGACGCCGCTGGGCTGGTACGTCTCCTATCTGCTGGAGCCGGACCCGACCCGGCTGGCGCCGAGTCCGCCGTTCACCGCCGAGGCCGAGAGCTGGCGGGCCCTGGAGCAGGCCTTCGAGAACCGGCTGGAGAAGGGCTAGCCGGTTCCCGAGGCGCAGCGGTCATCCGAGGGGCGGCGCGGTCATCCGATCAGCACGGCGTAACCGGGCTTGATCACCTCGTCGATGATGCGCAGCCGGTCCGGGAACGGGATGAACGCCGACTTCATGGCGTTGATGGTGAACCGTTCCAGATCGCTCCAGCCGTAGCCGAATGTTTCGACCAGTTTGAGCATTTCGCGGCTCATGTCGGTATCGCTCATCAGCCGGTTGTCGGTGTTGACCGTGACCCGGAACCGCAACCGGGCCAGCAGGTCGAACGGATGCTTGTCCAGGGCCGGTACCGCACCGGTCTGCACATTCGACGAGGGGCACAGCTCGAGCGGAATCCGTTTGTCGCGCACATAATTGGCCACCAGCCCGAGGGTGGGTTCGGCGGTGTCGCTGTCGAAGATGTCGTCGGTGATCCGCACCCCGTGCCCGAGCCGATCGCAGCCGCAGAACGCCAGCGCCTCGTGGATCGACGGCAGTCCGAACGCTTCCCCGGCGTGAATGGTGAACTGCGCGCAATTGGCCCGCATGTATTCGAAGGCGTCCAGATGCCGCGAGGGCGGATAGCCCGCCTCGGCGCCGGCGATATCGAATCCGCCGACGCCGCGGTCCCGGAACCGTACCGTCAGTTCGGCGATCTCACGGGAGCGGGCGGCGTGACGCATGGCGGTGAGCAGGCAGGTCACCCGGATGGGAGTGCCGGCCTCGGCGGCCAGCCGCTCCCCCTCGCGGAACCCGGCCAGGGTGTGCTCGACGACCTCGTCGAGGGTGAGGTCGCGTTCGAGATGCTGTTCGGGCGCGAAGCGGACCTCGGCGTACACCACGCCGTCGGCGGCCAGATCCAGCGCGCATTCGCGGGCCACTCGCCGTAGTCCCTCCGGCGTCTGCATCACCGCCACCGTGTGGGCGAAGGTCTCGAGGTAGCGCTCGAGCGATCCGCTGTCGGCCGCTTCGCGGAACCAGTGCGCCAGCGCCTCCGCGTCGGTGGCGGGTAGCTGGTCGTATCCGCAATCCTCGGCCAGTTCGAGCACGGTCGCGGGACGCAGGCCACCGTCGAGATGGTCGTGCAGCACGGCCTTGGGGGCCTGGCGGATCGAGGCGAGAGTCAAAGGCATCGGTCCAGTCATGTAACGACGCTATCCGCATTCGCGGGCCCGCGCAGGCAACT
>NZ_BAFW01000036.1 GCF_000308535.1 Nocardia cerradoensis NBRC 101014 | reverse complement strand
GGGCTGCCAGCCCAATGTGGGACGTTCCGGTTCCCCGACCGGCGCCCAGCCGATCGCACCCGTTTCACCCGTCGGCGGCCCGAAATCGTTCAGCGGTGGCCCGAATCCGGAAACCGGCGGGCCGAATCCCGACTCGCCTTCGTCCCGGTCCTGATCGTCGCCGGAGGCCATCACCCGTTCCTTCCCCGAGACACACGCGTGGGGCGGTCGCGAACGACCGCCCCACGCGTCGATTCAGTCTGTATCAGTACTGGACCGTGCCACCCCACTGTGTGGTCGCACCAGCGACATTCACCGTTTGCGGAGCGAAATCACCCTGCGGGAGTCTACCAATCTGAGCGGCCGCATCCAGTGCTGCGGCACCACCCGGCTGCTGCTTGATCCAGCCCTCGACGGCGGCCTTGGCCGCATTCGCCTCGGTGGTGTCGACGTAGTTCTCGGACTTCAGATCGTCGAAGCCGGTGGCGTGGGTGTACGAGGTGATCTTGACCTTGTTCGCCTCGACGAACTCCACCGACACACCCGCGTCGCCCACTCCGTTCGGAGTGCTGTAACCCACCGTGCCGACATAGCCGTCGAGGTTGCTGAAGTGGTGGGTGTTGGCCACGTAGCCCGGCAGCAGCCCGCCGCCGTCGACGTTGGCGCCGACCTCGGTGTGCGGGCCGTTCATCTGGACGACCGGAGCGGCCGGCGCGGCCTGCAGGCTCGGCGAGGTCCACTGCGCCTGCTGCGACGGGGTCGAGTTGCCCTGCTGGCTACGCAGCGTGTCCGCGTTGCCGCCGTTCTGCGACTGCGGCTTGTTCGGGGTGCCGACGGTCTGGTCCGGCGACTGCTGACCCGGCTTCAACTGGTCGGCCTGACCGTTGGGGGTGGGCTGGTCCGGAACGACGGCCGGCTGCACCTGGCCACTCTGACCCGGCACCGGCAGCGGCGCGACACGCGGGGTGGTCACACCCGGCTGCGTCGGCGAGGCCAGGTTCTGGTCCGGCTTCGGCGTGTTCTGGTTCGGGGTCGTGACACCCGGCTGCGGGGTGGTGACACCCGGCTGGTTCGGAGTCGTGACACCCGGCTGATTCGGGGTGGTGACGCCCGGCTGCGGAGTGCCGTTGCGCTGGGGCCCGTTCTGCTGGGTCCCGTTCGGCTGGTTGTTGTTCTGCTGCGGCCCGTTCTGCTGAGTGCCGTTCTGCGGAGCGTTCTCCTGCGTGCCCGGCGCGTTCTGACCCTGGCCGTTGTTGTCGCCCTGCGCGGGGGCCTCATTGGTGGCGCCCGGCTGCGCCGGAGTGGTCGGCACGCTCGGCTGATCGGCCGGCGCGGCACTCGCCGTACCCGACGCGAGGATGGTCGCCACGGCGGCCGCGGTGGCCAGTGGCAACGACGTCGTGGCCATCGCTCGCTGCGCCCGACTCGGCTTACGATGTTTCACTGTCTCGCAATCCCTTTCCCGAGCTCGGCCAGTGCCGTCGACCGACGAACGCCGCTCGACGGGGCCGTCTCCATTGGTCCCTCATCGATGTCCGGCCCGCACCCTGCTGCGGTCCGCGAGCCGCTCGCGGATTCCCGGCCCGGGAAAGATTGCATTCCCCCCGCCACGTGAACCTGCCAGCCGACCACCACTGACATCTCTGCCGGAAGTGAACCACACGAACAAGTTTCAGGCAACCGGTGCTACCCGGCTGTGGGAAGCCGCACTCCGGCCGGCAAAAGATCAAGCGCGGCAGCGCATTTGAAACAGCCGCCGCCCACTAGTCCAGATCGTCGTGACGCATCAACTGCCGCGCCGCCTCGGTGACCGATCCCGACAGCGACGGGTACACCGAGAACGTCTGGGCCAGGTCGTTCACCGTCAGATTGTTCTGGACCGCGATCGCGATCGGCAGGATGAGTTCGGAGGCGATGGGCGCGACCACCACGCCACCGATCACCACACCGGTGGCAGGCCGGCAGAAGATCTTCACGAAGCCGCGGCGCAGGCCCGACATCTTGGCGCGCGGATTGGTGTTGAGCGGCAGCATCACCGTGCGCGCGGGCACCTCACCGTTGTCGATCGCGGTCTGGCTGACACCGACCGTGGCGATCTCGGGCCGGGTGAACACCGCGGAGGCCACCGTCTTCAACCGGATCGGCTGCACTCCCTCGCCGAGCGCGTGATACATCGCGATCCGGCCCTGCATCGCCGCGACCGAGGCCAGCGGCAGCAGTCCGGTGCAGTCACCGGCGGCATAGATCCCGGTCGCCGCCGTCCGCGAGACACGGTCGACGCGCAGATAGCCGCCGCGGTCGAGTTCGATGCCGATGCGCTCGAGGCCGAGGTCCTGGGTGTTGGGTGTGGAACCGACCGTCATCAGCGCATGGGAGCCGGTGACCGTGCGCCCGTCCGACAGTTTGACCACGATCCCGTCCGCGGTCCGTTCGACGGCGTCGGCTCGGGCCTGTTTGACGAGTTCCACCCCGCGTTCGGCCAGGGCGTCCTCGAGGACCAGCGCGGCGTCGGCGTCCTCCCCCGGCATCATCCGGTCGCGGCTGGAGACCAATTTCACCTGCACGCCCATCTCGGTGTACGCGGAGACGAATTCCGCGCCGGTGACACCGGAGCCGACGACGACGAGCGTTTCCGGCAGCTCCTTCAGGTCGTAGAGCTGACGCCAGGTGAGGATGCGTTCCCCGTCGGGTTCGGCGCCCCGCAGCACCCGCGGGCTGGCGCCGGTGGCGATCAGGACGATCTCGGCCTCCATCACCCGTTCGGTGCCGTCGGCGAGCGTCGCGCGCACCAGATGTGTGGCCAGACCGGCGATCTGGTCGATCAGCTGACCACGGCCGTTGAGGATGGTGACCCCGGCGGCCTGCAGTTTGGAGCGGATGTCGGACGACTGCGCCTGCGCCAGCGCCTTCACCCGGGAGTTCACCTCCGACAGCCGCACCTGCGCCTGCGCCACGTGCAGCGTGATGCCCAGATCACGCGCGCGGCGCAGATCGGTGCGCACACCGGTCGAAGCGATGAAGGTCTTGGACGGGACGCAGTCCCACAGCACGCATGCGCCACCGATACCGTCGGAGTCGATCACGGTGACCGTGGCTCCGTGCTGAGCTGCCACCAATGCCGCCTCGTAGCCGGCGGGGCCGCCCCCGATGATTGCAATGCGGGCCATGTGTACCTCCGCTATCGAGCCGTGCGGCCGGGATCTCCGGCACTGCCGTCAACGTTATCGGTCCTGCTCCTCATCGTTTTGACCGCGTCACGGGTGACGTTGCGCGTGTCACCTACCGGTAATTCTCCGGACATCCGCCCGACTCGCCGGAGACAGGCACGGCCCGAACCCGGCCGGATCGAAACAAGCGGTCCCTACATTCGATACTCTTGCCAGGTGCCGATATACGCCGCCTACGGATCCAATATGGACCCGGAGCAGATGCTCAAGCGCTGTCCGCACTCCCCCGTCTACGGAACGGGCTGGCTGGAAGGGTGGCGCCTGACCTTCGCCGGCGACGACATCGGCTGGGAAGGCCCGCTCGCGACGGTGGTCGAGGATCCGGGCTCCCGGGTGTTCGTCGTGCTGTACGACGTCTCCGCCGAGGACGAGCAGAGCCTCGACCGGTGGGAGGGTTCGGATTTCGGTATCCACAAGAAGATCCGGCTCCGGGTCTCGCCCAATTCGGGGACGGGTACGCAGCCGGTGCTGGCGTGGCTGTACGTGCTGGACGCCTACGAGGGTGGACTGCCCTCCGCCCGCTACATCGGTGTGATCGCCGACGCGGCCGAAAAGGCCGGGGCTCCGGCCGATTACGTCCACGCGCTGCGCACCCGCAACAGCCGCAACGTGGGTCCGGGAACCTTCGGCTCGATGTAGCCGCCGGGGTAGCCGGCCGGCCCGCCGGGTTCACACCCGACGGGCCGTTCGATCAGCGTGCCTGCAGGACCAGATTGGTCATCACGCGCACGCCGGCCGCCAGCGCGCGCTCGTCGATGTCGAAGGTCGGCTGATGGATGTCCAGTTGCGGGCCCTCGCCCGACCACACACCCAGCCGCGCCATCGCACCCGGAACCTCCTCGAGGTACCAGGAGAAGTCCTCGCCACCGCCCGACTGCGGCGTGTCCGACAGCGCGTCCGGACCCAGGCCGAGAATCGCGTCCTCGAACATCCGGGTGGAGAATTCGTCGTTGACCACCGGCGGCACGCCGCGCTTGTAGTTCAGCTGATACCGCACCCCGGTCGGGGCGAGCAGCCCGTCGACGATCTCGCGGACCATCGGCTCGAGCAGCGACCAGGTGGTGTGGTCACCCGTGCGCACGGTCCCGGTCAGCATGCCGGTCTGCGGAATCGCATTGGGCGCCTTACCCGCCGATACCGCACCCCACACCATCACCGTGCTGGTCCGCGGATCGATGCGGCGGCTCAGCAGACCCGGCAGGCCGGTGATGACGGTGCCGATGGCGTAGACCAGATCGCTGGTCAGATGCGGCCGGGAGGTGTGCCCGCCCGGCGAGTCGAGCACGAGTTCCACGGTGTCGGCGGCCGAGGTGATGGCGCCGACCCGCACCCCGATCCGCCCGACCTCGAGCCGGGGATCGCAATGCAGGGCGAAGACCCGCGAGACGTCGTCCATCGCACCGGCGGCGACCATGTCGATGGCACCGCCGGGCATGACCTCCTCGGCGTGCTGGAAGACCAGCCGGACCCCGACCGGAAGCTCGCCCATTTCGGCGAGGGCGAGGGCGGTGCCGAGCAGGATCGAGGTGTGCGCGTCGTGACCACAGGCGTGGGAGACGCCGGGAACGGTCGAGGCGAACGGCCGCCCGGTGTACTCCTGCAGCGGTAGCGCATCCATATCGGCGCGCAGTGCCAGGCGCGGCCCGGCCGGGCCGATATCGCAGATCAGGCCGGTGCCGGTGGGTAGTTTGCGCGGTTCCAGACCGGCCTTGACCAGCCAGGATTCGACGAATTCGGTGGTGCCGTGCTCGGCGCGGGACAGTTCCGGATTGGCGTGGATGTGGCGGCGCCAGCCGATCAGATCGTCACCGTGCTCGCTCAGCCACGCCTCGACCGCGGCCTGTGCGGCCGTGATCTGGGCCTGCCGTCCGGTGGCGAGTCCGGTGTGCCGACAGGTACCGGCCTCCGGGCCTACCGCCTTGCTCTGCAGGCCGGAACCCGCGTCGCCGCGAGCCGCCGCGGCATCGTCCTCGCGGCCCGCCGGTGATGACCGGCCGATCGTGCTCACCGAATTTCCTCCTGTCGCTGAATACTGCGCTCCAACAACCTGTCCCTGTGTAGTTGATCGCCCGCAACCTGGATTGCGGTACGGGCCAGTGCCCGCGCCCCGTCGGTCACCGCGAGATCGGCCGACGGCGTCACACAGGCCGCGGCGAACTCCCGCTGGTGTGTCACCGCGCCGTTGGCCTCGATGCCGATAACCGGGTGGATGCCGGGAATGACGTTGGTGACATTGCCCATATCGGTACTGCCCAGCGGCCGTGCTGCCTCGAGTTCCGGCGCGAGCGGCATGCGACCCATACCGATGATCTGCTCGCGGTAGGCACACAGTAGTGCGGAATCCGGCGTGAGCTCGGTATATGTGGGCGCCAGCGCCCGGATTTCATGGGTGCATCCGGTCGCCAGCGCTCCCGCCTCGAAGCAGGCCGAGGCGCGCTGCAGCAGATCGTCGAGGGATGCGGAATCGTCTGCCCGCAGGTAATACAACAGTTCCGCATGGCCGGGCACGATATTCGGGGCAACACCGCCCGATTCGACTATACCGTGCAGTTGCTGGCCAGGCCGCAGATGCTGGCGCAGCAGACCCAGCGCGACCTGCGCGACGGTGGCGGCGTCCCCGGCGT
Organism: Nocardia cerradoensis NBRC 101014; assembly: GCF_000308535.1. GTDB lineage: Bacteria > Actinomycetota > Actinomycetes > Mycobacteriales > Mycobacteriaceae > Nocardia > Nocardia cerradoensis. The sequence goes on along the minus strand of NZ_BAFW01000036.1, from coordinate 5,932 downwards.
TGCGGCCGTACTCCGGCGCGGCGCTGGCATGTGCTTCGCGACCGTGGAAGGACACCGACAGATCGGCCAGGGCCAGCGACCGCGCACCCACGATGTCCAGCGGACCCGGATGCACCATCAGGGCCATCGCGACCCCGTCGAAGACGCCGCGCTCGAGCATCAGCACCTTGCCGCCGCCGCTCTCCTCGGCCGGCGTGCCGAACACCTTCACGGTCAGACCGCACCGATCGGCGACCTCGGCCAGGGCCAGCCCCGCGCCCACCGCGGCCGCGGCGATGATGTTGTGGCCGCAGGCGTGGCCGATCTCGGGCAGCGCGTCGTATTCGGCGCAGATTCCCACCACCAGCTCGCCACTGCCGAAGGTGGCGACGAAGGCGGTGTCGAGGTCCGCGACCGGCATCTCGATCCCGAAGCCACGCTCGCGCAGCGGGGCCAGTGTCTTCGCCACACTGCGGTGCTCGGCGAATGCCAGCTCGGGTTCGGTGTGGAGGGAATGCGAGAGGGCGATCAGATCCGATTCGGCCGCCGTGACGGCGGCATCGGCGGCGGCGAGCAGGGCCGGATCCGCCGGGTCCACCGAGGCATCGACGTCGCCGGCGCGGGCGCAGCCGGATGCCGCGGCCCGGTGCGCCGACCGGTCCGTGCGACTCCAGCTGCGTTCGTCCCCGCTGCGTGGCATGGCACACAGTCTCGCACTGTGCGCCACGCGATGATCATCGGGTGTTCAGGAGCCGAAGGCGAGATTTTCCGGTGTCGTGGGGGTATTCAGGCCCGCGAGCGCCCGTCCGTGCAGCGCACGCTTGATAACCGGCAGATTCGGCTTGCGGTTGCCGGTCAGTGCGGCGGCCCGCGCGACGGCCGCGGCCAGCACCCCGTCGGCCTCGGCCGCCTCGTCGACGATGCCCGCGGCGATCGCGTCGGCGGCGCCGTAGCGGCGGCCGGTGGTCATCGCCTCGAGCGCCACCTGATTGCTCAGCCGCTCGGTGACCAGCGCGTTCATCGCCACCGTGAACGGCATTCCCAGATGGACCTCGGGCAGGCACCAGTACCCGCGATCCGAGCGCATCACCCGGAAGTCGTGTGAGGTGGCCAGCATGGCGCCCGCACCGAAGGCGTGGCCGTTCAGCGCGGCGACGGTCGGCATGCCGAAGGCCAGCAGCCGGCTGAAGACGGTGTGCACCCGGTCCAGGTACCAGTGCATCTTGTCCATGTTGCCGAACAGCCAGTCGGTGTCCAGGCCGTTGCTGAAGTATTTTCCGGTGGCCACCGTGACCAGCGCCGCCGGCCCTTCGGCGGCCTCGACCTCGTCCAGTTTCGCGTGGATGGCGTCGATCCAGTCGGGATGGAAGCGGTTCTCGCTGTCGGTCTGACCCTCGTTGCCGAGGTAGAGCACGAATACGTCCCCGTCACGGTCCAAGTACGGCATACGCAGAGAATATGCAGCTCCGAATGAACGCCCGCATCACACCCCCGGACAAGTTACCGGCGAGTTGGAATCGCCGCCGGTGCACAGGTCAGCGACGCGGTGGAAGCGGCACCCGCATCAGGTCCTCGGCGATCACCAGTTCCCCGTCGAAATACCGCTGTGCCTCGGCCCGGTGCCCGGCCAGATCGCCGTAGCGCTGCGAGAAATGGGTGAGCACGAGCGTTCGCACGCCTGCCGCCGCGGCCACGCGCGCCGCCTGCCCGGCGGTGAGGTGGCCGAAATCGTCGGCCAGCTGCGCCTCGGCCTCCAGGAAGGTCGACTCGATGACGAGCATATCGGCGCCTTCGGCCAATTCCGCTATGCCCGAACACATTCGGGTGTCCATCACGAAGGCGAAGCGTTGCCCGGGCCGCGGCACCGACACCTCGTCCACGGTGACCGTGCGACCGTCGGGCAGCCGGACCGCGCCTTCGCGCTGCAACATCCCGACCATCGGACCCGCCAGGCCGAATTCGGCGAGGCGCTCCGGCAGGATCCGATAGCTGTCGGGTTCGACGAGCCGATAGCCGAAGGTGTCGATGCGATGCGACAGCCGCACCGCCTCGAAGGTGAACGGCGCGTCCGGCAGCGGCACCGGGCCGTCCGCATCGACCGGATGCTCGCGCAGACCGGGAAACTCGGGCACCACGCCGCGTAGATGGGTGAGCAGTTCCGCGCCCGATCCCGGAAAGCAGATGTCGACCGGATGGGTGACCTGGTCCAGATTGAGCCGCGCCAGCACCCCGGGCAGGCCGAGGCAGTGATCGCCGTGGAAATGGGTCAGCCCGATCCGGGTGATGCCACTCGCCGAAACCCCCGCGAACAGCATCTGCCGCTGCGTCCCCTCGCCGGGGTCGAACAGCAGGCCGTCACCGTCCCAGCGCAACAGATATCCGTTGTGATTGCGCCGGCGGGTCGGCACCTGACTGGCCGTCCCGAGGACCACGAGTTCACGCACGGCACCATCCTGCCCTCGCCCCGCCGAGCGCGCCCGGCGGCGGCCCTCGTGTCCGGCCCGCGACGCGCACCACCGGCCCGTCGGCGCACTATCGTGGGCGCATGCTTGCCGAACAGGCCGCCGAGGCGATCGCCACACGTACGGGAGTCACGCACCATCGGGTCGCGGTGGTACTCGGATCCGGCTGGCAGTCCGCCGCCACCGAGATCGGAGCGCCGCGGGCATCGATTCCGATGACCGAACTGCCCGGCTTCGAACCCCCGACGGCCCAGGGACATCAGGGCATCGTGCATTCGGTGCAGGTCGGCGAGGTGCCGGTCCTGCTGATGATGGGCCGTCAGCACCTCTACGAGGGTTACGAACCGCACCGCGTGGTGCACGCGGTACACGCGGCGGCCGCGGCGGGCGCCGAGACGGTGATCCTCACCAACGCCGCGGGCGGTATCCGTCCGGGCCTGCGGGTCGGCGAGCCGGTACTGATCAACGATCATCTCAATCTCACCGGGCGCACCCCGCTCACCGGCGCCGCGTTCGTGAACATGGTCGATGCCTGGGACCCCGAATTGCGCACGCTGGCACGGGAAATCGATCCCTCGCTGACCGAGGGCGTCTATGCCGGGCTCAACGGTCCGCAGTACGAGACACCCGCCGAGATCCGCATGCTGGGCGGCATGGGCGCCGATCTGGTCGGTATGTCGACCGTGCTGGAGGCGATCGCGGCCCGCTCCCTGGGCCTGCGGTTGCTGGGCATCTCGCTGGTGACCAATCTCGCCGCGGGCGTGACCGGCGCGCCGCTGTCGCATCAGGAGGTGCTCGCCGAAGGGCAGGCGGCCGCACCGAGATTGGGCAAATTGCTGCGCGGCGTGCTGGAACGGCTGTAGGCGGGCGCCATGTTGCGATTCGGAACGGCAGGTCTGCGCGGCCCCCTGCAGGACGGGCCGGACGGGATGAACGTCGCCACGGTGGCGCGCGCGAGCGCCGGTGTGGCGGCCTGGCTTCGGGACCGCTGCCTGGGCGGCGGTCTGGTGATCGTCGGCCGCGATGCCCGCCACGGCTCCGCGGAGTTCGCCACCGTCACCGCGGAAGTGTTTGCGGCAGCGGGCTTTTCGGTGCTGCTGCTGCCGCTCCCGCTGCCGACGCCGATCGTGGCGTTCGCGGTACGTGAGCTGGGAGCGGTGGCCGGCGTGCAGATCACCGCCTCCCACAACCCCGCCACGGACAACGGTTACAAGCTGTATCTGGACGGCGGTTCGCAGCTGATCCCGCCCGCCGACGCCGAGATCGAACGCTGCATCGAGGCCGTCACCGAACCGATCGCGCGCACCGATCCGGCCGCGAGCGCTCCAGCGCCATCGGTGCTGTCGCTGCCCGACGATGCCACCCGAGCCGACCTCGGCGAGGAGATGGTTCGCCGCTACCTGACCCGAGCCGCAGCCGTGCCCGAGACGATCGGCGGCGCGCGCACGGTACCGGTTCATTCGAGCCACCACCCTGTGGGCGAGAAGCGCGAACCACGACACGACGACGAGATCCGCGGCGGCACTGCGCGCGAACCCGGCGGCCTCCTCGAGCACGGCGAACCGGGGGCGGGAGAACGGATGACGGTGCAGCGCCCCGATATCCGGATCGCGCTCACGCCCATGCACGGGGTCGGCGGCGAGACCGCGGTGGCGGCGCTGGCCGCGGCGGGATTTCGGGACGTCCACGTGGTCGAGCACCAGTTCACCCCCGATCCGGACTTTCCGACCGTGGCATTCCCGAATCCGGAGGAGCCCGGCGCCGCGGATCTGCTACTGGCACTGGCGGAGAAGATCGATGCCGACCTCGCCGTCGCACTCGATCCCGATGCCGATCGCTGCGCGCTGGCGGTACCCGGCCCGCACGGGTGGCGCATGCTGCGCGGGGACGAAACGGGTGTGCTGCTGGCCGATTACGTCCTGCGTGCCGCACCGCCGAACTCGCTGGTCGCGACCACCGTCGTGTCGTCGCGGCTGCTGGGGAAGCTCGCGCCCGCACGCGGCGCCCGCTACGCCGAAACACTCACGGGCTTCAAGTGGCTCGCCCGCGCCGGCGACGGCCTCGTGTACGCCTACGAGGAGGCCATCGGCCACTGCGTAGACCCGGCCGCCGTGCGCGACAAGGACGGCATCACCGCGGCCGTGGCCGCCGCCGACCTCACCGCCCGCCTGCGGGAGCAGGGGCGTTCCCTGCTCGACGTCCTCGACGACTACGCCGTGGAGTTCGGCCTGCACGCCGGCGACCAGGTGTCACTGCGCCTGGCCGACCAGGCGGCAGCTGCCGAAGTCGTTGCCCGCCTGCGCGATACGCCACCCGAGGTGATCGCGGGCGTCCCCGTCACCTGCACCGATCTGTCGGCGGCTCGCGGCCGGATGCGGACCGACGCTCTGGTCTTCGAGGGCGAGGGGCAGCGCATCGTCGTCCGCCCCTCGGGTACCGAGCCGAAGCTCAAATGCTATCTGGAGATCGTCGAACCGGTGCGCGACCGCGACTCGTTACCTCGATCGAAAGCGGTTGCAGCAGATCGACTCTCGGCGCTACGTGACTTCTGCGAAAGTTTGTGAGCCGCTGAGCCGAGCGGCGGGCGACATCAGTCGTGGCGCGGACCGAATTGCCGGTCGCCCGCGTCGCCGAGCCCCGGCACGATGAAGGCGTCGGCATTGAGTCCGGAGTCGACCGCGGCGGTCACCAACCGCACCGGCAGGCCCGACTTCTCAAGCGCGGCAATACCTTCCGGGGCGGCGACGACACAGACGGCGGTGATGTCGGTGGCGTTTCGGGCGCACAGCAGTTCCAGGGTGTGGCGCATGGATCCGCCGGTGGCCAGCATCGGATCGAGGACGAAGACCGGCAGGCCCGACAGATCCGCGGGCAGCGATTCCATGTACGGCACCGGGCGATGGGTCTGCTCGTCGCGCGCCACGCCGACGAAACCCACGCGCGATTCCGGAATCAGCGCACTGGCGGCGTCGACCATGCCGAGGCCGGCGCGCAACACCGGCACGAGCAGTGGAGGTTTCGCGAGCCGGGCGCCACGGGTCGGCGCGACCGGGGTGTCGATGTCGAAGGTGTCCGTCGGTGCTTCCCGCAGTGCTTCGTAGACGAGGAATCCGGTCAGATCGGCCAGTGCCGCCCGGAAACCCGCGTTCGAGGTGCGGGCATCGCGCATGGCCGTCAGAAGGGTGGCCGTCAGCGGGTGTTCCACGATATGCGTACGCATGAGGGAACGATAAGGTCTGTCGGGGTTCGAAAGTGGGAACCGTTGCGCAGGGGCATGCGTCGAACTACTCGGATGACGTAATCTGCCACCAGACCAGCACGATGGGGGATGTTGATGCACAAGATCTCGGTCGACACCGAGGGCGTCGCCGCCTACGGTGCCACAGCCGCGGGACTGGCCGGTGAGATGGGTGTCGCCGCGGCGGGTGCCGCCGGGGCCGACCCGCTTCTGCTCGGCCCGATCTTCGGACTGGTGGGGGGCGATTTCGTCG